>JAKORH010000293.1 GCA_029777935.1 Pseudomonadota bacterium
GCCAATCGACCGGACGTTTGTTCGTCCGATTGCTACGGGGCGGAATGTTGGCGTGAGCCCCAGTCGCCTCGATGGGTTCGACCAACTCGTCGCTGTCATAGCCTTTGTCGGCGGTAACCGCGGCGGTTTGGATACCGGCAACCAAGGCCGCCCCCTGGGTCACATCGGCGACCTGTCCTCCGGTCACGATCAGGCGAAGGGGATTGCCCAAAGCATCGACGCGGGCGTGGATCTTGGTGGTCAGCCCGCCTCGCGAACGACCGATCGCCTGATCATCACCGTTTTTTTTCGAGCGCCCGCCGAATGTTGGTGGGCCCGAACAATCGTGGTATCCATGAACAACTCCTCTAGATCCGCCTCTCCCCGGAGGGCTTCGGCAACCCGAGACCAGACGCCGCCGACTTCCCAGCGAGCGAAACGGACATACACGGAGTGCCAATTCCCAAACCTCGGGGGCAAATCTCGCCAAGGGCAACCGGTGCGGGCCATGAACAACACACCTTCGACAAAACGGCGGTTGTCTGCCGCTCGTCCACCTTTGTCTGTCGGCTTCCCACTTGCCTGGTTGTTCTTCATCTTCTTCATCCTGGTGGCGACATTCACCATGCTCAATTTGTTCATCGCCATCATCGTAAATGCGATGCAGGATGTTCAGGAAGAAGAGCAGTCCGTTGGCGGCGCAGCGGACAAGCTGAGTGCCTTTTCCGACAAAGACATCCACGCTGAACTCGGCGCGCTGCGCGAAGAAATTCGTTTGCTGAGAACGGCGCTTGCCAGGAATAAAGAGTCGCAGTAAGCAGATAAGACCTGCTGTTACGCGCTGCTGATTGTGTCCGTGCGGACGTTTCTTCCAGTGCCGTAATCGGCTTCTTCGCTACGTGCCCCGGTAGCGGCTGGGGATTACGATGACCGACGCCGCTCATCAAACAAGCTCAATTCAAACATATCAAACAATATTGCCTTGCCTTCGCGCCGCCGCCGGCCTAAAATCTGCGCACGATCCTTCTTCCAGACCGCCATGGCCGTCCTTTCTCCCTACTACGCACGTGCCGCGCTCGCTCGGCTTCAACTTTCCGCGAGCCTCCGAGAGCACGCCGAGAAGCTGCTGGCGATCGCCGATTCCGGGCATCGTGCCCAGGTCGCACGCATCCATGCCGAACTGTTCCCCTTGAGCACGGCGGCGAGCGCCAACGCGGCGCTCAACCGGCTGCAGCGCACGCTCAACGACGCCGCCTCCACACAGGGAATCGACTTGCGCCTTGAAATCACCGCCGACAAGAAAGGCGGCGCCGAAAAGCGCTGGCTCTGGTTCGCCGGGCCGCCGCCTGGGCCGGCGCTCGCCGCCACCAGCGAGCTGAACGCCATCCCGCCGGCGCAACTGGTCACCGATCAGCGCGGCATTCCGGCCGGCGCAACTGGTCACCGATCAGCGCGGCATTCCGGCCGGCGATCTGCCGCTGGTCGTCCTGATCACCTGCAACGACAACGAAACCACCGCCGTCATTCGCCGATTCCATGGCGCCACGCAACCGCCGACCGAAACGCGCGACGGCATGAGCTATTACCTGCTCGGCGAACACGGCGGCATGCGTGTCGTGCTGCGCGTCAGCGCGCAAGGCGAAGGCGAGGCGCAGAACGCGGCCTATGACGCGATCGCCGCCTGGAAACCGCAGGCGATCATCGCCGTCGGCATTGCTTTCGGCGTCAATCCGCAGAAACAGGCGATCGGCGACGTTCTCATCGCCGAAAGCGTCCGCGGCTACGAACTCGGTCGTCAGGAGCCGAACGGCACTTTCACGCTGCGCAGCGACAAACCGCCCACCTCGCCGGCGCTTCAGCAGCGCTTCCGGCATCTCGACCCGGGCAAGCAGGCCGACGCGAACGCCTGTCTCACCTGGCCGAAGCTGCGTTTCGGCACGCTGCTCTCGGGCAACAAGCTGGTCGATAACCGCGACTACCGCGACGACCTGCGGCGCATCGAGCCGGAGGCGATCGGCGGCGAGATGGAAGCGGTTGGCATTCAGCTCGCCGCCGACCGGCACAAGACCGACTGGATCGTCGTCAAGGCGATCTGCGACTGGGGCGACGGCAACAAGCACGGCCCGCACAAGGAGCGCGACCAGTGCATCGCCGCAGAACATGCCGCCTACGTTGTCCACTCGGCGCTGAGCCTCGGCAGCCTCTATGCGCCGCTGTCGACTACGCCGGCATCGCGGTCAACGTCGCCGGCAAGGCATGCCGCGCGTCTGCCGCCGGCGAGAAGCATGGGCCTGCGCGATTACAGCGCAATCGATGACGAGCGACTGATCGACGACGCGCTGGGTCGTCATACGAGCATGGAAAAAGACGCCGTCGCCGCCGCGGACGAACAAGGCTCGGACGTCGACGCGATGGATTTCGTGCTGCGCTGGGTCGACGAGCGTGAATCGCCGCCGCTCTTCGCGCTGCTCGGCGAATACGGCATGGGCAAGACGGTCACCTGCCAGCGGCTGGCGCACGTGCTCGACCAACGCCGCATGCGCGATACGACGCTGCCGCTGCCGCTCTATTTCGACCTGCGCAACGTCACCGGGCTCGATCGGCGCGTGCCGACGCTCGGCGAGATCGTCGAGGAGTGCATCGCGCGCGGCTGGGATTTGCCGGAGAGCGGCGAAACCTATCGCTACGCCGACTTCGAACGCTGGCTCGAAGCCGGCGCCGTCGTCATCTTCGACGGCCTCGACGAAGCGCTCAACCGGCTGACCGAAGCCGACGGGCAAACCTTCACCCGCGAGCTGTTGCGCCCGCTGACGCGTCAGCACGAAGCGAGTCGCGCACGCTGCACGTTCAAGCGGCTGATCTCCTGCCGCACGCAGTTTTTCCGCACGCTGCGCGAACAGCAGAATCATTTCACCGGCCAGGAGCGCGGCGAACAGCGCGCCGCTGCCTACCGCGCGCTGGTTCTGCTGCCGCTCGACGAAGAACAGGTGCAGCACTACCTCGCCGCGGCGCTGCCCGGAACCGACGTCGAGCAATTGCTGGCCACCGTGCGCTCGGTGCACAACCTGAGCGAACTGGCGCAGCGCCCGTACACCTTGCGCCTGGTCGCCGAATTCATCCCCGAAATCGAGCACGAGCGTCTGGCCGGCAAAGCGGTACATGGCGTGTCGCTCTACCGCCGCCTGGTGCGGCGCTGGCTCGAGCGCGACGGCGGCAAGCACCACCTGCGTCCGGAGCACAAGCTGCTGCTCGCGCGCCACCTCGCCGCCTACCTCTGGCAGAGCGGCGACGGCGGCCTGCCGGCCGAGCAGATCGAGCGCTGGTTCCACGCCTGGCTCGCAGGCCAGCCCGACCTGCAGCGCCGCTACGCGCGCCTGCACCCCGACCAGCTCGAAGAAGACCTGCGCAACGCGACCTTCCTGGCGCGCATCGACGGCAGCGGCGGCAGCGTCTTCCGCTTCGCGCACACCTCGCTGCTCGAATTCTTCCTCGCCGATTACCTGTTCGCCGCAATCGTCGACGACGATCGCCAGCGCTGGGCGATCAGGCGGCCGAGCGACGAAACGCTCGCTTTTCTCGGCCAGATGCTCGCCGAAGCGCTCGACACCACCCAACCGGCGCTGCTCGCCACGCTGCAGGCCTGGCGGTCGTCGTATCTGCCGCAGACCAGCGAACTGCTGCTCGCGTACGCATTGCGCGCGCACGAACACGGCTGGCCGGCGCCGTCGCTGCGCGGCGTGGTGCTTGCCGGCGCGCCGCTCGACGGCTGGCGCTTCGTTTCGCCCGGCGCCGGGTCAACTCTCGACCTCGGCGGCGCCGATTTCAGCGGCGCGAGCTTGCGGCGCGCGGTCTTCGATCGTGTATGCCTGACCGGCGCCCGCTTCGTCGGCTGCCAACTCGCGCAAGCCAACTTCCTCGGCTGCGAAGCGAACGGCAGCGACTGGTCGGCAGCCGAGTGCACGGCGACGATCTGGCGCGCAACGCTGCTCAACGGCGCGCAATGGCGCGCCGCGCACGGTTACCGGCCGGAGTTTCTCCTCTGCGACGTCACTCCGACGGCGGATAGCGGCGCCGCCTTCGAGCAAGCGCAAATCGCGCCGTTTCCCTCCGCTCCCGCTTTCCCGCTGCGGGAAGCGCATGCGTCCCGCGCGTCGTACGCGCTGCGCTATCTGCGCGGCCATGCGGGAGGGATATGGGCCTGCGCCTGGTCGCCGGACGGCGCGCGTCTGCTCTCCGGCGGGGCCGATGGCACGTTGCGCGTGTGGGACGCGCCCAGCGGTACCGAGCTCTGGACGCTAC
>JAKORH010000294.1 GCA_029777935.1 Pseudomonadota bacterium
CCGCGCTCGCGGTCATGCGCTGCGGGGCGGTGCCGGTGCTCGCGGACGTCTGCCACCGCACCTGGATGCTGACGCCGGCCATCGCGCGCGAAGCGCTCGCGCGCGAGCGGATCGACCTCGTCATGCCGGTGGCGGCATTCGGCCTGTCGCTGCCAGCCGACGCGTGGGATACATTCATCGCCGAGACGGGCGTGCCGGTCCTGGCCGACGCCGCGGGCGCGCTGGGCGTCCAGGCGCCGGGCCGAAGCATGCATTGGGCGTTCAGTCTGCACGCCACCAAGCCGATGGGGATCGGCGAGGGCGGCCTGTTCGTGAGCTTCGATCACGCGCTGGTCAAGCGGATTCGGCGGCTGGCGAACTTCGGCTTCGAGAAATCGGTCATCCAGTCCGGCGGAGGAACGAATGCGAAGCTGAGCGAGTACGCCGCCGCGGTCGGACTCGCGCAGCTGCGGCGCTGGAGCGATGTGCAGGAACGCCGGCGCGCAATGCACCGGGAATATCTGCGCCTTCTCGCCGACGTCCCCGGTGTGCGGTTGCAGGCGGGTGCGGAGGTGCCGCCCGCCACGCTCTGCGTGCAGGTGCCGGTCGACGCGGGCGCCGTCGCGGCACTTCTTGCGGAAGAAGGTATCGAGACGCGTCGCTGGTATCTTCCGCCCCTGCATGAACAGCCGGCGTTCGAGGGAATGTCGCGAATCGGTGCCGATGGCGGCAGTGTGCTGGCGACGACCGAGGCACTCGCCACGACGTTGCTAGGGCTGCCGTTTCACACCCGGTTGTCGCCTGACGACCTCGGGCGGGTCGTCGAGGCTTTGAGAGCGGCGCTTGTTTGCGCCGGCAAAGGGCGGCTCGGTTGATGAATCGGATGGCGGCGGCTGGTTGCTGGCGGGAATTGACTGCCACCAAGTGGCGGCGGCAGCGCTGCAGGGGCCTGCCCTCCGGCCGCAGCGTGGGCGCAACCCACAGACCTCGCTGCGCATCGACCGCGTTGCATGCAAGAATGCGATGTTTCGATCGGCACGCCGATGTCTTCGTCGTGCGTCCTCGCGCAGCTCCCCCGTCGTTGCCATGTCCCGGATACGAAAGCCCCTGCCTTGTCTTGCCGGTTTGCGGCACGCGGGCATCGCGATGGCGATGCTGATTGCCGCCGTGGCCGGCGCTGCGGCCCAGACGCGCCCCTGGCCGCAGCAGCCTATCCGCATCGTGGCCGGTCAACAGGCTGGCAGCGCGACCGACAACGTGTCACGCCTGCTGGCTCACGCCCTGTCGAATGAACTGGGCGTCGCGGTTGCCGTGGAGAACCGCCCGGGCGCAGGGGGCCGGATCGGCGCCGAAGCCGTGGCGCGCGCAACGCCGGACGGCTACACACTGCTAGTCGCCGGCGCCAGCAATCTGGTCGTCGCGGCAGTCATGGAGCCGGACCTGCGCTATGACCCGATAAAGGATTTCGTGCCGATCGGCCGACTCGCGCAGGTGCAGTATGGATTTGCGGTCAACGCGGGAGTGCCCGCCCGAACGATGGGTGAACTGGCGGAGCTCGCCCGCGCCCGTCCAGGAGTTCTCACCTACGTGTCGCTGGGTGCCGCGACGACGACAGGCCTCGGCATGGCAAGCTTCCTTCGCGAGGCTTCGGTCGACATGCTCGCTGTCGAATACCGCGGCATCAGTTCCGCAGTTCCGGATGTGCTGGCCGGTCGCGTCGACGTCCTCTTCAACGAAATCGCGGTGCTCGCCGAACAGGCGCAGGCGGGCAGACTGCGCATCCTGGCGATCGCGAGCCCGCATCGTGCGGCGAGGGTGCCGGAAGTCCCGACGACTGCCGAACAGGGCTTCCCCAGGTCCGTCGTCAGCGCCTGGTACGGAGTGCTGGCGCCGGCCGGCACTCCGCCGCAGGCATTGAAGCGCCTCGAGGATGCCTACCAGACCATCGTGCGCTTGCCGGCACTGCGCAGCCGGATCGAGGCGCTCGGTTACGTGCCGGTCATCGATGCGCCGGGGCAGTTCGCCACGACGGTCCGTGACGAGATTGCGGCCATGCGCGCGACGATGGGAACCTACGGCAAGGCCCAGGCGCGCTGAATGTCGCGGCGTCGATGGGCCACCGGTGCGGCGCGCGGCCGTCATCGGTATCACGCTTCCGGTTGACCGCCGCCGGCGGGCGCCGGGATACTTATCGAAACCAGGGGAGTGGACCGTGCCTGCGTGCTCACGCCGGGCGCGGCATGACCATCGGTCCCGGCCTCCGTAACCGTGTCGAGGGCGTCCAGATGAAGTGCTTGTTGTTTCTCTCGGGTGGCAGCCAGGTTGCGCAGTTCGTGCTCACGGCGCTGCGTGGACGATGCGGGCCGCTGCGCATGATCGCGACGTCCAGCATCAGTGACGATCCTGGTCTGTGGGAGTACGAGAAGGTGTTCCTGGTGCCGCCCACGGCCAAGGAGCCGGCCGAGTTCAAGGAGCGCGTGTACAGGATCATCTGCGACGAGAAGGTGGACCTCGTGATCCCGTGCCGCGACGACGACGTCGCCGTGCTGGGCGAGCTCGCCGAGGCTCATCCCGAGGTGTGGCCCAAGGCACTGTGCGGACCTTCGAAGGTCGGGCGCGCGATGGATGACAAGTGGAACACCTACCTGTTCTGCAGGGAGCACGACCTGCCATGTGCCGAGTCGATCATTGCCGGCGGTTCCGAGTCACCGCGGCAGTTCGCTGAGCATGCCGGCTTCCCACTGGTCGCCAAGCCGCGCGACGGATTCAGTTCGCGTGGAATCTTCCTGCTCGAGAACGTCGCGCAGCTCGAACGTGCGCTGGCGCGGCCGAACTACGTGGTGCAGGAATACCTGGGCGATCCCGAGACCTTTCGGTCGTTCAAGCATTCGATCGAAGTGGACGGCTTTCCGCTCTTCTACACGCTGCATGGCTTGAAGCATGAAATCCAGCTGATGTTTACCCCGGCCAGCGAGCATCTGGCGACGTTCGCCACCTACAACCGCCAGGCGTTTCGAGCTCGCCATGTGGAGCCCAACCGCGAAGCCGAGACCCTGGCGCTGGCGACACGCTGCGGGCAGGTGTTTTCCCGGCTCGGCTGGCGGGGACCGCTGAACGTCCAGTGCCAGCGCGATCGACACGGGCGCCTGAAGATTCACGAGTTCAACGGCCGCCTGTCTGCGCTCTCCGCCGAGCGCTGGATGCTCGGTTACGACGAGGTCGCCGCCGATATCGAGATGTTCACCGGTCTGAAGCTGGCGACGACACACTGGGCGACGCGCCCCGCGCGCAACGTCGTCGCGCAACTTTGCTCGCGCGGTGCCGACCCGGCGAACGTCGGCGCGCTGCAGGAGCAGGGCGTGTGGACTCGCGCTGCAAGTGGCTGATAGCGCAGTCCGGAATTCAGTTGATTCGGCCGGTCCGGGGTGCGAGCAATCGCGGTCGTCCGTTCGCGGTCATGCTCGGCTCCGCTGCCGAGTCCGGGCGACCTGTCGGCGACCGTGCTTTGCCGCCGCAGCGCGATTTGCACCGGCGCGCGAACGTGCTCAGGGCCGTTGTGCTTCGAGAGCGGAGCCGACGGTGGGCCAGCGTAGATGGATGCGAAGCTCGCGCTTCATGCGGTCGTTCGTCAACCGCCGCGATTCGCTCATGAACGAAAACATCGCCGGCGGCACCGCGCGCTGCAACTCCGCGCGCCGCAGCCGCGGCGGGCGCGGCAGGCCGCAGCGGTCGGCGACGAGATCGAAGTACTCGCCCATCTTCAGTCGCGAATCGTCGACTGCGTTGTAGACACGCGCCTTGCGTCCACGATCGAGGGCCGCGATTGCGATGCGCGCGAGGTCGTCGGCGTGGATGTGGCTCGTGTACATGTCGTCGTCGGGCGCGAGCGCCGGTGTTCCGGCGCGCAGGCGCTCGAGCGGCAGGCGATCTCGCGCGTAGATGCCCGGCGCGCGCAGCACGCTTGCGCCCGCGGCGCGCGCCGCGCGCTCCGCGTCGATGCGGCGGACCGCACGGTCGCTGAGCGGCGCGACCGGTGCCGTTTCGTCAATCCACGCGCCGGCGCGATCACCGTACACACCGGTGGTGCTGATGTACACGAGGCGCTGCACCGACCGCAGCGCGGCGAGCAGATGCAGCGTGCGCGGATCGCGGGTGCCGCGGTCTGGCGGCGGCGCGAGGTGAATCACGCGCGCGCCGAACGGTGCGATGCGCGCCAGCGAGCCGCGGTGGTCGAGATCACCGACGATCGGAAGCGCACCGGCGGCGCGCAGCGCCAAGCGCCGCGCGGGCGAGGACGTGAGCGCGACGATGCGATAACGCTGATACAGTCGTGCGACAATCCGCAGGCCAACGTCGCCGCAGCCGACGATCAGCAGGCGCGGCGCCCCGAAACGACAGCGCCCGCGCGACCGACGTTCCGCGGGCGCTCGTTCTTCCATCAAGCGATTCTATGAGTTACAAGGTCACAGTCCGGCCGTCCGGCCGCGAGTTCACCGTCGACGACGGCGAGACGATCCTCGCCGCGGCGCTGAGAAGCGGCGTCGGCCTGCCATACGGCTGCCACAGCGGAGCTTGCGGCACCTGCAAGGCGCAGGGCGTGGAAGGCGAATGGGAACAGGGCACGCATTCCTCGTCGGCGTTGTCGGCCGGTGAACAGGCCGCGCGCAAACTGCTCGTGTGCTGCAGCCGGCCGCGGACCGACGTCGTGATCGAGGCGCGCATCCTGACCGGATTCGGCGACATCCCGATCCGCAAGATGCCGTGCCGGATCGTCGGCATCGAGCGCGCCGCGCCGGACGTGGCGATCGTGTCGCTGCAGCTTCCCGCCAATGAGCGCCTGCAGTATCGCGCCGGGCAGTATCTGGACTTCATCCTGAAGGACGGCAGCCGCCGCAGCTACTCGATCGCGACCGCGCCGCACGCGGACGAGAAGCTCGCGCTGCACATCCGCCACATGCCGGGCGGCGCGTTCACCGACGCGCTGTTCGGTGTGAAGCAGCCGCCGGTAAGGGAGCGCGACATCCTGCGCATCGAAGCGCCGCTCGGCACGTTCTTCCTGCGCGAGGACAACGCGCGGCCGATCGTGCTGCTCGCCAGCGGCACAGGCTTCGCGCCGATCAAGGCGATCGCCGAGCACATCTTCCATAAGCGGCTGAACCGCGACGAGCCGGATCGTCCGGCGCGTCCCGTCGTGTTCTACTGGGGCTGCCGCACGCGGCGTGACCTGTATCTGCCCGCGGCTCCCGAGAAATGGGCGCGCGACCAGCCCAACTTCAGATACGTGCCGGTGCTGTCGGACGCCAGCTCCGAGGATGCGTGGACCGGCCGCACCGGATTCGTCCATCGCGCGGTGATGGAGGACCTGCCCGACCTTTCCGCGTTTCAGGTCTATGCATGCGGCGCGCCGGTGATGGTCGACGCC
>JAKORH010000295.1 GCA_029777935.1 Pseudomonadota bacterium
CATCACCGTCTGCACCGGCTCGGCCAGCACTTCCCACGCATCGGCGAGATCGGCTACCAGTTGCGGCGCGTTGACCTCGAGCTTGTTCAGCCCGCGCAGGCACGCGTCGTAGGCGACCACGCAGTACCCGAACGCGGCGCCGAGATTGCGCAGCACGGTCGAATCGGTCAGGTCGCGCTGCCAGCGCGACACCGGCAGCTTCTCGGCCAGATGCCGCAGCAGCGCGTCGGCCAGGCCGAGGTTGCCCTCGGAGTTCTCGAAGTCGAACGGGTTGACCTTGTGCGGCATCGTGGACGAGCCGACCTCGCCGTCCTTCAGCTTCTGCCTGAAGTAGCCGAGCGCGATGTAGCCCCAGACGTCGCGATCGAGATCGAGCAGCACCGTGTTGGCGCGCGCGATCGCATCGAACAGCTCCGCCATCCAGTCGTGCGGCTCGATCTGGATCGTGTGCGTGTTGAAGGCCAGGCCGAGTCCCTCCACCACGCCGCGCGCGAAGCGCTCCCAGTCGACGTGCGGATACGCGGCGAGGTGCGCGTTGTAGTTGCCGACCGCGCCGTTCATCTTGGCCAGGAACTGCACGCGCGCGATCGCATCGATGGCGGAAGCCAGCCGCACGGTGAAGTTGGCGAATTCCTTGCCGACGGTGGTGGGCGAGGCCGGCTGGCCATGCGTGCGCGCCAGCATCGGCAGGTCGGCGTGCGCATGCGCGAGTTCCCGCAGCTTGAACTGCAGCGCGCGCAGCCGGTCCTGCAGCACGAAGCGGCCCTGCAGCAGCATCAGCGCATGCGCGGTGTTATTGATGTCCTCCGACGTGCAGGCGAAGTGCACGAACTCCGTTGCGGCCGCCAGCGCCGGCACGTCGCCCGCCCGGCCCTTGATCCAGTATTCGACCGCCTTGACGTCGTGGTTGGTCTGCGCCTCGATCGCCTTGATCTCCTGGCAGTCCGCCACGGAAAAATCGCGCACCAGCGCGCGCAGGCGTTCGCGCGCGGGGTCGGGCAGCGCCGCCAGCTCGGGCAGGCCGAGGTCGGACAGGCCGATCAGCCACTCGACCTCGACGCGCAGCCGCGCGCGCATGAACGCGTACTCGGAGAACACGTCGCGCAGCGGCGCGGTGATGCAGCTGTAGCGGCCGTCGAGCGGCGACAGCGCGGTCAGCGGCGACAGTTCGAGCGAAACGTCCATGGGAAAAGCAGGCCGGACGCACCAAAGGCGTGCGCGGAGTCTAACAGTCGGTGTCGTCGCGCCGCGACGCGGGCCCTGCGCGCGCGTGCGGTTTCCGTTCCCGTGCGAGTGCGTTGATATACTGATTCGCACAACGAGAACACCTCTACGGAAAAGCCTTGAAAGTGTCCAAGGGCCTGCGACTGATCGCCTCGCTCACCAGCCCGTACGTGCGCAAGGTGCGCATCGTGATGGCGGAAAAGCGCATCGACTGTCAGATCGAGTTCGAGGATGTGTGGTCGCCCGACACGCGCATCCAGGAATCCAATCCGCTCGGCAAGGTGCCGTGCCTGATCATGGAGGACGGCGGCGCGGTGTTCGATTCGCGCGTGATCGTCGAATACCTGGACACGATGACGCCGCTCGGCAAGCTGATCCCCGCCGCCGGCCGCGAGCGCGCCGAGGTGCGCACCTGGGAGGCGCTGGCCGATGGCATGCTCGATGCGGCGATCCTGGCCCGGCTCGAAATGACGCTGCGTCCGCCGGAGCAGCAGTCGCAGAAGTGGGTCGACCGCCAGATGGGCAAGGTACACGCGGGGCTGAAGGCGCTGTCGCTCGGCCTGAACGACAAGCCGTGGTGCAACGGCCACGGCTACTCGCTGGCCGATATCGCTGCCGGCTGCGCGCTCGGCTATCTCGATTTCCGCTTTCCGCACATCGACTGGCGCAGCCAGTACGGCAACCTCGCCAAGCTGTACGACAAGCTGGCGGCACGGCCGTCGTTCATCGATACGCAGCCGCCGAAGGCTTAGCAGGCGGATTGCGGATTGCGCGTCAGAGATCGCGGATCACGAGTTCCGCCGCGGCGAGATCCTCGAGCGCCGTGCCCACACTCTTGAACAGCGTGATCTCGTCGGCGCTTGCGCGGCCGGGCTTGTCGCCGCGCACGAGTTCCGCCAGCTCCGCCACGACGCTCGCGCGCGTGATCACGCCGCGCTGCATCGGCTCGACCAGATCGCCGGCCTCGGCGAGCGCGCCGGCGTAGGTGTCGACGTACAGCTTCGCGCGCGCGACCGCGGCATCGTCGGTCTCGCGCATCGCGGGGCGGAAGCCGCCGACCAGATCGAGATGCGTTCCCGGCGCCAGCCACGCGCCGTGCACCAGCGGGCGCGTCGACGTGGTGGCGCAAGTGATGATGTGCGCGTCGCGCACCGCGCCTTCGAGATCGGCGGCGACCTCGGCCGGCAGACCGTCGTCGCGCAGCAGTTGCGCAGTGGTCTGCGTGTGCTGGTCGGTGCGGCCCCACACGCGCACGCGCGCGATGCGCGGCCGCAGCGCGCAGTGCGCGCGCGCCATGTACGGCGCCAGCCGCCCGCTGCCGACCAGCAGCAGGTTCGACGCGTCAGTGCGCGCCAGATGGCGCGCCGCGAGGGCCGAGGCCGCCGCGGTCCGGCGCAGCGTCAGCTCCTCGCCGTCGATGATCGCGCGCGGCGCCCCGCTCGCGCGGTCGAGCAGCACGTAGATCGCGTTGACGGTCGCGCCGGCGCGCGCGGAGTTGCCGGGGAAGACCGTCACCAGCTTCACGCCGAGCGCGGTCGACGACCACGCCGGCATCAGCAGCAGCGCATCCTGCGCCGACAGCGCGTGCGAATGGCGCAACGGCACCTCGGCACCGCGCGCGAAGGCATCGGCCAGCGCATCGACGAGGTCACGGTAGTCGAGTGCGCGCGCCACATCGCTCGCTGAATAGAATCGCAGCATGGGACGCATTGTATGAGCGGCGAGCAGCGTGTCGTCGTGATCGGCGGCGGCGTGATGGGTGCGGCGACCGCGTTCTTCCTCGCGCGCGATCACGGCGTGCGCGCGCTCGTGCTCGAACGCGATCCCACGTACCGGCGCGCGTCGAGCGCATTGTCGGCGAGTTCGATCCGGCAGCAGTTCTCGTGCCCGATCAATATCCGGCTGTCGCAGGCGAGCCTCGAGTTCTATCGCCACATCGACGCCGAACTGCGCGCCGATGCGCCGGTCGACATCGCCTTGCGCGAGCCGGGGTATCTCTACCTCGCCAGCAGCGCGGGCGAAGCGGTGCTGCGCGACAACCATCGCGTGCAGCGCGGCTGTGGCGCGCGCGTGTCGCTGCTCACGCCCGCCGAACTGCGCGCGCATTTCGCGTGGCTCGCCACCGATGGCATCGCGCTCGGCGCGCTGGGGCTCGAGGGTGAAGGCTGGTTCGACGGCTACGCGGTGCTGCAGGCGTTCAGGCGCAAGGCACAGGCGCTCGGCGCGCGCTTCGAGCCGCGCGAGGTCGCAGGGATTCGCGTGCGCGACGCGCGGGTGCTCGCGGTCGAGTGCGGCGACGGTGCCGCGATCGCATGCGACGCGATCGCGCTGTGCGCCGGCGCGTGGTCGGCGCCGCTGTCAGCGCAACTCGGCTTCGAGCTTCCGGTGGCCGCCCGCAAGCGCGACGTGTTCGTGTTCGACTCGCCGGCGCAGCTCGATGCCTGTCCGCTGGTGATCGACCCGAGCGGCGTGTGGTTCCGCCCCGAGGGACGCGGCTATATCGGCGGTGCGCCGCCGCGCGGCGACGACATCGACGATGCGCCGCTGGAGGCGATCGACCACGGAATCTTCGAGGACGTGATCTGGCCGCATCTCGCGCGGCGCGTGCCCGCGTTCGAGCGACTGCGCATGGTCAACACGTGGGCCGGCTACTACGAGTTCAACACCTTCGACCAGAACGGCCTCGTGGGCCGCATCCCCGGCTGCGACAACGCGTTCACCGCCTGCGGCTTCTCCGGTCACGGCCTGCAGCAGGCACCCGCCGTGGGCCGCGCGCTCGCCGAACTGATCGCGACCGGTGCCTATCGGACGCTCGACCTGGCGCCGCTGTCGCCGCAGCGGATCGTTGATCGCGCGCCGCTGCTCGAGCGCAACGTCATCTGACGCCCGTCGTCCCGGCGGAGGCCGGGAGCCAATTTGCAGCGCTAGAAATTGGGCCCCGGCCTTCGCCGGGGCGACGAGCGTTCTTCCTGGCTACGGCGCCACCCAATCGCCGCTCTTGCCGCCGCGCTTCTCCAGCAGCCGCACGTTGTCGATCACCATGCCGCGGTCGACCGCCTTGCACATGTCATAGATCGTCAGCAGTCCGACCTGCACGGCGGTCAGCGCCTCCATCTCGACGCCGGTCTGGCCGCGCGTTTCCACCTGCGCGCGGCATTCGACACGGCTTGCCGCCTCGTCGAGCGTGAAATCGACCGCGATGCGCGTAATCGCCAGCGGGTGGCACAACGGGATCAGTTCGGAGGTCCTCTTCGCGGCCTGGATCGCGGCGATGCGCGCCACGCCCAGCACGTCGCCCTTCTTCGACGTGCCGGAGCGGATCAGGTCGAGCGTCAGCGGCTGCATGCGGATCGCGCCGGAAGCGACGGCCACGCGGTGCGTGACTGCCTTGTCGCCGACGTCGACCATGTGCGCCTGGCCGGCAGCGTCGAAATGCGTCAGTGAACCCATGTCAGTGAAGTCATATCACTTTCGGTTACAACCATGCTCGGGGAACGATCCCGCCGGCTGACTATCATACGAGCCGTATCTGCCCTGCGCCGGCCGGCGCCCGTTGTGTGTCCAGTCTCGCCTCCCGCTTCGTCTCGCTCACTGTGGCGGCCGCGCTGTCGGTCCAGCCCGCGCTGATTCCGGTCGCGCGCGCGCAGCTGAACGACCTGCCCTCGCTCGGCGAGGCCGGCGGCGACGACCTGTCGCCGGCGGCCGAGCGCAAGCTCGGCGAGGCGATCATGCGCGAGGCGCGCCAGGATCCGCAGTACATGGACGATCCGGACTCGACCGAGTACCTGAACAATCTCGGCTACAAGCTGGTCGCCGCCAGTCCTGCCCGCTACACCGATTTCAATTTCTTCTTCGTGCGCGACCCGATGATGAACGCGTTCGCGCTGCCGGGCGGTTTCATCGGCGTGCACACTGGCCTGATCCTGACCGCGCAGAGCGAGTCGGAGCTGGCCGCGGTGCTGGCGCACGAGATCGGCCACGTCGCGCAGCGGCACATCGCGCGCATGATCGCCAAGGAGCGCGACAGCGGGATGATCGCGCTCGGCGCGCTGCTGCTCGCGATCCTCGCGGCGCGCAGCGGCTCGTCGAGCAGCGGGCAGATGACCGAGGCCGCGATCGCGGCCGGCCAGGCGGCGGCGATCCAGCAGCAGCTCAACTTCTCGCGCGAGGCCGAGCGCGAGGCCGACCGCGTCGGGTTCCAGATCCTGAACGGCGCCGGCTTCGACGTGACCGCGATGGCGACGTTCTTCACCCGGCTGCAGCAGGGCTCGCGCATCTACGAGAGCGCCGCGCCCGCGTACCTGCGCACGCACCCGCTGACGGTCGAGCGGATCGCCGACATCCAGACCCGCGTGCGGGAACTGAAGCCGCATCCCCATCCGGACAGCCTCGACTTCCAGCTCGTGCGCGCGCGCCTGCGCGTGCTGCAGGACGACTCGGTGCAGGGCACGCGCGACGCGCTCGACTATTTCAAGGGCCAGCTCGCGAACCACAGCACGCCGTCGGAGGCGGCCGCCAACTACGGCGCCGCGGTGGCAGCGCTGAAGCTGAACCAGCCGGCGGTCGCGCTCCAGTACGCGCAGACCGCGCGCCGGCTGGCGCGCACGCCCGCGGCGATGCTGGACAAGATCGTCGCCGACGCGCGCTACGCCGCCGCGAAGACCGACACCGAGCGTGCCGACGCGGTGCGCATGGCGCGCGATGCCACCGTGCGCTTTCCGATCTCGCGCCTGACGGCGATGAACTACGTCGACCTGCTGCAGAAGAGCGGTCAGGACGAGCCCGCGGTCGCCTTCCTGCGCGAACAGCTCGCGCTGCCGCACAGCGAGCCGCAGTACTACGAACTGCTGGCGCGCAGCTTCGCGGCGCTCGGCCACAAGACGCTGCAGCACCAGGCCACTGCCGAGATGTACCTGCTGAAGGGCTCGCTGCCTGCGGCGATCGACCAGTTGCAGTCGGCGCGCAAGGCCAACGACGCCGACTTCTACGTGCTGTCGGAAGTCGACGCGCGCCTGCGCCAGTTGACGCAAAAGATGCGCGAGCAGCGCGAGGAACTGGCCAAGAGCGGCCGCGCGCCGCCGGACGAGGAGAAGAAGAAGCGATAGCCCTGAGCTACGCGCGGGCTTGACGTAGGCCGTCGCCCCGGCGAAGGCCGGGGCCCAAGTTCAGGCGCGTCAAATTGGGCCCCGGCCTCCGCCGGGGCGACAGCTCAGAGCGCACGCTCGTGCGCGTCCCGCCCGGATCGGCGAAAATCGCGGCTGCAAGAGTCCCGCTGCCGCTCCATGGACGCCACCGTGAAAGAACCGAAGGCCGAGATCCCCGGCCACATCGAAGCCAGGCCGCCGATCGAGACCGACGCCGTGATCGTCGGCGCCGGTCCGGTCGGCTTGTTCCAGGTCTTCGAACTCGGGCTGCTCGAGATCAAGGCGCACGTGATCGATTCGCTCGCCTACGTCGGCGGCCAGTGCGTCGA
>JAKORH010000296.1 GCA_029777935.1 Pseudomonadota bacterium
AGGATCGCCACCTTCGGCAGCTCGACGCCGATCACGTGCGCGAGGTCGATCGCGTTGCGCACGATGTCGGCCTTCTCCTCGAGCGTGGGTGCGATGTTGACGGCCGCAGCGGTGATGCTGAAGGGCCGCGGGTAGGCCGCCGTTTCCATCACGAAGCAGTGGGTGATGCGGCGCGCGGTGCGCAGCCCGGCGTCCGGCGCGACGATCGCGCCGAGCAGTTCGTCCGTGTGCAGGCTGCCCTTCATCAGCGCTTCGACTCTGCCCTGGCAGGCGAGCTGCGCCGCGCGCGCGGCCGCCGCGTGGCTGTGCGGCACATCGACGATCTCGCAGCCGTCGAGGCTGATGCCTGCCTCCGCGGCGACCCGGCGCAGTTTCGACTCGGGTGCGACCAGCGCCGGGGTGATCATGCCGGCTGCGCGCGCGTCCATGGCGCCGCCGAGGCTGAGCGCATCGCAGGGATGCACGATCGCCATGCGCACGGGTTCCAGGCCCTGCACGTGGGCGATCAGGCGGTCGACGCCGCGCAAGCGTGTGGCGGGTGCGTCGGTCATCGGCGGGCGCTCCCGGCTCGAGCCGCGGTCGCAATCAGCGCCGGCACGACGAACTCGACGCCCGGGCCATGGCCGGTGAGCCACGGCCGCAGCGTCTCTTGGGCCGCGGCACGCAGGCGCTCGAACTGCGTGTCATCGAGCAGTCCGCCGAGGGTCCATACACAGGCATGCTCGGCCGCGACGAGGGCGTCGATCGACGCAAAGTGGACCGGGCGGTCGTGGCGCGTGACGTGTACCACTTCAAAACCCGCCGCCGAGCACAGCGCGGAGAGCCGTTCCGGATCGCCGAGCGTGAAGGGCGCCCGAAATGCCTCGGCCACCTCCGGGCCGAAGAGCCGATGAAGCAACTCTGCGAGCACGGCATAGCCCGGCGCGTGATCGAGCGCATCCCACACGGCGATCGCGATACGTCCGCCGGGGCGCAATACGCGCCGCATCTCCCGCAGCGCCATGGTGCGATCCTCGAAGAACATCAGGCCAAACTGGCTGACGACGGCATCGAACCGCTCGTCGGTGAACGGCAACTGCTCCGCGCGACCCTGTCGCCATTCGATCGCGGGGCCATTGCGTCGTGCAACGGTCAGCATGTCGTCGTTCGCATCGAGCCCTGTGGCAGTGCCGCC
>JAKORH010000297.1 GCA_029777935.1 Pseudomonadota bacterium
CCGCGAAGTCGCGCACCTGAAAGACGACCTGATGCCGCGCTACGCCAGCCTGATCTACAACGGCTACTGGTGGGCGCCCGAGCGCATCGCGCTGCAGACCCTGATCGACCACACCCAGCAGCACGTGAACGGCACCGTCACGCTCAAGCTGTTCAAGGGCAACGTGATCGTCACCGGCCGCAGCTCGAAAGACTCGCTGTTCGACGCCAAGATCGTCACCTTCGAAGACGACCAGGGCGCGTACAACCAGGCCGACGCGGGCGGGTTCATCAAGCTGAACGCGCTGCGCATGCGCATCGCCGCCAGCAAGTCCGGCGCGCGCACGCCGAAGGTGTCGGTGGCCAAGGCGCCGGTGAAAGCCAAGGCACCCGCCGACAAGGCTGCGGCCAAGGCCGATGCGCCGGCAAAGAAGGCCTCGTCGAAGAAGGGCGCCTGATTGCCAGTCGTCACGGTCAACGACGCCCAGCTCGCCTTCGGTCATGTGGCGCTGCTCGACCACGTCGACTTCTCCATCGAGCGTGGCGAGCGCGTCGCACTGATCGGGCGCAACGGCACGGGCAAATCGTCGCTGCTGCGCGGCATCGCCGGAGAAATCCGCTTCGACGACGGACAGCTGGTACGCCAGAGCGGCACCTCACTGGCGTACGTGCCGCAGGAGCCGCAGTTCGATGCGGGGCACACCGTGTTCGACGCGGTCGCCTCCGGGCTGTCGCAGGGGGCCGCTCTGCTGGCCGAATACGAGCGGCTGACCGCGCAACTCGCGCACGGCGATGACGGCGGCGACGCAGCGCCCCACGACACCACCGCCCTGCTCGCCCGCCTGTCCGAACTGCAGCACGCACTCGACACCTCGGGCGCCTGGGCGCTGCACCATCGCATCGAACGCGTGCTGTCGCGCCTGTCGCTGGACGGACTGCGCGGCGTCGACGAACTGTCCGGCGGCACGCGCAAGCGCGTGGCGCTGGCACGCGCACTGGTCGCCGAGCCCGACCTGCTGCTGCTCGACGAACCGACCAACCACCTCGACATCGACTCGATCGCATGGCTCGAGGAACTGCTGCTCGGCTTCGACGGTGCGGTGCTGCTCATCACCCACGACCGTCGCTTCCTCGACCGCGTGGCCACCCGCATCGTCGAACTCGACCGCGGCGCGCTGCGCTCGTACCCCGGCAGCTTCAGCGCCTACACCACGCGCAAGGCCGACGAGCTGGCTGGTGAAGAAGTCGCCAACGCCCGCTTCGACAAGTTCCTCGCGCAGGAAGAGGTGTGGATCCGCAAGGGTGTAGAAGCCCGGCGCACGCGCGACGAAGGCCGCGTCAAGCGCCTGGAGCAATTGCGCCGCGAACGCGCCGCGCGCCGTGACCGTCTGGGCAAGGTCGAACTGGCGGTGGACTCGGGCGAACGCTCCGGCAAGCTCGTGTCCGAGCTGATCGGCGTCAGCAAGAG
>JAKORH010000298.1 GCA_029777935.1 Pseudomonadota bacterium
GTCGGCAAGGTTCAGCCACGCGAGCGCGTCCTGCGGCTGCGCTCTGACCTGCCGCTCGAGCCACGGCCGCGCGCGCGCCGGTTCGGCTAGCGCGAGCCACGCGGCGCCGACCGGCCCCCACAGTTCCGAGGCGTCGGCCGCGTGCGGCGCGAGATCGGCGAGCAGCGCGCGCAGCGCCGGCGCATCACGCGCGGCCACCAGCGACCAGACGAGCAGCGCGGCGAGGTCCGCGTTGCCGGGCGCGAGCCGCCGCGCCGCGGTTATGTCGGCGACCGCGCGCGCGGGCTCGTCGCGTGCCAGCCGGAGCAGCGCGCGCTGCTGCAGGAAGCCGGTGTTCTTCTCGTACGATGCGCGCTGTGCCGGCGTCAGCGCCGAAAGGAACGCAGCTGCGGCGGCGCGATATCCCGCGCGGTCGTACAGCGCGAGCAGGCGATTGGCGAGCAGCACGCCGGGCGCCTGCCGGTGCGCGCGCAGCACCAGTTCGGCGGCGCGGTCCGGAGCGTCCAGCTCCAGCAGCGACGCGGCGTCGAGCAGCACGTTGCTGCCCGCGCGGCCGCCGTCGATCAGCACCATCAGCGCACGCAGCGCGGCGGCGCGATCGCCGGCCGCGAGTGCCGTGTCGGCATACGCCTCCCAGTATCCGACATCGGTCGGCTTCGCCGCACGCTCGGCGCTCTTCAGCGCGGCAAAGGCGGCGGCGCGGTCGTCGCGCTTCAGTTCGATTTCGGCCAGCGCGGTGGCGAACTCCGCGCTCGGTCCGAACTCGCGGTTCAGCGTCTGCAGCGTCGCGCGCTGCACGTCGATCGCGCCCGCGCGCCCGGCGAGGTCGGCCAGTTCGCGCAGCACCGAGGCGCGGCGCAGGCCGTGTGCGTACTGCGGCAGGGCCGCGATCGCGCGCTCGGGCTCGCCGAGCAGTTCGTACAGCTCGATCATCCGCGCCAGCAGCACGGGGTCGTCGGGTGTGCGCTGCAGCCGGCGCTCGACGGCGTCGAGCCAGCGCCGGTAGTCGAACACGCCCGGCGCACGCTGCTCGACCTCGCGCCACGCCGTCTCGTCGCCGGTCTGTTGTGCGATCGCGTGCCACTGCTCGAGTGCGAGCGGCGCATCGCCGCTGAAGTCGGCCACCTGCGCCAGACGGCGCCGCCAATCGAGGTCGTGCGGCGCGTGGCGCACGGCCGCGCGCGCGACCGCCATCGCATCGCGCAGATTGCCGTTGGCGAGGAACACCTCGAAGCTCAGCCGATAGCGCGCCTCGTCGAACGGCAGGTGCGGTGCGCGCTCATCAATGGTCACGGCCTGCACGCGCGCGAGCGACGGCGGCAGCAGGTTCTCGAGCGCGTCCATCATCCGCTGCGCCGCCGCCGGCAGCGGCGCGTTCGAGCGCGCGCGCCACGCGGCGGCGACGTCGTGCAGCAGCGACAGCTTCAGCATCATCGTCGCGTAGCGCTGCGCGACCTCGGGCCGGCCCGCGGCGAGCGCGAGCCGGGTCAGGTATTCGAGCGTGGCGGCATCGCCGGCCAGCCGGCCGAGTTCGGCGTCGGCCAGCGCCAGCGCCTCGTCGATGCGGTTGTCGCTTCGCAGCGCCTGCAGCGCGGCGATGAAGTTGCCGCGCTCGGCTTCGAGGGTCCGGCTCGTTTCACGCGCGCGCAGTAACAGGCGCGCGGCGAGCGCGGTCTCGCGCAAGGCCAGCATGTTGCGGCCGGCCTGCGCCCACCATGCGGCCGGCTGCACTTCGCGGCGCTCGAGCGCGCGCGCATACCAGTGCGCCGCCGGAAAGCGCGCGCCGACGCTCACGGCCTGCCCGGCCAGCCGCGCCTCGGCCGCCGCGCTCCACGCGCGCTGCATCATGCCCTCCAGTCGCGCATGCACCAGCGCAAGCCGCTCGGCGCGGCGCGTATCGGCCGGCGCGAGCGCAAACAACGCCGCGATGTCGATGTCGAGCGCCTGCAGCGCGACGCGCTCTGCGAGCGCCGGATCGAGCGCATCGAGTTGCGATTCGAGCGGCGCCAGCCGGGCGTGCGCGTCGTCGAAGCTGCCGATGCGCGTCAGGTCGCGCGCCAGCCGCAGCCGCAGGCCGTGCTCGGACGGGTGCGCGGCGAGCCATGCGCTCATGTACGCGATGTGCAGCGCGTCGGGGTTGGGCGCGTCGCGCATCACGCGCTTCTCGACGCCTTCGTAGCGGAAGGTCAGCGCGAGGGCGATCGCGGTGATCGCGCCCAGCGCCAGCGCCAGCCACGGCGGCATCAGCCGCTCGCGGTCAGGGGCGGCAGACGATGTCCACGCGGGCAGGCGTCGGCGCTGCAGCGATCGCGCGATCGGCAAGCTCATAGCGCAACAGGGCCGGGTCGCCGCCCGGCAAGGGAACGAGGTCGCGGCCGTCGGCGCGAGCCTTGCAGCCGTGTGCGTCGGCGAGCGCAAAGCCCGCGTCACCGTAAGCGTTCAGCGTGAAGGACAAGCCGTCGCGGCGGCGCGCGAAGTCCCCGATCCAGCCGCGCGCGTCGTGCACGTACGGCGCGCCGATGCTCTGCCCCAGCCGCAGTTCGGCCGCAGCGTCCGTCAGGTGCACGTAGCGGCCGTCGCGGCCATCGGCGAAGCCGGCGACGTTGCGGCTGGAAGCGAGCGCGACCGCCGTGCGCGGCGGCAGCCGCAGAGTTCGCAGCTCCCCGTCGCCGCGGATGCGCCACGTGTCCGGCGTGCGCCAGTCGCGCGCGATCGCCATGCGGTGGAAGTCGAGCACCTTGCGGATGTAGTCGGAGGCGTACTCGGGCACGACCGGCTGCGCCAGCGCCCAGCGGTACACGCGCTGCAGCGCGGCCAGCGACGCCTGCTTGCTGGCCGAGTAGACGTGGTAGTAGATGTCGATCGGCTTCAGTCGCCGCGGCGCCTCGGTCAGCTCGAAGGTTTCGATCGCGCGCTGGTAGCCGTAGAACGGCCCGGTCCACAGATTCGTGTAGACGTTCTCGTTCTGGTTCGGCGCGAACACCTGCAGCGCGCGGCCGCGCTTCAGGCCCAGGCCCGCCATCTGTGTCAGCGTCGGCTCGCTGCGCGTGGCGGTCGTGTCGCCGCCGTTCATGTTCAGCAAACCGGCGGCCTCAGTGGCGAGCACCGCGTCGGTCGTCGCGACCGTGTCACCGGTCCACAGGAACACCCTGGTGCGCTTGCCCGGCGGTGCGAGCTTCTGATCGATGTACGCGGCCGAGCCCGTGATCTCGGCGTCGAGACTGAACTTGTATCCCGGCAGCGCGAGGTTCAGCGCGCGCTCGTAGTTCTTCTGATCGGCGCCGGCGGCGAGCGCGCGCCACACGAACGGGTGCGAGTACGAGTGGCTGGCGATCTCGACGTTCGGTTCGGCGAAGATGCGGCGCGCGATCGCTTCCAGCGCCGGCGACAGTTCGGGATACATGCCGTCGGCCGCGACCTCGCCCTGGATCACCGAGATCGTGTGCGGAATCCGGTAGCGGCGGATCAGCTCGCGCAGCATCACCTCGGGCGCGAACGGCGTGCCGGGCATCTCGGCGCGCGATGCGAAGCCGTCGCCGTCGACGTGTGCCAGCAGCAGGCGGCGTCCGCTTTCGGTGGTCACGTCGGGCGCGGGGAAGTCGGTGCGCAGCGCGCGTTTGAGGAACTCGATCGGGTCGATCACCCAGCGCGCGTTGCCGCTGTCATCCAGCGCGGTGAACGCGAACGGCGCCAGCGCGAAGCCGCCCCACGCCGTCAGCGCCACCGCGTCGATGCGCGTGCCGTCGGCCGCGCGCAGCGTGAGCAGCGGCGTGCTCGCCTTCGGCATCGCCAGCGGCTCGACATCGGCACCGGCAAGCGGCGGCTGCGCCTCGAACCCGACCAGCGGATCGCGCGTGACGATCGCCAGCGGCGCCTCGGGATTCGCCGTCGGCGTGAAGCCGAGCGCGCGCGCCAGCGCCGAGCCCGGCGCAAACCCGGGGCGGTTCATGATCACCACGCGCAGCCCCGCGTCGAGCTGCCGCTGCAACCACGCGGCGTAGCCGGGGTTCAGCGTCGCGACCGGCTGCGAGAACCACGTGACGACCGCGGCGTAGCTGCCGTCGGCCAGATGCTCGGGCAGCGGGCGTGCGACATCGAACAGGTCGATCGTGTAGCCGAGGTAGTGCAGCGGCAGCGACAGGAAGCGCACCGCGGGCGTCACCTGGAAGTCGACGTTGGCCGGCCGGTCCGTGACGAGTGCCACGCGGCGCGGCACGACTTCGACGTCGCCCACGCCGAGCGTGTCGAGTCCGCCGGAAGCGACCCAGGGAATGAAGCCGAGCGCGCGGATGCGTTGCGCGGCGTCGCGCGCCGCCGCGCGCTGCGCCTGCGGCGCATAGTCGATCACCAGCACCGGCACGCCCTGTTCGGCCTGCACGCGCGCGAGCTGCGAAAGCAGCCAGTCGCGATCGGCGGCCGGCACCGCGCCGTACTGGCTCGCCGCCGCGTCGTAGCGCAGGAACAGCGACTCGGCCGCGACCATCGCCACCTTGCCCTTCAGTCGCGGCAGGATCTCGAAGCCGCGATTGAAGATCAGCTCGATGCCGGGAAAGCGCGCGTGCAGGCGGGTGACCAGCGCGACCAGCGCGTCTTCCTGCGCGGCCTTCTGCCGCGGCTCGATCGCGAACGCCTGGTAGGCGTCGAGCGTGTCGAGGAAGAAGCCGCGGTAGCCCTGCTGCCACAGCGGCGCGATCACGCGGCGCTCGAAGAACTCGGCCCAGCCCGGCGCGGTCTGGTCGACGAGCCGGCTGCCCCACGCGCTGTTCTCGCCGCGCAGCCACGCGGCCGGGATGTCGCGGAACCACGCGCGCGACGGCTGCACCTCGCCGACGCTGACGTACGCAAACCAGCGCGTGTGCTTGCGCGGCAGCCGCGCGGCATCGACGTGGTCGGGCTCGATCACCACGAGGTCGAACGCCTGCAGTTCCGCCAGCGGCGGATCGGCGCCGTAGAAGAGCGCCACCGCGGGATGCGCGGGCAGCGTCTGTGCAGCGGGAAGGCTGACCCAGCCGCTCGCGAGTGCGACGGCCAGCAGCAGGCGGACGAGACGGTTCAGGTACTGCAACCGCTACGACCGAGTAGGGCGAAGCAACACATCGGCGGCAATGATAGCGGTCATGCATCCGGCGGTTGCATCGCGCGCACGTTGCCGGCAATCTTCGCGAGGGGAGGATTCACGATGACGCGGCGGCGCGCTTCGCGCGAGATCACACTGGTGCTGGCGGCGGCCGCGCTGCAGGGCTGCTCGCCCGATCCGGCGTCCGAACTGGTGCGCGACCACTACAACTCGCGCGAGGAATGCGCGGCCGACTGGGGCCGCCCCGACTGGTGCGAGCAGACCGCGCGCGGCAGCAGCGGCGGCTACTACTTCCGCGGCCCGTCGTACTACGCCGGTGTGCGCGAGGCGGCGCAGCGCGAGGCGCGCACGCAGGCGGGCATCGGCGCGCAGCCGCCGAGCAACCACTCGATCAGCCGCGCGCCGGCCGGCTCCACGGTGCGCGGCGGGTTCGGCGCGATGGCGCGCGGCTTCTCGGGCGGCGGCTGATGCGGCGCGAAATGCTGACAGCGCGCCTCGGCTGGCAGCGCGAGATGGAAGCGATCGGGTTCACCTACCACTCGATCGACGGCACCTACTGGGACGAGTCGCGCTGCTACGCGTTCACCGAGGCGCAGATCGACGAGCTCGAGACCGCCGCGGCCGAACTGCACGACATGGCGCTGAACGCCGCGCAGTACGTGGTCGGCAGCCACCGCTTCGACGAGTTCGCGATTCCGCCCGCGTGGCGCGACGCGATCGCGCGCACCTGGCAGGCGCACGTCGACGGCGGCGTCGGCGGCTTCTCGCTGTTCGGCCGCATGGACCTCGCCTACGACGGCCGCCATCCGCCGAAGCTCCTCGAATACAACGCCGACACGCCGACCGCATGCCTGGAAGCGAGCGTGGCGCAGTGGCACTGGCTGCAGGCGGTGAAGCCCGGCGCCGACCAGTTCAACTCGATCCACGAGAAACTGATCGACGCCTGGCGCGCGCTGCGCGAGACGAGCTCCGGCGAGCGGCTGCACTTCGCCGCGGTGGCCGACGCCGAGGAAGACTGGGGCAACGTCAACTACCTGCGCGACACCGCCACGCAGGCCGGCTGGCAGACGTTCGCGCTGCCGGTCGAGCGCATCGGCTTCGACGGAACCGCGTTCGTCGACGAATCCAACCTGCCGATCGAGCGGCTGTTCAAGCTGTATCCGTGGGAGTGGCTGGTGCGCGAGGAGTTCGGGCCCGCGCTGCTCGCGAGCCCCATGCAGGTGATCGAGCCGGCGTGGAAGATGCTGCTGTCGAACAAGGCGCTGCTGGTCGTGCTGTGGGAGCTCTATCCGGATTCACCGTACCTGCTGCCCGCGTACTACGAGGCCGCGCTGCTGGGCGAGCGCTACGTGCGCAAGCCGAAGCTGGCGCGCGAAGGCGCCAACGTGCTGCTCGTCGACGGCGCGCATCAGCAGGCCACGCCCGGTGACTACGGCGCCGAAGGCTACGTGTACCAGGCGCTCGCCGAGCTGCCGCGCTTCGGGCTCGACACGCCGGTGCTCGGCGCGTGGATCGTCGATGGCGCGCCGGCCGGCATCGGCATCCGCGAGGACACTTCGCCGATCACCCGCAACAGCAGCCGTTTCGTTCCGCACTACTTCACGCACACCTTCGAATAGGACGCCCAGATGAGCGAATCCGCACTCCAGTATCTGTCTGGCCTGCCGGCGTTCGGCGCGTACTTCGCGCTCGCCCTGGTGCTGCTGGCGCTGTTCGTGCTGGTGTACGTCGCCATCACGCCGTACCGGGAACTCGCGCTGATCCGCGAAGGCAACGTCGCCGCCGCCGCCAGCCTCGGCGGCGCGCTGATCGGCTTCGCGATTCCTGTGGCCAGTGCGATCGAGCACAGCGTGTCGCTGGCCGACATGCTGATCTGGGCGCTGGTGGCGCTGGTCGCGCAGTTGATCGCTTACCTCGTCGCGCGGCTGCTGGTGCCCGCGATCGCGAGCAACATCGAGCACGGCCAGGTCGCCAGCGGCGTATTCCTCGGCGCGATCGCCATCGCGATCGGGCTGCTCAACGCGGCGGCGATGACGTATTGAGCCGTGTGCTGTCCGCTTCTCAGGGCAGCGTAGCGATCAGCACCGCATTGCCCGACGTGATCGCGAAGCGATTGCCGCCGAGCCACGCGATGCGGCGTGGCGACGACAGGCTCGGACTGGCGCCCAGCACGATGCCGGACTGCCCGGCGATGCCGAGCACCGTCGTGACGGTGCCGTCGGGCGCGATCTTGCGGATCGTGTGGTTGCCGGTGTCGGCGACGTACAGGTTGCCGCTGCCGTCGAACGCCAGGCCTTCGGGTCGATTGAATCGCGAGGTTGCTCCTGTGCCGTCGGCGCTGCCGCACGATGGCGTCGAAGGCAGAGCGCCCGCGATCGTGGTTACGAAACCGTCTGTGGCGATGCGTCGAATGGAGCAGTTGAACGTGTCCGCGACGTATAGATTCCCGGCGCCGTCGGCAACGATGCCGGCGCCATTTTCGTATTGGTAGGAGTAAGAAGCGCTATCAAGCGAAGAGCCGCCAGTCGCCCTGATGATCGCCTGATTACCGGGGCCGTCGGCGAACATGAAGCTGGGCGGCGCAACACTACGGCCGGCGAGGAACGTGACATTGCCCGCGACATCGATCCGTTCGAACACGCTGTATGGCGTACCTGCATAGACGGAGATCTCGTAGGTCGCATCCAGATGCAGACTACGTCCCAGGAAATAGCCGCCGCCGGCAGCGGTAGCGATCGTGACCACGCTGTCACGCGCCAGACGGGTCGTAACTTGTCCCGACGGCGAGACGGCGCGCACCAAGCCGTTGCCGCTGTCGGCGACGAGCAGATCGCCCGAAGCATCGATGGCGATGTCGCCAAGTTTTCCGAATCGCGCTGCCGTCCCCATCGCGTCGATGTACCCAGGATTGAGTGCAGAACCGGCCAGCGTGGTCACGATGCCTGACGGCATGATCTGACGGATCGTGTCGTTGCCGAAGTCCGCGATGAACACGTTACCGTTTGCCGCGGCTGCGACGCCGAGAGGATTACGAAACCGAGCGGCAGCCCCGGTCCCGTCCTCGCTGCCCGCTGATGGTGCCGCACCGGCCCAGGTGCTGACCACGCCGTCCGGTGTGATCCTGCGGACGGTCAGGTTGCCGTCGTCCGCAACGAACACGTTGCCGTCGGCGTCGACCGCGATACCGCGCAGGCTGCTGAAGCGGGCCGCACTGCCGACCCCGTCCAAGTAGCCGGCCAGGCCTGCCGCTCCGGCGACGGTCGTGACGACGCCGGCCGGCGTGATCTTGCGAACGGTGAGTCGGTCGGAGACGTACAGGTTGTCCGTGCTGTCGATGGCCAATGCGCCGGGCCCGGCGAATCTCGCCGCGCTGCCGGTTCCATCGGCGCCGCCCGCCTGGCCTGCGATTCCCGCAAAGGTCGAGACGACTCCCGCCGGCGTGATCTTGCGAATGACGACGTTATTCGTGTCGGCGACGTAGACATTGCCTGCCGAATCGACCGCCACAGCGGACGGGTAGTTGAACAATGCCGACGCCCCGGTGCCGTCGCTGCTTCCGATGACGCGGGGTGTACCCGCGACGGTCGTGACAACGCCGGCCGACGTGATCTTGCGGATCGTGCTGTTCCATTGATCGGCGAAGATCACGTTTCCAGTCCTGTCGACGGCGATGCCCCCCGGCGCCCATGCGACCACGTCGACCCCCCCGAAGCTGGCCGATGGGCCGACGCCATCGCTGGAGCCGAACACGTAGTAGGTTCCTGCCAGGATGGTCGCTTCGCCGGAAGGACTTATCCGTCGGATCGTGCCGTCTTCAGGGTTGGCGTAAAGATTGCCGGCAGCGTCGACGGCAGCGTGGCGCAGGCAGAAGGGCAGCGACTGCGTGCTGATGAATCCCTGCGGGGAAATGGTGCGATTGCAGTTCGTGCCATAAGCGCCCACGCGCAGCGAACCGCTGGCATCGATGGCGACATCTTCGGCGGAATCGAAGCGCGCGCTGATGCCTGCGCCGTCGACGTTGCCGGGTCCGCCGATGTTCCCGGCCAGAAGCTGTAGCGTCGCCGCCGGTGCACCCGCTGCGCGCACGGCCAAGCGCGCCGAGTTGCTGGTGGCGGCGCCCGCGCTGTTGCTGGCCACGGCGCGTAGCTGGACACCATTCATGCTGCCATCGGTCGAGGCGAATGCGTAGCTCGCGCTGGTTGCGCCGGGGATGTCGATCCAGTTCGCGCCGCCATTGCTGCTCAGTTGCCACCGATAGTTCACGGCGTCTCCGGCAGCGGCAACGCTGAAGCTCGCCGCGGAGGGTGCGACCACGACCTGGTCGATCGGCTGCGCGCTGATGGTGGGTGCAGTGACCTGCGGCGGCGGTGGCGGCGGAGGCGTGACGGGTGGAGGCGTGACGGGTGCCGACGCTCCGCCGGAGTCGGAGCCGCCGCCGCACGCCCCCAGCGCGCCGAGCAGCGCAAGCGTGGCTGCCGCGAACAGGATGCGGCGCCCGCTGCGCTGCGCCGAAGTCGAAAGAACCTTCATCGCATGCTCTTCCACCGAAAGTTCACTGCGAACGCGCCGGCGCCGACCTGCGGAGCGGCCACGTTCGAATCAAGGCAGCGTGGCAATCAGCACCGCATTGCCCGACGTGATCGCGAAGCGATTGCCGCCGAGCCACGCGATGCGCCGCGCCGACGACAGGCTCGGACTGGCGCCCAGCACGATGCCGGACTGCCCCACAACGCCAAGCACCGTCGTGACCGTTCCGTCGGGCGCGATCTTGCGGATCGTGTGGTTGCCGGTGTCGGCCACGTACAGGTTGCCGCTGCCGTCGAACGCCAGGCCTTCGGGCAGTCGGAATCGCGCGGTGTCGCCCGGGCCGTCGGCGGCGGCGCAGAAGTAGTCGCCCGGGCTCGAACGCAGGCGCCCGGCGACGGTCGTTGTCGCTCCGGACGCGCTGATGCGGCGGATCGCGCAGTTGTCTCTATCGGCGACCAGCACGTTGCCGGCGGCGTCTGCCGCGATAGCGCCGCTCTGCCCGAACAGCGCCTGATCGCCCGGGCCGTCACGGGCAGCCGCGCCGAGCGCAAAGTCCGAAGCGTCCGGGGACTTGCCTGCGAGCGCGAGCACGCTTCCGGCGGCATCGATCCGCTCGAACTGGCTGTAGGTGAGGCAGGGACCGATCGGGTTGAAGCAGGTTACGTTGTTTCGTCCGAGATAGATGTTCCCCGCCCTGACATCGATTCCCGTGGCGGCGCGCGCCAGCCGCAGCGAAACCTGACCCGATGTAGTGACGCTGCGGACAGTACCGTTGCCGGTGTCCGTCACGAGGATGTTTCCCGCTGCATCGAGCGCCAGATCGCTGGGCGCATTGAAGCGTGCGACGGGCCCGCTCGCGTCGGTGTTGCCCGGATTCATCGCGAAGCCCGCGAGCGTCGTGACGTCGCCGGCGGCGGAGATCTGCCGGATCGTATGATTGCCGGTGTCGGCGACGTAGACCGTGCCGTTTGCAGCCGCGGCAAGTCCGATCGGTGAACGGAAACTCGCGGCGGCGCGCATGCCGTCTGCGCTGCCCGCGACACCAGGGCCGGCGCCGGCCCACGTCGTGACCAGACCGTCGCTCGAGATTCGTCGGATCGCCGCGTTGCCGGTGTCGGCGACAAACAGGTTGCCGCTGCGATCGATCGCGACGCTCATCGGATTGCGGAAACGGGCCGCGTTGCCGGCTCCGTCGGCGTAATCGTGCTGGCCGGCTGCCCCGGCAACGGTCGCCACCACGCCGGCGGGCGTGACCTTGCGGATGGTCGAGTTGTCGCGATCGGCGACGTACACGTTGTCCGCCGCATCAATGGCCAGTCCGGACGGCGCCGCGAAGCGCGCCGCGCTTCCGGTCCCGTCCGCTGCGCCCCACTGTCCTGCGAGTCCTGCCAGGGTCGTCACCACTCCTGCGGCAGTGACTTTGCGCAGCGTGTGGTTGAACTGGTCGGCCACGATCAGGTTGCCGGATCGGTCGACGACCAGCGCGTACGGGAAGTTGAACAGCGCCGCGGTACCCGTGCCGTCGGCGCTGCCGCGCACGCCGGCCGTGCCAGCGATAGTCGTCACCACGCCTGCGGGCGTGATGCGAAGGATCACGCTGTTGCCCTGATCGGCCACGAACACGTTGCCGGCCGCGTCCACCGCGACGCCGCCGCTCGTGGAGACCGATGCGCCCAATGCCGTCAGCACGCCGTCCGCAGTCAGTTTGCGGATCGTCCCGTCGCGATTATTGAAATACATGTTGCCCGCGGCGTCGAACGCAAACTGGCGCTCGTCATTGCAGTAGGCCGGCTGGACGACGGGCAGGGCGGTCGTGCTGACGAAACCTTCCGCCGAAATCCGGCGCAGGCACGGTGCCGACGGTGCCGCTTGGCTATCGCCGGTAACGCTGAAGCCGTCCCAGATCACCAGCGCTCCCGCACCATCGATCGCGATGCTGCCGGGACTGCTAAACCGCGCACTGCGTCCCGCTCCGTCGCGGCTGCCGGCTCCCGCGATGCTGCCCGCCAGCAACTGCAGCGTCGCGGCCGGTGCGCCCGCGGTACGCACGGCGAGTGTCGCCGGATCGCTCGCGACCGTTCCTGTCGCGTTGCTCGCAAGCGCGCGCAGCATCAAGCCGTTCATGCCAGCCGAGGTCGAGCCGGTCGTGTAAGCCGCGGTTGCGGCCGGCAGGTCGTTCCAGACCGCTCCGCCGTCGATGCTCATCTGCCACCGGAACGTGACGTTGTCCCCGCTCGCGGCGACGCTGAAGCTGGCGGCGGCCGGCGCGACGACGGTCTGGTCGCCCGGTTGAACCGTGAAGCCGAGGCTCTGTGGTCCTGGAGGGGGAGGCGACGGCGACGGGGATGGGGATGGTGTGGGCGTCGGATTCACCGGCGTCAACGGCACCGAGCCTGAATCGGAGCCGCCCCCGCACGCCGCCAGCGTGCACACCAGCGCCGCCGTCGGCGCCGCCAGCAGCATCCGCAATCTGCGCGCCGATTCAGCAACCGCCATGTCAACCCCCAACCGCTTACATCACAGTGATTGTACTTAGCGGTCCGCTGGGTGCAGAGGTTGACCGCGCGCAAGTGGGAGGCGGGGGGAGGCGGGCGCTACACCACGCAGCCGGCTTCGATCTTCGCTGCCTCGGCGATCGGCACCGGCGTAGGAATCCGGTAGCCGTACTTGGTCGCGGTCAGCTCTGCCAGGATCGACACCGCGATCTCGGGCGGCGTGCGCGCGCCGTTCTTGATGCCGACCGGCCCGTGCAGTTGCTCGAGCTGCTCGGGCGTGACGCCAAACTCGACCAGCCGCTCCTTGCGCTTGGCCTGGTTGCGCTGCGAGCCGATCGCGCCGACGTAGAACGCATCGGACTTCAGCGCTTCCATCAGCGCCAGATCGTCGAGCTTGGGATCGTGCGTCAGCGCGATGATCGCGGTGTTGCGGTCGGGCCGGAAATCGACCACGGTGTCGTCGGGCATCGTGCGCAGCAGCGTGGTGCCGGGCACCATCCAGCCGTCGGCGTATTCCTCGCGCGGATCGCAGATCGTCACCTGGTAGTCGAGCGCGAGCGCCATCTGCGCCAGGTAGTGCGTCATCTGGCCGGCGCCGACGACCAGAAGCCGCAGCCGCGGGCCGTGGACGGTGACGAGCTTCTCGTCACTGAACGCGAGCAGGTCGCTGCCGCGGCCGTCTTCCAGCGTCACGCGGCCGGTCTTCATGTCGAGCGTGCGCAGCGTCTGCTTGCCGGATTCCGTACGCGCGAGCAGTTCACCGATCCGGGATTCCTTCGCGATCGGCTCCAGGATCAGCTCGATCGTGCCGCCGCACGGCAGGCCGAAGCGGAACGCCTCTTCGGCGGTCACGCCGTAGGTCACGCGCTGCGGCCGCTCGGCGGCGAGCGCCTTGCCGCGCACCTTGTCGACCAGGTCGTCTTCGATGCAGCCGCCGGACACTGAGCCGACGACGAGGCCGTCGCCGCGGATCGCGACCAGCGCGCCGACCGGCCGCGGCGCGGAGCCCCAGGTGCGGACGATCGTTCCCATCACGACGCGATGGCCCTCGCGCTGCCACTCGTCGGTCTTCTTCAGGACTTGCGTGTCGACCGAATCCATACTGCGCCCTCGATGTGTTTGATCCTATTTTAGGTCGGGACGAGCGTCAGGGCAGCGCGCGAACGCGTGCCGGTGACGACGGCGGAAGGGTCGGCGCGCTCCGCATGTGGCGCTGCCGGTTCGCACGAAAGACAAACCCCGCCGAAGCGGGGCCTGTCGTGCGGGGACGCTGATTACTGCTTGCGCCGACGCGATGCGGCTAGACCGGCCAGGCCCAGGCCCAGAAGCGCAAGAGTTCCCGGTTCGGGGACAGTGCTGCCGCCCGAGCAGTCGCCGATGCATTCGACGTCGGCATTATCCAGACCGATGTAATTGAAGCCGCTGGCACCCTGAAGCAGCACTGTCGTCGTGGCGGACGACGCAACGAATGACATCGAATCATGCGTCCAGACGTTGGTACCCCTCGACGGCGATGTAAACGTCGCCGATGTGCCAGCGGCGCTGGCCGTGATCGAGTCGGGCAATCCCGACTCATGAGCTTGGAAAACGAAACAACTTCCGTCGGCGCGCCGCGGTCGTGACGGATCATCCCATCGGGTTCGAAAGGGCGATGGCGACTTTGCGCTGAAGACGCCGCACGGAGGCATTGACATGTTTCCCACATGCTTATATGTTGAGCACATGTCAACCATGATCCAGTTGCGCCACGTTCCGGACGACCTCCACCGCAAGCTGAAGGCGCGGGCTGCGTTGGCCGGCATGTCGCTGTCCGATTACCTCCTGCGCGAGATCCGAGACATCGCGGAACGTCCGAGCATCACGGAGTTGCGGGCACGCCTCGACCGTCGCGCCCCGGTGCGACCGACGCTCTCGCCAGCCAAGGCCGTTCGCGCAGAGCGAGACGGGCGTTGATTGTCGTCGACGCGTCCGCGGTCATCGAGGTATTGCTTGGTACCTCGGCGGCAAGTCGAATCGCCGATCGGTTCTTCGCCGGAGGCGAGACACTGCACGCACCGCATCTGCTCGATGTCGAAGTTGCGCAGGTGTTGCGAAGGTATGCGCTTGCGCGTGCGTTTGGCGCTGAGCGCGGCGAGGAGGCGCTCGAGGATCTCGCCGAATTCCCGATCTCGCGCTACCCTCATCAACCGTTCCTGTTCCGCATTTGGGAACTGCGACACAACGTCACCGCCTACGACGCCGCGTATATCGCCTTGGCTGAAGCGCTTGATGTGCCGCTCGTGACGCGCGATGCGAAGCTGGCATCGACCGACGGTCACAAGGCGCGAATTGAACTCGTGTGACGTCCAGCCCTCACACTGAAGCGAGATGCACGAGCGCTCGTGCACACGCGAACGATGGGCCGCGCAAATTGGCATGCGACGAAGCGCGATCGAGGTCCCGCGGCCGGCCCGGTGCGGCGAGTCGCGTTGCTCCGCTTCTTCGAACTTCGCCGAACGCGAGCGAGTCATCTGCCGTGACCGCGTAGACACCCGGCAGCGCTGCGGGCAGCCAGCCCGGGCGATCGGCTCTTGCCGATGCGACGACCACGCAGCCGGCTTCGATCGCGCTCGCGCACGCTGCGGCCAGCACGTCGGCTCCGGGAGGCGGCAGGGACACACTGATATTCACGAAACCGCACCCTTCGGCCGCCGCGCGCAGGACGCCGCGCGCGACCAGCGACGGGTACGTCGTAGCGCCGCCGTCGAACACGCGAATCGCGACGATCTCGGCGGCTGGTAGCGCCTCGCGGATGACGCCGGCGACCGCCGTCCCGTGACCGACGAGATCGCGAAAGTCCCGGTCTTCGCATAGTGTCCCGTCCGGCCCGACGAAGATGCGCCAACCACTGACGCGCCCGCGCACGTGCGAATGCCACGGATTGACGCCGGTATCGACGATGCCGATACGCAGTGTGGTCACGGCATGGTCGCGAGCGGGCGCTCGTCCCACCGGTGATCGGCATCGAGCAGGTCGCGCGCATCGTCGGGCGCGAGCGGAGCCAACTCGCCGTCGCGCAGGAAGAAGATCCGATCTAGATCCGCCAGTCCCACCGGTCGATGCGAGATGACGATCACGGTGCGATCGGGGAACGCGCGCCAAAGGTTGCCCCGCACCTGCGCTTCGGTCTCGAGGTCGAGCGCGGAGAACGCCTCGTCTAGCACGAGGATATCGGGCGCATGCAGAAACAGCCGCGCCAGGCCGAGGCGCTGGCGCTGGCCGTCGGACAGCGCCAGTCCGCGCCCGCCGATCACGGTCGCATAGCCGTCGGGCAGCGTCTTGATGAATTCGTGTGCACCGGCGAGTGCCGCCGCATGTTCGATTTCCGCGCGCCGCGCGGCTGGATTGCCGTAGCGCAGGTTCTCCTCGATCGTCGCGTGCATCAGGAACGGCTCGGCGCCCGCATAGCCGAGCGTGCTGCGGCCCGATGCATCGTCGTGCGCAGGCCGCCCGTCGATCAGCACTGCACCCGCGGTCGGCAGCCGCAATCCGAACAGCAGTTGCACCAGCGTGGATTTGCCCGCGCCCGACGCGCCGAACAGGCCGACGCGCTCTCCGCGCCGCACGTGCAGGTGCAGATGCGCGTATAGCGGCGGCTTGCCGGCATAGGCGAACGTCACGTCGGCGAAGCCGATCGCGTCGCTCGTCTCGACGCTCGCGACTTCGCGGGCGGCATCCGGGGGCGAATCCTCCGGCCCGAGCACCTCGGCCACGCGATCGAGGCTGACGCGCGCCGACTGCAGGTTGCGCACGAGGCCGAGCAGTCCCTGCGCCGGCGCGAACAGGCGCCCCTGATACAGCACGAACGCGACGAAGGTGCCGAGGCTGATCGATCCCGCTTCGAGCAGCCGGCCGCCGGCCAGATAGATCCACGCAAGAGACAGCGTCAGCAGCAGCCCCGGCACGCCGGTCGCGAGCGCGTCCAGCACCTGGAAGCCGACCACCTCGCGGTTCAGCCGCTCGTTCGCATCCGCCAGCCGCTGCTGTTCCTCCGCCTGCGCGCGATGCAGCCGCAGCGCGCGCAGCGCGCCCAGCCGCTCGGCGAGAAAATGCGAAAGATTCGCCATGGCCTCGCGCACTTGGTGCGTCCGCGTCTCGATCGGGCGGCGAAACGCAATTGTCGCGACCAGCGCGAGCGCCACGCCGAGGAAGCTCCATAGCGCCAGCACCGGCGACAGCATGAAGGTGATCGCCGCCGCCACCGCGAGAAACAGCGCGCTCTGCAGCGCGCCCAGCAGCCCGTCGACCAGCAGCGTCTGGATGCGCGGCACGTCGGTGCCGAAGCGCGTCAGCAGATCGCCGTGGCGGAACGGCTCCAGCGCTTCGAGCGGCCCGGACAGGCAGCGCGCGAACAGCGCCGCGCGCAGCGCGGCGAGCACGTCGGCCGACAGCCGCGCGTGCACGCGCTGCGACACCGTGGCGAGCACGAGATCGAGCACGGCGAGCCCGAGCAGCGCGCCGGCGATCGCGGGAATCACGGAGTAGTCGTTGCGGCTTGCCACCGCGTCGACGAACGCCTTGCCCAGCAGCGGTGTCGACAGCGACACCGCGGCGCCGCCGAGGCCGAGCACGAACAGCACGGCGAGCGCGCCCCAGCGGCCCGCGAGGTGCGGCGTGAAGCGCTCGAGCGTCTTCAGCACGTGGAGGCCGCCGGCGCGGTTGCCTGCTCGCGCCAGACGTCCGGGTAGTAGCACAGGTGCGCATCGCGGCATAGCTCCGGCGCGCCGCGCAGCGCGATCACGCCGTCGCGGATCGCCTCGGGCGTCGCGTCTTGCCGCGCCAGCTCGAGCGCCGCGGCAGCGAGACGCACCGACGCGGCCTTGCGCGCCAGCGACGCCTCGCGCCCGACCACCTTCAGGCTCGCGATGCCGAGCCGCGCCAGCCGCGGCAGCGCGCACAGCCCGCAGGGACCGAGCGTGTAGCCGCGACTGGTCTGGCAGCCGCAGTTGTTCTGCGTCCATTTCCAGAATTCGTAGCGCTCGTCGAGCCGGCCGAACTTGCCGCCGACGCGATCGGTCAGGCAGTAGGTGCCGAGCGCGTGCGTGGTCGAGCACAGGCCTTCCTCGAACACGCAGCCGTCGTTCAGCACGAAGGCCTCGAACTCGAGACCCGGGATCGCGGTGGCTTCGATCTCGGCGAGCGTCATGTGCCGCGGCAGGATCACGCGCGCCACGCCGAGGCTGCGGTAGAAGGCCGCCGCGCCGGGGTTGCGGCAGCTCGCGAGGCTGGAGACGTGCAGCCGCGGCGCGAGACCCTCTTCCCACAGCCCCAGCAGCAGTTCCCACTCGGCGACGATCAGCGCGGCCACACCGGCCTCGTCGAGCAGCCTCCGGCCGAATTCGACCAGGCGCGGCACCGCGCCGGCGGGATATGACGGCGCATTCAGCGTCGCGTACACCGGCCGCCCCTGCGCGAGCGCGACGATGCGGCGCAGGTCGTCGAAGTCCGGCACGCCGGCGGAGCGCGGATTGCGCCGATGTGCCCACGCCTGCCCGTACGTCTGTTCCCAGCCGGGCGGCGTCAGGCCGCAGTAGAACTCCTGCGCGCCCGCCTCGATCAGCGGCGCGACCTCCCCGGAATTGCGCAGCGGCGCCAGCACCTTCACGGCGTCGCCTCCTCGTGCAGCACGATGCGGTCGGCGTGCGCCAGCCACTCGCTCGCCGCCTGCTGCGGGATCTCGTAGAACAGCGTGTTGCCGGCGCGCCAGTGGGCGAGCGCCGCATCGGTCCGTGGCGCCGGCAGCGGCCCCGACCGGCACGGCGCGGAGCAGGGATCGGCGAGCGACTTGGAAAAGCCGCTGCCCTCCGGATACAGCAGCGCTTTCAGCGGGCAGTTGCGGCCCGAGGCCGCGAACGTGAACGGCAGATGCAGCGCGCGCGCCATGCCGTTGGCTCCGTTGCCGAGGAATCCGCCGTCGAGGTCGACATCGGTCTCGACCGCGCCCACGCCCGCGACCAGCAGGAAGCGCCGCAACCGCGCGAAGCGCGTGCCGTCATGTGTGGCGCCGGCGCGCGACTCGTCGCCTGCCCGATCCCGATAGGCGCGCGGATCGCGCAGCGAGCGGTTCATCAGCCGGCCGGCACGCCGCGGCAGCGCCGGATGTCGTTCGCGCAGCAATCCGAGCACGCCCCAGTCGTTGAACACGACGGCGGGCTGGCGCTGATTCGCTTCCAGTGCCGCGAGCAGCCGATGCACGCGTTCGAGTCCGGCCGGCGTCGCGAGCGGCGTGAGCAACGTCGGTTCCCAGCCGCGCGCGTGCGCCGTCGCGCAGAACGCCTCGGCCTCGTCGAGATCGGGCAGCCGGTCCTCGCAGAACTCCGAACCGAAGTACAGCGCGGCGACCGGAGCTTCCGGCAGCAGTTTCCGCCACGACGCCGGACACGCGTCGCGCGGATCGGCCGGCGCCGCGTCGGGTCGCGTGAGGCGAAGTCCGTATTCCATCGCGATGTCAAGATGGCCTACGTCGCCCCGGCGAAGGCCGGGGCCCAGGTGCCGGCGCTCCAAATTGGGTCCCGGCCTGCGCCGGGACGACGATCGCGCAGTGCTTGCATCTCGTCACCGCCGAACTTCATCGTCAATCCGGAACGCTGATCCGCCGCAGATCCATGCCGTCGGATGCCATCTGCAGCACCTTGATCGGTTTCAGCGTTCGCGCATCGAACACCGTCAGCGTCGAGCCGCCGGCGCCGACGTAGATCTTGCGGCCGTCGCTCGACACGTTGACGCCGTAGCAGGTGCCTTCCTTGATCGGCACCGACGCCACATAGGTCTTCTTGTCGAGGTCGATCACGGTCAGGTCATCCATCACCGCGTAGGCCTTCCTGCCATCGGGCGCGAGCACCACCGAATACGCCATCGCCGGCTCGCCCTTCAGCACGATGTCCCGGATGTCCCCGGTAGCCTGGTCGACCAGCAGCAACCCCATCGCCTTCGGCGTGTAGTAGTTCATGCTGGCCACGCCGCCGTTGTCGAACGCATAGTCCCAGAACGGCAGGATGTTCATCTCCTTGTCGAACATCGGCACGGTCTCGACGATCTTCATCTCGGTGCCGGTGGTGTCGATCTTGTACAGGTCCTGGCCGATCGCGTAGATCGTCTTGCCGCCCTTCACTGCGACCAGGTGCGCCACGCCCCACGGCACTTCGACGCTGCGCAGTAGCCTGCCGGAGGCGAGATCGAACTGCGCCACCACCGGCTTGCCGACGATGATCTGGTCCTTCTTGGTCGTGCGCGACATCAGCGCGCCGTAGGCGGTCTTGCCGTCGGCGTCGAGCGCGAAGCCGAACATGAATCGGTCCCAGCCGTCGCTCGCGAGGTCGACGGACTCGACCACGCGGTTGGCGGCCAGATCGACCTTGTGCACCAGGTGGCGGTTGGTCGCCACGTACATGAACTTCTTGTCCGCGGTCAGCGCGACGTCGCGCGTGGCGCCCTTGATCGGGATGTCGGCAACGATCGCGTCGGTCTCGCCGTCGATGACCTGGATGACCTCGTAGCCGAGGTAGTAGAGCCGGTCGCGCGCCTCGGCGACACCCGCGTGGATCGTGCACGCGATCGCCGTGCAGGCGATCAGGAGAAGCTTCGGGTTCATGTGTCCTCCGTTCGAGACTCCCTCTCCCCGCGGGGAGAGAGGTCAGTCGTACTTCAGGTTGCGCCAGTCGCGCGCGATGTTCGGACAGGCGACATCGAAGTCCTTGTGATTGGTCAGCCCGTCGGGCATCTGCGCCGGCCACCAGCAGTCGCCCGCGCAGCCGTGGAAGTCGCGCGCCGATGCCTGGCAGTTGCCGATCGGATAGGTCGGCCGCGGATTGGTCTCCCAGCCGGTGTCGAAGATCGTCGCGCAGCCCTGCGGCACCGGCGGCAGCTTGCCGAGCGCCTCGGCCGTGGGCTGCTCGCCGTCGGCCAGGCGCTCGATCGCGCGGGCCTTCTCGTTCAAAGCCTCGATGAGCTTCTTCTTCATCGCCATCTCCTGTCAGAGCAAGGTCAACCCTCGGCGCGCCGTGCGAGGAAAGCGAGCACACGGTCGTCGGGGGCGCGGCGCAGCGCCGCGTACACGCGAATGCCGATCTCGATCCAGCGCCGGATGAAGTCGCACGACCCGCCCGGCGCCAGGCCGAGTTCGCTTTCGCGCAGGTGGTTGTCGTGGTGGCAGCCGCCCGCGCACAGGCTGCGCGCCCAGCACGTGCTGCACGCGTTCTGTCGCGGCGCGGCCTGCGCGGCGAGGCAGGCGCGGATGCGGTCGTGATCGATGCCGCGCTCGAGATCGCCGACGCGAAAGTGCTCCACGCCCGCCAGCCGATGGCACAGGTAGAAGCGGCCTTCCGCGTCGAGCGCGAGGTAGCCCAGCCCCGCGCCGCACGGCGCCTCCTTCGGTTGCCCCTGATGCAAGCGCGCGAGCAGGTCGAGCAGGTTGGAAAACGGCAGCAGCCGTCCTGCCTCGGCCTCCTGAACGAAACGCTCCGCGACTTGCGCAAAGCCCGCGAGCAGGGTCGCCTCCTGCGCGGGTGTGGGCAGCAGCGCCGCGCTGACAGGGCTCACCGGCGCTATGCCGACTTCGAGGAAACCGAGTGCGCGCACGTGATCGAATACCTCGGGCACGCGCTGCCACTGCTCGGGCGTCAGCGTCACGCGCGCCGCCGGCGGCCGCGGCAGGTGCGCGCGCAGCGCCTCCAGCCCGGCCACAATGTCGGCATATGTGCCCGCGCCGGCCGTTCCCCCACCCGTCGTTCCACCACTGATGGCGCCCGCATAGCGCCGATTGGCGTCGTGCAGGTCCGGCGGGCCATCGATGCTGACCGACAGCGAGACCGGATGCGCGCGCAGGAACGCGAGCGCTGCGGGCGTGAAGCGCGTGCCGTTGGTGGTGAGCGAGACGACCAGCTTCTTGCCACGGGCCTGCGCCGCTGCCTCGGCTTCTAGCACGGCCGCTTCGATCGCCGGCAGGTTGAGCAGCGGCTCGCCGCCGAAGAGGACCAGTGTCACGCTGGCGCGGTCGCCAGAGGCTTCGACCAGGAAGCGCGCTGCGCGCCGCGCGAGCTCGGGCGACATCAGGCGCGCGGCGCCGCCGTACGATCCGCCGCCTGCGTAGCAGTAGGTGCAGCGCAGGTTGCACGCCTGCGCGGCCTCGAGCACCAGCGTGCCGAGGGGAATCGGCGCCGGATCGATCGGCGCCGGCACCGGCCGGCGCGCCCGAGCCGAGGGCACGAGCACCTGCGCGTCGCGCAGCGCTTCGAGCACCTCGCGGTCCGGCTCCTGCGCGCGCCGCAGATCGATCTCGGTCTCGGTGCGCCAGCGGTCGATCACCTCGCGTGTGGCGTCTTCGATCGCGAACAGGCTCGCGTGCTCGGCGCCGAACAGCAGCGCGCTGCCGTCCGCACCGGCAAAGATCCGGTGATCCGCGAACGCGTAAACGTCTGTCATCGAATCCGCGCGATGAAGTCCGGCATCGTGACGGCGAGCTGCGCCTGAGCCCGATACGTCTGCGCGCCGCGCTTGTAGTCCGCGACGACCTTCACCAGTCCGCTGTTCTCGCCCGAATAGTTGCGCGCCGGATTGGGGCCGTAGTCGCCCATCGGCACGTAACGGCCGTTGGGCTGGATCGCGCCGAGCCAGCGCAGATCGTCGTCGTCGGGGCGCGTCTTCTCCTCGGCGAGCCTGAACGTCGCCGGCACCGGGCCGAGGGCAACGCCTTTCGAACCGCTCTTCGCGTAGGCGATCGCCTCGAACTGAACGCCCTCGGCCGGATAGTGTTGTCCGCCCGACAGGCGAGCGCGGCCAAGCTCCGGCGTGATCGCGATGTGGTCGATCTTCGGCGCGAGCGTGATCGAACCGGCCGCGATGCCTTTCAGCGCGAGCTTCGCCGCGGCGAGCTTGTCGGCGCTGCTGATCACCTCGAGCTGCAGCGCGCCCGGAGCGAGGCGCCTGATCGACAGCACCTTGACCGCGGCGCCGGCGAACGAAATGTCAGCAGGCCGCGCGTCGGGCAGGTTCAGGCCCTCGATCGTGAGCGTCGTCTTCTCGCCCTTCAGCAGGAACGCCGGCACGACGCGAGCGACCCTCGCGGTGCCGTCATCGCGCAGCCAGGTCGCACTCGACGTGCGGAAGTTCGGCGCCGGCAGGTGCCATTCACCGCGCAGCGTGTCGCCCGCCACGATGAACGCGCCGTGGCTGGCAAAGCCGTTGTTCTGCGTGCGCGTGCGCAGCGCGTAGCCGCCGTAGAGCGTGGCTTCGCCCGCAAACGCGTCGGAGGTTCCGTCGGTGTAGGTGAAACTTCCGTCGAGCCGGTATTCGGCGTTGCCGGCATCGGCCACGCGCGCTTCGCCCCGATACCAGCCGCGGCCCGGCTCGTAGCCGAACATGGCCCAGTTGCCGTCGAGCCTGGAGGGCGGCGCCGACCACGCCTTGTCGTACGGCAGCTTCTTCGCGAGGGACGCGAGCACCGCGTCGGCCTCCGTGACCCAGCGCATCTCGCGCATCTGGAACACGACCGTCGGCACCATGTACAGATGGAAGTCGCGCAGCCGGGCCCACCCATCCGCGGTCATCCGGTGCGAGAAGATCTTGCCCGCGGTATGGCAGCGCACGCAGGTGGCGAACAACTTCTCTTCCTCCTTGTCGGCGGGCGCCTCGACCTGCTGCGAGTTGTGCCACAGGCTCAGGTACGCGACCCTGGCCTGTTCCGCCGGCGTCAGGATCTGCGTGGCGGTGAGTTCCTTCAGCAACCGGTCCATCTCGCCCTGCTTGATCTCCATGCCGTGCAGCCGCTGCATGCGGTCGACGATCACGGTCCATTCTTCCGGCGTGGTTCGCACTTCCTCGATCCGCGCGATCCGGCCTTCCGCGTTCGCCGCGTGGCACGGCGTGCACTTCTTCCAGACCAGTGAATCGCGGTCGAACGCCTGCGCGGAACCGGCCGCGACCCACGCCGCGAAGCCGAACGCGAAGACCAGCGACGAGCCGACTGCAGCGCGGAGGAACTTGCGGGTACTCGAAGCCATGACGCCTCTCCGATGCGTTGAGCGTGCGAAGCAGGGGGAAGACAGGAAATCAGCCGGCAGCGCGATGCGACGCGGCCTTGCGGCTTGCCATCGATGCGCATGCCGCGCGCGGAGGCGCCTGCGAACTGACGAGCGCGCTTCTACGCAGCATCGATGCCTCCGCGGGTGCTGCGGCCGTCCCGTGCGAGACGCAGCCGAATTCAGGGGTGCGGGCGATTGTGGGCGCCGGGTCGAGCGGCCGTTATCCCGAATCGGCAATGCGCCCGCGCTGTTCTTTCTCCAGATCAAGGAACTTCGAATTGGCAGGTCGAAGCGCCGCAGCGATCGCGGTGCAGCGCGAACTGCAGCGCGTTGGCACACGGCAGCGCGCGGTCAAGAGTGAAGAGCGCGCGTGACGCGCGAGCGTGACCGCCGAACCGCCGGTCACGACCGGGGCCGGCCTCTCCAATTCAGGGGTGGGTCCGCGCGATCGATGTTGTGCAACGCGAGACGCTCCCGACGACGGTCGGCTTGCGACCCGAAGCAGTAGCTCGGCGCAGACTTGCGCCGCTCCGGTTACGCGTCACTGGCTCGCGAGAGATGTTCAGGGATTCTCCTGGCCGAGTTCTCCACGTCCCACGCCTGGGCCGCGATGCGCCAGACGCCGCTGTCCTTGATGAGCAGGAACGCGCTCACGTCCCTGGTGACCGTTGTCTCATTCTCGAGCATGCTGCAGGCCGCCATGGCGATGGCAACGTTTCCGAAGACATGAACGAGTTGGCCCAGCCCCGCCTCCTCGAACGCCGTCAGAGCATTCGACGTGCGCAACGCCTCCATTCGCGCGATGAACGCAGCAACTGGCGTGGCGCTGGCCGGGCGCGCGGCGGGGAACAGCATGGCGTCCGGCGCGAACGCGACTGAAAACGCAGACCAGTCGGGAGGCGCACCGGGTCGCCAGCGGAGACTTTGGAATTGCTCGGCGATGAGCGCCCCGATTGCACGGATATCGTCGATCGAATCGTCCGACTGCATGTGACTAGCCTCCGGATGCCGCAAGCACCGCTTCTTGTGGTGACGTCCAACGTTCGAGTTCACCCGATCGCGGACGCGCGCGCAGCCCGCGGTCGCGGTTCGGGTGCAGCGCAGGACTAGGCCGCAGATGCACGGCGCAGACCCCAAAGAAGAAGCAGCAAGACAGCGATGAGAGCCGCCCCGGCAGAGCGCAGCCCGATGGTGATGATCGTTTCCTGCGCGGTGGTGCCCGGAGCCGTACCCGCTGCCATGGGGATGATCGAGTGTCCCGCACCCCAGGCAGCAGCAAAGGCGTTTGACAGGAACGCCGCGACCGCCTGATATGCGGCAAGCCAGAACGCAAGCACACCCTGCAGGTGCGTGAGACCCAACCGACTCCAAATCGAACCAAGTGCCAGCAGCAAGATGCCCTGCAGGATGCCGACGAGATGCGCCGACAGCGCGAGGCGGGGAACACTGAAGCGAGGAATGGCCAAGCCGAGCAAGACCGCGACCAATATCAGGCCGACACCAACCTGAAGGAGACGACGAGACTGCGATGCGCGATCCACTGCCTCCTCCTTCGCTGCGGCCTGAACGCAGGAGTGAGCCGCGCTCGTTGAGCGCCGGCTCCACTGTCAAGTCACGCAGCGATGTCCACGTGATCGACACGACTCGCCGGAGCGGGCCTCGGGAAGTCGTCTTCGCGCAGCCCTTCCAGGTGAAAGGCGATTGCTTCGCGAATCCGCGCTTCAACCAAATCGAGGGTTGTCCCGGTTGCATCGCAACCGGGCATATCCGGCACGTCGGCGGAGTAATTCGAGTCAGCCCTCTCGCTCACGACCGCATTGCGCATACGATCCTCGCTCTTTCGGTCCGGCTTGCTTGAAGATGCTGTTCAGCGTGCCCGGAGCCGGACCATCGCTCGGCTTACCCGGCAGCGTGACGCGCCCGGACTTGTTCGGATGCCTGTACGGCGGTGACCGCCACACGCAACGGCAAAAGACGTCCCCTCGGCGAGCGGAGCACCTTGCTGACCATCACGCGGGAAGGATATCAAGTCCAAGTCCACCATGAGTGTTCGGCGAACGCTGTCAAATCATCATGCCGCAACAAGAAACGTGATCGGCGACCCCTGCCACTTCCCCTTTCACGGCTGATCGCGGACTGCGTCAAGAACAACGCGTGCGCCGCACGCGTCCGCCGCGGGCCGGAGCCGATTTGCCCGCGGGATGAGGCGCTCGCGTCCGTCTTGCCCGTGTCGCGGCGGGCGCGCCTGTCGATGACACGGTGTGCGCTCCGCTCGCGGTTGATCCATGCTGAGCGCACTCGAACGGCGCAGCGGCAGCCCGCCAGCGCGATTGATGCCTTGGCAACCGCGGCGCATGCTTGCGCGGCCCTTGCACTGCCTCGATGACAGTGTTCCTGTCACTCTTCGGCGTACCGTCGATCTCGCGCGACGGCGCCGCGCGTCCACTGCCTTTCGAACGGCGGACGCAGTTGCTCGCGCATCTGGCCCTGAAGCGCACCTGGGTTTCGCGCGACGAGCTCGCCGCGCTGCTGTGGCCCAAGCTGGACAGCAGGCTGGCGCAGACCAACCTGCGCAAGGCGCTGTTCCGGCTGCAGGGACTGCCGGGCGCCGACCGGCTCGACGTGCAGGGCCGCGCGCTGCGCGTGGAGATGCCCACCGACGTGCATGCCTTCGAGCAGGCGCTGCGCGAGGAGCGGATTGCCGACGCGGTGGCGCTGCACCGGGGCGGACTGCTGGCCGGCTTCGATGACGGCGGCAATCAGGCGTGGACCGAGTGGCTGGGCTTCGAGCGCGGCCGCCTGCGCAGCGCTTGGCGAGGCGCCGCGCAGCAGCACCTGCAGGGCGACCTGCCGGCTGCGCAGGCGGTAGAACTGTCGCAGCGGCTGGTCGATGAAGATCCGCTGGACGAGGGTGCGGTTCGCCTGCACATGGACTGGCTGGTGCGGGCCGGACAGGCGGGGCGCGCGCGCCAGGCCGGCCGCGAGTTCGTGGCGCGGCTGCGCGATGAACTGGGCATCGAGCCCAGCGCCGAACTGCGTGCGCTGAACGATGCGCTGGCGTCGGCACCGTCGCGGGTCGCCCGGCCGGCGGCCGCGCGCGACGAGGCCCGGGTCCAAGCCTTCATCGGGCGGACGGTGGAATTGCGGCGCATCGGCGCGCTGCTGGCGCAGGACGACTGCCGGCTGCTGTGCCTGACCGGTCCGGGCGGCGTCGGCAAGACAAGCCTCGCGCGCCACGCGATGCAGGCGCTTGCCGCCGAGTACGCCGACGGCGCGGCCTTTGTTCCGCTGGAGGAACTGGCAGGGGCGCCGGAGCTCGGCGCCCGTATCGCGCACGAGCTCGGCTTCACGCTCGAGGGGCGGGCCGAGCCGATGCAGCAGGTGATCGACGCGCTGCATTCTCGCCAGATGCTGCTGGTCCTCGACAACTTCGAGCACCTGATCGATGGCGCGCGCCAGCTCGATCCGCTGCTCGCCGCCTGCCCGCGCGTGAAGCTGCTCGTCACTTCGCGCATGCGCCTGGCGCTGCCCGCGGAATGGCTGCTGCCGCTGGAGGGCCTGCCGTGTCCCGAAGAGGAGGACGAAGACCGCCTCGAGTCGTTCGACGCTGCGCGCCTCTTCATGCGCGCCGCACGGCGCGTTACGCCGGAACTCGTGCCCGCCGTCGAGGCGCCGGCGATAGTGGACATCTGCCGCCAGGTCGAAGGACTGCCGCTTGCACTGGAACTTGCCGCCGCGTGGACCCGCGTGCTGACGTGTGCCGAGATCGCCGCCGAGTTGACGCACGGCACCGAACTGCTGCACGCGGTCGACGCCACCCAGCCGCCGCGGCATGCCAGTCTCGAAGCAGTGTTCGACAAGTCATGGCAGTTGCTGATGCCGGTCGAGCGCGCAGCGCTCGCGCGGTTATCGGTATTCCGCGGCGGCTTCACCGCCGAGGCGGCGCGTGCCGTGGCCCGCGCGCCGCTGCCGGTGCTGGCCGCGCTCGCGGACAAGTCGCTGCTGCGCAAGGACGGCGCGCGCCTTCACCTGCATCCGCTGGTGCAGCAGTTCGCCGTCAAAAGGCTCGGTGAAGGGCCCGAGCGCGACGCGACGCAGGCCGCGCACGCCGAGTTCTTCCTCGGGTTGCTGGGGCAGATGCGCGGCCTGACCATGGCGGGCGGCGGCGCAGCGCTGCAGGTGATCGACGAGGACTTCGAGAATTTCCGCCGCGCATGGACCTGGGCGATCGCGCAAACGAAGCCCGGCGCGGCAACGGGCGGCGCCAAGGCGCTGCTCGACCTGTGCGACTTCCGCGGCCGCATCGCCGACGGCCTCGCGCTGTTCGCGGCAGCGGTCGACTCGCCGCTTGCGCAGGTGGACGCCGCGTTCGGCGCACTCGCGCGCAGCCAGTTCGCCCACGTGCTGTACCGCCTCGACCGCTATGCGGAGGCCGAAGCGAACGCGAAGCTCGCGCTCGAGGCGGCGAAGAAGAGCGAGCGCGAGACGCGCCGGCAGTCCTTCAACGTGCTCGCCACCTGCGCACTGCGGCTCGGCAGGCTGGCCGAGGCCCGCGAGTATTTCCACAAGGTGCTCGACGCTTCGCCGGCGGAGACGCACTCGAGAACGTTCGCCGCGACGCTCGATCACCTCGCGCTCGTGGAAAAGGGCATGGGCAACTTCGACGAGGCGCTGCGGCTCGGGTTGCAGGCACTGGCGCAGCACCGCCGCAACGGCAGCACGGCCACGGAAGCGCTGTGCCTGAGCAACCTCGGTTCGCTCCACCTCGCACGCGGCGAGTACGCCGCGGCCGTCGATTACCTGAAGGGGGCGCTCGCGATATGCGAGCGCGATGGCATCGTCAGCACGCTGCAGTACGTACTGTCGAACCTGACCGAGGTGACGATGCACCTTGGCGATCTTGCCGCCGCCGAGACCTATGCCAGGCGCACGCTCGAGAGTGCGCTCACCACGAATCACCGCGCGGTGGCAGGATCGGCTCGATTCAACCTGGCCCGCCTCGCGCGGCGTCGAAGCGACCTTGACGCCGCGCGTGCAGCGCTCGCCGAGGCCACGGAAACGGTGCTCCCGCTGGGCGTTCCGATCCTGAAGTTCGACGCACTCGCGTGTCTTGCCGAGATTCTGCAGGCGCAGGGCGAAGGCTCGTGCGCGCGCCGCGTGCTTGCGTACGCCGCGCGCCATCCGGCCGCCGTGCCGGGCGCGCGTGCCGAACTGCAGCGGCTGCTCGACCACGTTCCCGGCGATGCCGGTGCCGATGCACGGTGGCCGGCGCTGGAACTCGACGACCTGCTGCATCGGATCGTCGCCGACAGCCGCCACGCCTTTGCACCGCTGATCCGCATGCTGCGCGCCGACTGACAGCGTGCGCGGCCGGTCCGGTCGGGCGGCGGCGCGGAACGCGAGGAACGCGCGCGGAACGCACCCCTGCGTACGGTTCGCCCTCATCGAAACGAGGACGACACCATGCGCCATTCTCAATTGCTCCGCCTGCCCGGCGAGGATCGCCATCGCGTCTGGAGCTACGACTGCGGGCAGTTCGCGAATTGCTGCACCTCGGGCGGACCTCGCGGCGCGCAGGTCGAGCGGATCGCCGCGCTCGCGCGCCTGCTGCACGCACGCCGCGGTCGCATTTCATCCGCAATCGCGCCGGCCGGCAACGCAACCTGCGCGTAATGGCCGACGGTGAAAGTGCCCACAGCGGCCTGCGCCACGAGCGGCGGGCGCCGAGCCAACCGACCACTCTCGAACCGAAAGGAGCAACCATGACAGTCATGCAGGAGTCGACCGCCGCCACGCCCAGCTACGCGGCCATCAAGCAGCGCCAGCAGGCCACGTGGGCCAGCGGCGACTTCGCCATCGTTGGCACTACGCTGCAGATCGTCGGCGAATTGCTGGCCGAGGCGGCCGACGTGCGCGCCGGCGAGCGCGTGCTCGACGTGGCCGCCGGCAACGGCAACGCCACGCTGGCGGCGGCGCGCCGCTTCGCCCAGGTCACATCGACCGACTACGTGCCCGCACTGCTCGACAAGGGCCGCGCCCGCGCGCAGGCCGACGGGCTGGAGGTGCGATTCCTCGAAGCCGATGTCGAGGACCTGCCGTTCGCCGACGGCAGCTTCGACGTCGTTGTGTCGACCTTCGGCGCGATGTTCGCGCCGGACCAGCGCCGCACGGCGCGCGAAATGATGCGCGTGCTGCGGCCGGGCGGCCGAATCGGCATGGCCAACTGGACACCCGCCGGCTTCATCGGCCGGCTGTTCAAGGTCGTCGGCGCGCACGTGCCGCCGCCGGCGGGACTCTTGTCGCCGGCGCTGTGGGGGACCGAGGCGCACGTGGCCGGGCTGTTCGGCGCGCAGGCCGCGCACATCCGCGCCGAGCGCCGCGTCTTCAACTTCCGCTACCGCTCGCCCGCGCACTGGGTGCAGGTGTTCTGCGACTACTACGGGCCGACGCACAAGGCCTTCGCGGCCCTCGACACCGCGCGCCAAGGCGCGCTCGAACGCGACCTCATCGCGCTGCTCAACGAGATGAACACGGCCGGCGATGCCGCGCTGGTCGTTCCGGGCGAGTACCTGGAGATCGTCGTCACCAAGCGGGGCGCCGAGTGAGGATGTGCGGACTATTGCTTGCGGCGACGGCCGCCGCCGTGACGGCCTGCAGCTCGACCGCCGTTCTGCTTCAGCCGTAACCCAGAGCGCCGGCCGCCGCCGGCGCATTCCCGATTCACCTCGTCCGCGGCAGGCGGCATGGCTTGCCCGGGCATTTCTCAACCTGCAACCAAGGAGCAACGCAATGCACACGACAGCCCAACAACCGACCCGGCGCGCCGTACCGACGTCGGAGCGCTACGCGAAAGCCATCGAGGTTTCCAAGCGCATCCGCTGGGACATCGACCGCGACGTGATCCGCGGCCGCGGCTTCGACTTCTCCAAGAAGTTCCTGCCGGACGGCCTGTCGCTGATCCCGACGCTGAAGTTCCTGGCGCCGGCCGAGGCGCGCTTCCTGTCGCAGATCCAGGGACGCACCTACGCCAACATGTTCGCGCTGGTCGAGCGCTACATCGGCGCCAAGACCATGCAGCTCAGCCAGGACCACGCGCTGGGCGACCAGGTGGCGTTCGAGGCGCTGGTGCGCCTGACCGACGAGGAGCTCAAGCACCAGGAGCTGTTCCGCCGTCTGGACATGATGGCCGGCGAGCAGATGCCGGCGGGCTACGACTTCAAGCCGCAGCCCAACGACGTCGCCAACGCGGTGCTGAGCAAGGGCACGTGGAGCGTGATGGCGCTGACGCTCGACATCGAGATCTTCACGCAGACGCACTACCGCTCGAGCATCGAACCTGATGCGGAACTGTCCGATCTGTGGAAGGACGTGTTCCTGTTCCACTGGAAGGAGGAGTCGCAGCACGCGATCCTCGACGAGCTGGAGCTGCGGCGCGTGCATGCCGAGCTGGGCGAGGCCGCGCGCGACCAGGGTGTCACGGAGCTGATCGAGCTGGTGGGCGCCGTCGATCAACTGGTGCAACTGCAGGCCAAGGCCGACGCCGACTACTTCATCGCGACCGCCGGCCGCAGGTTCAGCGCCGGTGAACAGGCCGCGATCGGCGAGCTGCTGCTCAAGGCCTACCGCTGGCAGTACATCGTCAGCGGCGCGCAGGACCCACGCTTCGGCGAGGTGCTTGCCGAGCTGACGACACCGGCGCAAATGCAGCGCATCGGCGCCGCTCTCGCGCCGATCGTCGCCGCCACCACGCAAGCCACGCACTGATGTCGACGGAGAAGGGGGAGATGGAAGCGCAAGCTCCCCTCGCTGACCGCAGGGCGTCGCGACCGGCGGTCGTGCTGCTGCACTCGAGCGCCAGTTCGGCGCGGCAATGGAGCGGGCTTGTCGCCAAGCTAGGCGAGCGCTTCGACACCCATGCGGTCGACTTCCACGGCCACGGTGCGCGGCCGGCGTGGCGTGGCCGTGGCCCGCTGACACTGGCCGACGAGGCAGCGCTCGTCGCACCGGTCGTGCAGGCTGCGGGCGCGGTCCATCTGGTCGGTCACTCGTACGGCGGCGCGGTCGCACTCAAGCTCGCGACGCTGTTTCCGCGTGCGGTGCACAGCGTCGCGCTGTACGAGCCGGTGCTCTTTCCGTGGCTGTTTGCGGAGGAGCGCGACGCCGAGGTCGCACGCGAGGTGCTCGGCCTTGCCGACGCGATCCGCAACGCTTTGCATCTGCGCCGCTTTCGCGCTGCCGCCGAGCGCTTTGTTGACTATTGGTCCGGCCAGGGCACGTGGGCGCAGATGCCGCCCGAGCGCCAGCAGCCAATCGCGGCGCGCATGCCGGCGGTGCTGGCGCACTTTGATGCGCTCGCGCGCGAGGACTTCTCACCGCAGGCGATGCGATCGTCGCTGCCGGTGCTCGGCCTCAGCGGCACCGACTCGCCCCGCTCGACGCGGCGCATCGCGCAGATCCTCCGGTGCAAGCTGCCGGGAGCCACCTGCGAGGCGTTGCCCGGGATGGGGCACATGGGGCCGATCACGCACGAGACCATCGTATCGCGACGGATCGAACGCTTCCTCCGGCAGCACGACGCCACGCTGCGAGCGCCGAGCATCGTGCCGACAGAGCCACGGTTCAGCTTCGCATGATCGCGGCTGAAACCCCTGGTCGGCGGCCGGTGCGAGACGGTCCGATGACGCGCAATGGCCCGTCCGCAGTCACGCGGGTCGGTGCTGAGTCGCCCCTGCGCGGGAACCGAATTCACTGCCTGCGCTTTCTTCGCGACGAGATTGGCACATGACCCATTTCACCGAGGACAGCTCGACGGTCCTGCCACGAGCAGCCTGCAGGCGGCGTTCCAGTTCCAGTCGCTGAACCGGTCACCCGTATGCCGGCCGCCACGAAGGGCTGCAAGCGTCATTGGATTGGACACCCTCTTCCGTCGGCGTCCGCTGGCTGCCACATCGGGAGAGGGCGACCTTGCCCGGTTGCTCGATGGTGGCGGTCAATGATCACGATGAAGAAACTTGCGCGCCGGAGCCGTCAGCGTGGATTCCACGTCGCCGGCGGTTCCGGATGCTGCGGCTCGTCGGTATGCGCGGGATCGAGCACAACTACGTCCGGCACCGTGTCTACCGGCAGCGTGTGCTCGAACTCCGGGTGATCGAAAACGAGGAGCCGTGTCGCCGCGAACCACTTCAGCGGTGCGCAGCTGCGCGTGATGAGATCCGCCAATCGGACCTTGACGGTCACCGTCGCGCGGTCGAACCGGTAGTCGACCGCGTCACCAATGACGACCCGGCGCGGGTTGCAGCTCTTGACGACGAACCAGTGCGCACTCCAGCGTCGGCCATTCCAGGACACGTTGACGCCGCTCTTGTCGGTCGGCGATGCAGTGGTGCAGCCGTCCTGGAACTGCCAGTAATAGATGAGCACTGGAACCCGCGGCGAGGCGGGGATCGCCTCACGCACGATCATCGTCAGTTCGACCGCGTCTTGACCGCTCTGGCGGATCGCCGCCGTTGCAGTATCGACCCAGCCGGGCAGGTCCTTCGACATCCCGACGCCGATCGTGCACGGCATACGCGGCCGCCGACGGTCGCAGTTCCGGATCTGCAGATCACCCGCAGCGTCGTTGACTATCGTCGTGCCTGGCTCGAGCGTGGCGACTTCCGACGCGATCGCGCCCGGATCGATCGCAGAAAGTCCCAGCACGGCGAGACCGAGGCCGAGTCGAGCATGTCGATGTGTGTTCATCGAGGATCGCTTGATCACTGCCTTGAACTCACAGGATTCCGGTGGCTTGCCGGCCCGGCGGTGGCGCGTCCGAGCGACAAACCGTGCAAATCCAATTCTAGTCAGCTCCACTCCCTCACCTGTCATTCTGAACGGCGCACTGCGTGCCGATCGACCGGCCGGACCTGGCCGACATCGCCATCGGCGCAGTTGACCACAAGCGGCTGTCTCTGCGAGATGCGGGGGTGCGGTGGCCCGGTATCAGGCTCCCGTCAGTTCAGCCGGATCGCGGTATCGAAGTACCAGGTTCGGCGGATCTCGACCACGTCGTACTCGCGTGCCAGTGCAGGCGGAAACGGCGGGTAGGGGCGCAGCCCCTCCACGATGCGCCGTATCGCTGCATCGATTTCCGCCACGCCGCTCGAGATCTCGAAAGTCACCGCCTCCACCGATCCGTCGCTTCGTATCGCCACCGTCACCATCGGAGGCGTGTGGAGCTGCCTCGTCACCTCGCGGACTGTTTCGATCGCGGTGTTGAACTGGACCCGCTGCGCCCATGCCTCCGCGTACTGGATGAGTTCGACGTTGGGGTGGGCGCGCCCCCACAGCCTGACTCGACGCGCGGTGCTCAACGAGTAGGGTAGCGAGGAACGTGAACGAGCGGCCGCGTCACGCTGGGCGGCTTCCTCGTCGAGCTGGCGTCCGATGGCCCGAATCCGCTCTTCCCGTTTTGCCTCCTCTTCTCGTTGCGCCAGCAGGCGCGCGGCCTCCTGCCGTGCCGCCGCCTGCCGCGCAGCTTCCTCGCGTTCGGCCTCGCGCCGTGCTGCTTCGGTGCGCGCAGCTTCTTCGCGGGCAGCTTCCTGGCGTTGCGCCTCCAGTCGTGCCGCGGCCTGTCGCGCGGCTTCCTGGCGCTCGGCCTCGAGCCGTGCGGCCTCGCGTCGTTCAGCCTCGATGCGAGCTGCTTGCTGGCGAGCCGCCTCCTGGCGTTGCGCCTCCAGACGTGCAGCGGCCTGTCGCGCGGCCTCCTGGCGTTCGCCCTCGAGCCGCGCGCTCTCGCGTCGTTCGGCCTCGATGCGAGCTGCTTGCTGACGAGCCGCCTCCTGACGCTGCGCTTCCAACTGTGCCGCGGCCAGTCGCGCGGCTTCCTGGCGCTCGGCCTCGAGCCGTGCCGCCTCGCGTCGTTCAGCCTCGATGCGCGCGGCTTGCTGGCGTTCTGCTTCCAGGCGGGCGGCCTCGACGCGCTCGGCGTCCTGACGAGCGGCTGCCTGACGCTGTTCCTCCAGCCGTGCCGCGGCCAGTCGCGCGGCCTCCTGGTGTTCAGCTTCGAGCCGTGCGGCCTCGCGTCGTTCAGCTTCGATCCGCGCCGCCTCCTGGCGCGTGGCCTCCTGACGCAGCGCCTCCTGTCGTGCCGCCGCCGATCTCGCGGCCTCCTGGCGTTCGACTTCCTGACGCTGCGCCTGCAGTCTTGCCGCCTCCTGCCGCGCGGTCTCCTGTCTTTCAGCCTCCAGTCTCGCGGCTTCCTGGCTTTCGGCCTGCAGTCGTGCGGACTCGAGTCGTGCGGCTTCGGCGCGTGCCGCTTCCAGGCGCTCGGTTCCCTGCCGCTGCGCCTGCCGCGCAGCTTCCTGGCGTTCGGTCTCCAGTCGCGCGGCTTCGGCACGCGCGGCCTCCAACTGTTCCGCCTGACGTTGCGCCTCTCCCGGAAGTTCGAGCCTGGGTACTTCAGCGGCTCGCTCCGGTCCCTCCGGTTGGGCTCGCTCCTGCGCTGCCTCGCTGCTATCTCGAGGAGTGGGCACCACGGTTTGCGTGCTCGAAGCGTCTGGTGCAGCCGCGATGACAGAGGTTGGCGTCGAGGGAGCGACAGGCTCGACCGATCTCGCCTCGTCGGTCTGCTCGGCGGCGACTACCGGTTCAGCGATCGGTGCGGAAACTGCTTCACCGGACCCTTCGGTACGCAAAGGCGAGGTCGCAGGAGCCGCATCGGTCGCGACCTCCGGCTTCGCCGCAATCTTGGCCGCCGTCTCGGCCTTGGGCGCGATCGCTTCCGCCCTCCGGGCCCGGGTCCGCGCAGGCGACGGGGATGGAGTCGGTGTCGGCCGCGCGGCGACAGTCCGGTGCTCGATCGATGCCTGCTGCACCGGCTCCTCGGCCGGAGAACCCGCAGGCTCCGCGGCTTCGGTCTGTGCGGGCACGAGTTCGACGCGCAGGCTTGCAATTGGCGCCGCGATCCGCCGCTCTTGCCACGGAAAGCCGAAGCCCGGGAGCCCCGATTCCTCGTCACCGAAAGTCAGGCTGAACAGCAGCGCGTGAAACGACAGGGATAGCAGGAATGTGAGAGCCAGCCGCCTGCGATCGGCGCTCGTGCGCTGGTTCGGCTGAGTGCCGTGGCCGGGGGCTCCCGGAGATCGCGGCAGCCTTGGCTCAGTCGGCGGCGCCGGCTCGGCGCCGGGATCTTTCGAACTCGACAGTGCTCGATCATCGCTGCCGGGACACGGCTGTCGGGGCGCGGCAGGACGCTGCCTGCTCTCTGGGGACGCAGTCTTGTCGGGCTCACCGGCCATGGCCCTGCCGAAGCACCTTGGGGATGTTCTTAAACAGCATCCGATCCATTTCCCGATTCACGCGCGCCAGACGAGAGATCGATTCTTATGGCCCGAACGAGCCGTCGACGCGGAGGGAGCATTGCACACTGAGAAGAGGGAGCGCGGCATGCTTCGCCGCCGGAGGACCAGGCTGACCCGACTCAGTGGTCGCAACAGCCAGCCTTGAGGTCAGTTCGTCGTCTTGCGCCTGGGTCCGCTCTTGCCTGACCTCGACCGTTCGCAAACGCGAATGCTTGCGGGTCAGCGAAACCTTCCCTCCAGCTCTCGCAATCGAAGTCCTCGCGCAGCCAGAAGCGCCGAAACCTGGACGCGCCTCACGTGACCGTACTCGACCAGGTTGCGCGGTCCATCGCCAGTCGCGCGTGAAAAGAGGCCGAGCACGGAACCATCGACCGCTACAACGGCCGAGCCGCTGTTGCCCAGCGAGCCGTCGCAATCGGTTTCGAAGTAATCCGTGCCTTCCAGCGAGGAGACCGTGCCACGAGACACGCGCAGATCGCCGTTCGCATCGTCGTAGCCGAACTGCGCCCTTGCCGCCGCAGTCCGTGCACTGCGAAGCGGAAAGCCCGCCATCCAGACGGGTTCGCCCACGGTGGGCATTCGATCAGCCAGTGTGAGATGAGCAGTGGGCGCCGGTGCGACTCGCAGCAGCGCGGTGTCTTCGCGCAGTTCGCCGGTGTTGTCGCCGTGATCGCGGATTGCGCGGCTTTCCGGCGGGTTCGAAGCAAGCCAGACCTCGTCCGCGTCGCGCCACACCCAATCGCCTGTTTCAGTTGGATGGGCCACCTGAACCCGGAGCGTTCGACACGGCATCTCGATGTTGATTCGGCCGTCTTGGCGCTTGTGGTTGCCGATTTCGGACGAGACCAGGTGATAGTTGGTGAGGATGTGCCCGCCGGCGGTGATCGCGAAGCCGGTGCCGCCTCCGATGAGCGGAACTTCCGCCGGCAGCGAACCGCCGTTCTTGAGGTGCTGGCTGAACTCGAAGCGCACCATGCCCATCGAGAACTGCGAGTCGGCGATATGCTCAGCGTCAGCGCGCGTGAAGTACCGGTACCAACGCTCGCTGCCATCGGGCCGTGACTCGTTGCGCGCCTTGACGCGGGTTTCCTCCGCATCGCGCGCCCAGTCCAGCAAGAGCACAGTGCGCGGCAGAACCCGAACCAACGCAGCCGCAAGTCGATCTGCCGGAAGTCTGGGGATCGGGCAGCGCGCGGGATCGTGCAGTCCTTCAGCCATGATCGACGACGAATCGCGTTAGCGGTCGCCAGGCAGGTCAAGGTGCAACCTGATCAGCGATGAATCCCAGCACAGCCGTAAGCGGCAGGAATGTGCGCTACTCAATCGTCATCCCCGCGAAAGCGGGGACTCCTCATTAGTGTCTTGCTCGACAGAGACCCTGGATTCCCGCTTGCGCGGGAATGACGTCCGGGTGCTGAAGTTCATCGCCAATCAAGAGGCGCAAGATGCCGCGACGAGCCTTGTGTCGAAGCGGGTCAGGGTCTACTTCGCGAAAGTGCGTTCGAGCGTGTCCGATCGTGCCCGTCGGCCCCCGGTTACGCCGGTCGCGGCGTCTCCGAAGGTCGGCAACCGAACAGTTGCCGGTAGTGCGTGGTGAAATGGCCCAGGTGCCAGAAGCCCCAGCGCGCGGCGATGTCCTGGATCGACGCCGCACTGCGTGGCGTCGACTTCATTTCGCGCCGCACGCCGTGCAGCCGCGCAGCGCGCAGGTACTCGACCGGCGACGTGCCGAGCACGTGCTCGAACGCGTACTGCAGGCTGCGGCGGGATACGCCGATGACTTCGCACAGGCGCTCGACGAAGATCGGCTCCTCGGTCCGCGACAGCACGTAGTCGGTCGCGCGTTGCACGATCGCGCGCTGGCTGGCGTGGCGCACTTCGTGCATCGGCTGGGCGACCGCGTCCTGTGCCGCGGCAGCGAGGCCTTCCATCACGTCGTCGCGGATCTGCTCGCGCACGCCGGCCGAGGCCAGCCGTTGCGGGTCTGCCTCGATGGTGTCGAACAGCGACCGCGCGAGCGCACGCACGCGGGCGGCCACCGGCGGGTTCATCCGCACGAGGCGATTCGGCGCGCGGCCGTGCTCGGACTCGAAAGCGGCGCGCGCCGCGCCGAGCGACGCGAGCTTCTCCTGCGGCATGGAGATGCCGACGATATCCAGCGTCGGCGAAGTCAGGAAATCCAGTTCCCCGCACGAGCCCAGCACCAGCATCGAGTCGAGATCCATCGGCTGGCCGCAGAAGCGGGCCGTGCCCTCCATCGCCAGCGGTATGCCGAAGGTGACGGAGCCCGGCCACGCGCGCCCGGCCTGGTAGATGCGGCGGTTGCTGCGCTCGCGGAACACCTGCATCGACTCGAACCACAAATCGGTCGTCAGGCCCTCGAAGCGCCCGGGCGCGAGCTGGCGATAGACCTGGTCCCACTCGCGCAGGCGCTGAGCCGCCTCGTCGGCGTCGCAGCTCTCGGTGCGCGCGAATGCGAACCCGGGGGGCGGGTGGCACGCCGCATCGGTGTGCCTCGCTTCTGTGGCAGCGGTCATGGCGATGTCTCCCTGCAGGCATCCGCAGGCGGCGGTCGCGCGCGGTGCCTTGCTCTGTTTGGTGGCCATTGTGCGGCATCGGGCGCGGTCCCGGCAATCGGGTGCTGCCGATGCATTGCGCGGCGGAACTGCCGGAGCGGGGCGATTGCCGAAGCGGGATAACGGCCCGCCGCGGTTCGTCGCTAGTCTGATGGCCCCTGGGTACGGGTGACGTCCGGCGGGGCAACCCTGGAGAAGGTCCATGAGCAAGACACTCCCGAGAGTACCGGTCGATCGCATGTCGCTGGTCCGCGGCGTGACCGACGTGCCGTTGTCGGAGCAGACGGTGCACGAGGTGCTCGCCGCCGCGGCACGGCGCTGGCCGCAGCGCGACGCGGCGGTCTTCCGTGAACAGGGGATCCGTTGGACATGGTCGCAGTTTCTGCAGGAAGTCGAGCGCGCCGCGGCCGGTTTCTGGCAGCTCGGCATCCGCAAGGGCGACCGGGTCGGCATCTGGTCGCCGAACCGCTGCGAGTGGCTGGTGACCCAGTTCGCCACGGCGCGCATCGGCGCGATCCTGGTCAACGTCAATCCCGCGTATCGGCTCGCCGAGCTTGAATACGCGCTGAACAAGGCCGGCGTCCGCGTGCTCGTGACCGCGGCGGCGTTCAAGTCGAGCGACTACCTTGGCATGCTGCAGGCACTCGGCTTCGGCGGCGCCGCCGGCGCCAAACTGCCGCGCCTGCAGACCGTGGTGCGCCTCGGGGACGAAACGACGGCGGGCATGCTGAACTGGAGGCGCCTGCTGGAAATGGGCGCGGCGCATGCGGCCGATCTGCCGCCGGCCGAAGCGTTGAACTGCCGCGAACCGATCAACATCCAGTTCACCAGCGGCACGACCGGCGCGCCCAAGGGCGCCACGCTCACGCATCACAACATCGTCAACAACGCGCTGGCGATCGCGCAATGCATGCGCTTGACCGAGCGCGACGGGCTGTGCATTCCGGTGCCGCTGTACCACTGCTTCGGCATGGTGCTGTCGGTGCTGGTTTGCGTGGTCAGCGGCGCCAAGATGGTGTTCCCGGGCGAAGGCTTCGAGCCGCGCGCGACGCTGGCCGCGGTGCAGGCCGAGCAGTGCACCGCGCTGCACGGCGTGCCGACCATGTTCATCGCCGAGCTCGACCATCCGGAGTTCCGGCAGTTCGACCTCGGTTCGCTGCGCACCGGCATCATGGCCGGCGCGCCGTGCCCGATCGAAGTGATGCGGCGCGTGCAGGGCGACATGCACATGCACGAGGTGACGATCGCCTACGGCATGACGGAGACGAGCCCGGTGTCGTTCCAGAGCGCGACCGACGATCCGATCGAAAAGCGCGTAACCACCGTCGGCCGCGTGTTGCCGCACCTCGAAGTGAAGGTCATCGATGCCGAGGGGCGCATCGTGCCGGTCGGCAAGAAGGGTGAACTGTGTACGCGCGGCTATTCGGTGATGCTCGGTTACTGGGAAGACGAGCCGCGCACGCGCGAGGCGGTGCGCGACGGCTGGATGCACACCGGCGATCTGGCGACGATCGACGCTGAGGGCTATTGCAACATCGTCGGCCGCGTGAAGGACATGGTGATCCGCGGCGGCGAGAACGTGTATCCGCGCGAGGTCGAGGAGTTCCTGTTCCGCCACCCGAAGGTGGCGACGGTGCAGGTGTTCGGCGTTCCCGACGAGCGCTATGGTGAAGAGCTCGCCGCGTGGATCGTCACCAAGCCCGGCGTGACCTGTACGGAAGAGGAGATCCGGAGCTTCTGCCGCGACCAGATCGCGCACTACAAGGTGCCGCGATACATCCGCTTCGTGCAGGACCTGCCGGTCACGGTGACGGGCAAGCCGCAGAAGTTCCTGATGCGCGAGGCGATGATGCGCGAGCTGGGGCTGAAAGCCGCCGCCACTGCGTAGCATCGCGGTCACGAGTACGTAGACATCCGAGCGGTTCGCGTGCGTGAAGTGCGGCGCAGCAAGAATGCCGCGCCGGCTTTCCTTGATCTCCGGCATATTGCGCACCGCGCATTGCGCTGACGATTCGCATCCGATTGCCGATCCGGGATAACAGCCCACGAAGAAAGCAAGTTAACTTCTCGCGGACCTCCGGGCAGCGGCAAAGAAGACGAGCAAGCCGCGATCCCGGGATCGGGGTGGGCGCGACAGCAAGAGAACGTCGCGCCCATGATCGGGAGACAACATGTCGATGTTCAAATTCAGCGCGGGGCGCCGCCCCGCGACGGTAGTGTTGCAGCCCGCCGCAGTCGGCGCCGCGCGCGTGCTCGGCCTGGCAATGGTGGCGGCGTTGTCGCTGGCGGCGGCACCGGTGCGGGCGCAGTCGGGCGGCGGCGTCGAAACGGTCGGGGTGGCCGCTCTGCCGCCGGCCACGCCGGATCGCCTGTACGTCGCCGACGTGGCGATCTCGCACATCGTCGACGGCAAGTTGCACATACTCGACGGCCGGACGATGAAGTACCAGGGCACGATCGCGACGGCGCTGGCGGGCAACTTCACGCTGTCGGCCGATCGCAAGGAACTGTACGTCGCAACGACGTACTTCACGCGGCTGAATCACGGCGAGCGCGTCGACCAGGTCGACATCTACGACGCGGCGACGCTGAAGCTGACCGGCGAGGTGCCGATTCCCGCCAAACACGCCCAGACTCTGCCGTACCGCGGTTACCTGCGCGCGTCTTCGGATGGGCGCTGGCTGTGGGTGCAGAACGCCACGCCGGCCACCTCGGTCAGCCTCGTCGACCTGAAGGCGAAGAAGTTCGTCGCCGAGATTCCGACGCCGGGCTGCTGGGCGCTGCTCACCGTGCCGTCACAGCCGGCGCGCTTCACGTCGGTCTGCGGCGACGGCTCGCTGCTCACTGTGACCGTCGATGCGGAAGGCAAGGTCGCCTCGCAGCAGCGCGCACCGAAGTTCTTCGATCCCGACGCCGATCCGATCTTCATCCACGCCGAATACGACGGCGACCACGTGTATTTCGTGTCGTTCAAGGGCATGGTGCACAGCGTGAATCTGGCCGGCGACAAGCCGGGCTTCGACGCGCCGTGGCCGCTGGTGCAGGGCGCCGACCTCAAGCGCAACTGGCGGCCCGGAGGCTACGAGCCGCTGGCGCTGGATGCGAAGAAAGGGCGGCTCTATGTCGGCCTGCATCCGAATGGCAAGGAAGGCAGCCACAAGGAGCCGGCGCGCGAGATCTGGGTCTTCGACACGGCGAAGAAGGCGCGCGTCGCGCGCGTGCCGGGCTCGATGTCGATCGCGCTGGCCGTCACACGCGGCGACAAGCCGCTGCTGTTCGGCATCGACGGCGTGAAGAATGCGCTGGTGTCGTGGGACGTGCAGGGCGCGCCGCGCCTGCGCAAGGAACAGATGGCGCCGATCGGCGAAACGTCCACGCTGATCGAGGTGCAGTGAGCATGCCGCTGGACCCGCTGGCCATCGACGTGGTGATCGCGCGCGCCTGCGGCACGGCGGTGGCGCTGATCCTGCTGATCGGCGCGATCGACAAGCTGCGTGACCGCGAACTGTTCGAGGCGATCGTCGAGAACTACCGCGTGCTGCCGGCCGGTGCGGCGTCGCGCTGGTTCGCGCTGCTGCTGCCGGCGACGGAGATCGCTGCCGCGGGCCTGCTGCTGTGGCCGCCGCTGCGCGCAGCCGGTGCGCTCGGCGCCGTCGGCCTGCTGGCGCTGTTCTCGTTCGCGATCGCGGCCAATCTGGTGCGCGGCCGGCGCGATGTCGACTGCGGCTGCGGCGGCGCCAGTGGCCGGCAGACACTGTCGTGGTGGCTGGTCGCGCGCAATGCGGTGCTCGCACTGCTCGCGGTGATCGGCGCCGGCGAGGGCGCGGCGCGCGCCACGGCGTGGCTCGACGCGTTCACCGCGGTGGCCGGCACACTGGCGCTGCTGGCGCTGTACGTGTTCTTCAATCAGATCGGCGCCAACGCGCCGCGCCTGCTGTCGCTGCGCCGGCCGGCGGGAGGAAACGTGAAATGACCGAAGCGCTGGTGATCTCGAACGTCGCGCTGTGGCTGGTGGTGCTCGCGCTGCTGGTGGCAGTCATCGCGCTGGCGCGGCAGGTCGGCATCCTGTACGAGCGCGTCGCGCCGATGGGCGCGCTGACCCTCGACGCCGGCCCGGCCGTCGGCGCCGCCGCGCCGGCCAAGAGCCTGCGCGCGCTCGACGGCCGAGCGGTCGAGGTGGGCACGCCGACGCGCGCCAGCACGCTGCTGTTCTTCCTGTCGCCGACCTGCCCGGTGTGCAAGAAGCTGCTGCCGATCCTGCGCAGCATCCGCGACGCCGAAGGCAAATGGCTCGACGTCGTGCTCGCCAGCGACGGCGATCCGGCCGAGCACCAGGCGTTCGTCGCGAGGCAGGAACTCGCGGACTTCCCGTACGTGCTCAGCCGCGATCTGGGCATGGCGTTCCGCGTCGGCAAGCTGCCGTACGCGGTGCTGCTGGACGAAACCGGACACGTGCGCGCGAAAGGGCTCGTCAATTCGCGCGAGCAGATCGAGAGCCTGTTCAATGCGAGCGAGCTCGGCGTGGGTTCGGTGCAGGAACTGGTCAGGCAGAGGGGCTAGCGACGGAATCGCACGGAGGAAGTCATGCTGATGCAATGGTTCGATCGCATCGTCGAGAAGCGCGTGCGCAAGGTGGCGCAGGACACGTCGAGGCGCAGCCTGCTGGTGGGCGTCGGGCGCACGCTGGTCGGCGCCGCGTTCGTTCTGCCGGTGCTGCCGTTCGATCGATCGGCGCGCGCCGCCGAGGGCAGGGCGAAGGCGCAGAAGACCGATGTCGATTGCGATTACTGGCGCTACTGCGCGCTGGACGGATTCCTGTGCACCTGCTGCGGCGGGTCGATCTCGCAATGCCCGCCGGGCACCGAGCCGTCGAAGGTGACGTGGATCGGCACCTGCCACAGCGCGGTCGACGGCAAGGACTACCTGATCAGCTACAACGACTGCTGCGGCGTGACCGCGTGCGGCCGCTGCCTGTGCAACGGCAACGAGGGAGAGCGGCCGGGCTACCGGATGGGCGTTCACAACGACATCAACTGGTGCATGGCCAACACGAGCACGATGTACCACTGCACCGTGGCGGCGGCGGTAGGCATCGCCGAGCCGCGCAAGAGCTGAAGCGGGTGAAGGCGCCGACCGCATCGCTCGCCCTGCGCAGCGCGCTGCTCGGCAGCGCCGCGCTTGCCGTCGCCCCGGCGCTGGGGGCGGTGAACGGCGAAGCGCTGTTCCGGCAGCATTGCGCGGCGTGCCATCAAGCGGACGGCTCGGGCGTGCCGGGGCTGGCGCCGCCGCTCGCGAACGCGCTGGCGAAGCATCTTGCATCGCCGCGAGCGACCGAGTACCTGACGCGCGTGGTGGTGGGCGGGCTGGCAGGGCCAATCACGTTTTCCGGACAGGCGTTCGTCGGCGCGATGCCGGGCCTGCCGCAGCTTTCGGACGAGGAGATCGGCGCTGCGCTGAACTATGTCGTGCGCGGGCTGAACGGCGCAGCCGAGGATCGCATCTCCGCCGCCGACGTGGCCGCCGCGCGCCAGAGCCGTCCCAATCCGAACGACACGCTGCGGCTGCGGCGCAGCCTGCTGGGAGGCTGAGCGTGCGACGTGCCGTCATCTTCGGCTCCTGCCTCGCACTGCTTGCGCTGCAGAGTGTCGCGGCCGCCTGGCCTGACCGCTCGCGCCAGAACTACATCCAGTTCTGTGCCGGCTGCCACCAGCTCGATGGCAGCGGCAGTCCGGGCGTCGGCATTCCCGACGTGCGCGGGCAACTGGGGTACTTCCTGAATTCGCAGGGCGGCCGCGCGTTCCTCGTGCAGGTGCCGGGCTCGGCCAATTCGCCGCTGTCGGACGCCGAACTGGCATTGCTGCTGAACTGGATGCTCAGGACGTTCAGCCCGGCGCAGGTTCCGGCGTCGTTCGAGGCGTACAGCGAGGGCGAAGTGAAGAAATTGCGGGCACAGGTTCCGGCGGCGGTCGACGATCTGCGGCGCCAGGTGACGCTCGATCTGCAGCAGCGGGGATTTCCGGTCAGATAAGACCACATGCACCCAGGGTGGAGGGAAGTTCGATGAGTGATACAAGCAACTCGGCCTGCAACAGCACGCGCGGCGCGCTGTCGACGCTGGCCTGCGCGCTGCTGCTGGCGTTTGCGGGCGGCGCGGCAGCGCAGGACGCCGCGCGGCTGAAACAGGACCTCACGCCGGTCGGTGCCGAGCGTGCCGGCAACAAGGAGGGCACGATCCCGGCCTGGACCGGCGGCGACCTGAAGGCGCCCGCGGGCTGGAAGCCGGGCCAGCCGCGCCCTGATCCGTACGCGGCCGACAAGCCGCTGTACACGGTCGATGCGAGCAACGCCGACAAGTACAAGGCGCAGCTGAGCGAAGGGCAGATCGCGCTGCTGAAGACGCTGAAGGGCTACACGATGCAGGTGTTCCCGACACGGCGCTCTTGCGGTTATCCCGACTTCGTCTACGAACGCACCGCACAGAACGCGACCGGATCGAAGCTCGCGGCCAACGGCTTCGAGATCGAGAAGGCCATGCCGGCGGGCGTTCCGTTCCCGTTGCCGAAGAACGGCGCCGAGGCGATGTGGAATCACAAGCTGCACTGGGTCGGCGCCGGCCGCATCGAGCGCTACGCGACCATCTTCTCCGATCCGAAGGGCGGCGACTTCGTGCCGCTGGTACAGGACCAGTGGACGCTGACGCCGTTCGGCAATCCGAAGGCCAAGACGGTCGATGAAGTGCAGGGCATCGAGTGGAAGCTGCTGAACGAGGTCGTGTCGCCGGCGGCGCGGGTGGGTGAACTCATCCTGATCAACTATTACCTGAACAAGGAAAGTGAGGCGTGGCTCTACTTCCCGGGCCAGCGCCGCGTACGGCGCGCTCCGACCTTCTCGTACGACAACCCGGTGCCGGGCTACGAGAACCTGCTGATGGTCGACCAGTATCCGATGTACGCCGGCCCAATGGACCGCTACGACTGGAAGATCGTCGGCAAGCAGGAACTGCTGGTGCCGTACAACACGTTCAAGTTCAACGACACGTCGCGCAAGTACAAGGACATCTTCGGTGCCGAGTATCCGAAGCGCGAGCTGATCCGCTACGAGTTGCACCGGGTGTGGAAGATCGAGGCCACCGTCAAGCAGGGCCAGCGGCATCTGTTTCCGAAGCGCGAGATGTACCTGGACGAGGACACGTGGATGCTGCTGGTGGAGGACCTGTACGACGCGCAGGGCAAGATCTGGCGCGTGATGGAGTCGTATCCGTACAGCGCTTGGGAGCTGCCCGCGTGCGTGTACCAGGGCTACATCAGCTACGACCTGAACGTCGGCCGCTACATGGCCGACAACCAGCCGCAGGAGGGCAAGGTCGACTGGCTGGCGGGCCGCGAAGGCCGGATCGATCCGAACAAGTTCAATGCCGACGAACTGCGGCGTGTGGGCGGGCGCTGAGCGCGCTGCGACAGGAGGAGGGGACAGATGAACAGCAACGGCAGGAATCGTGCGGCCGCCGACCGGCCGCTGACGCTGATGGCGGCCGCCGTCGGCGCGGCATTCGCGCTCGCGGCCGCGCCGGCGAGCGCGTTCCGCTACGAAACCGAGAGCGGCGTGCAGATCGACTTCGGCACGACGATCTCGCTCGGCCTGCAGGTGCGGCTGCAGAATCCGTCGGTGACCAACATCGGCAACGACAACGGCGGCACGGTGCCGACCACCGGCCCGATCGGCGGCCGCGTGGCCGGCGACCCTGCGTTCGCGGACGCGGATTTCAACTTCATCAACGGCGACGATGGCAACCTGAACTACAAGAAGGGCGACATCCCGTCGCTGGCGCTGAAGGGCACGCACGAACTCGGGGTGAAGTGGGGCGACGGCTGGAAGTCGCTCGCGCGCGCGACCTGGGTGTACGACTTCAAGGTCGACGACACGCGCCGCACGCCGCTGTCGGGTGACGCGAAGAACCTCGCGCAGCACAACATCACCTTGCTCGACCTGTGGGTGTCGAAGGACACCAAGCTGATCGGCGACCAGCCGGCGACCATCAAGCTCGGCAACCAGGTCATCAGCTGGGGCGAGGACATCTTCATCGTCGGCGGCGTCAACTCGATCAATGCGCTCGACCTGCGCAAGTACCACACGCCTGGCACGCAGCTGAAGGAGATCTTCCGCCCGGCGCCGATGCTGTACCTGAACACGGGACTCACGGAGGGGCTGAACCTCGAGGGCTACTACCAGTTCACGTGGAACGCGTTCCAGTTCGACCCGGTCGGCACGTTCTTCTCGACCGCCGACGTGGTCGGCAAGGGGCAGCGGCCCGCGTTCATTCCGTCGTCGCTGCTGCAGCCGTTCGGCCTGTGTCTGCCGCCCACGCCGTGCGGCGACATCGGCGACAAGATCCAGCCCGGCGTCAACGTGATCCCGTTCGAGGGCGACAAGAAGCCGCCTGCGGGTGGCCAGTTCGGCCTTGCGCTGCGCGGCAAGCCGCGCAACCTGGACACCGAGTTCGCGCTGTACTACATCCGCTACCACGACAAGCTGCCGTTCACGACGCTGTTCACCGATCCGGCGAATCTGGCCTTCAACGTGGTCGCCGCTGGCTACTACAACGAGTACGGCAAGGACAAGGACCTGTTCGGCGCGTCGTTCAACACCAAGCTCGGGCCGTGGGCGGTGGGCGGCGAGCTGTCGTACCGGCCGCGCGACTCGGTGGCGATCGATCCATCCGTGCCGCCGACCGGCCCCTACAGCATCTTCGACCCGGTGGCGGGACCGACCAAGACCGTCGACCCGAATGGCCGCATCACCGTGCGCGGCTTCGTCGACGAGGCGAAGTACCAGGCGCACCTGACCGGCTTCTACTTCATCGAGGTCAATTCGCCGATGGGTGCGCTGATGCGCGGGCTGGGCGCGTCCGAGGGTTACGTGCTGGCAGAGGCCGCGGTCACGCGCTATCCGAACCTCGACCCGTCGCACATTCCGTACCTGATCTTCCCGAGCTACGAGATCCCGACCAAGACCTCGGGCGGCTATGTGTTCGAGGTCGGCCTCACGTACCCTGACGCATTGGGCAGCGGCATTAACGTGACGCCGCAAGTGGACTTCGCGCACGATGTCTTCGGCATCTCGCCGAACACGTTGCCGTTCGTCAAGGGCCGCAAGTCGCTGTTCCTCGGCGTCAACTTCGACCGTGAGAGCGTGTGGCGCGGCCAGATCGGCCTGTCGCGCTTCTTCGGCGGCGGCTTGACCAACGTGATGCGCGACCGCAGTTTCTTCGGCGCGAGCATCTCGTACTCGTTCTAAGCGGGTCGGGGTGTCGGCAGGAGCGCAGTTCAGTGGCCACGGCGCAGAGCCTGCCCCGGAATCGATCCGGGGCCGGGGCGCAATTTCAGGCGCTGCGTTCCGGACCCCGGTCTCCGCCGGGGTGACGCCCTGTCGTTCGCATACCTGACGCGCTGATGATCGAACTCGTTGTCCGTCGTCTCGAGGCGGTGATCTTCGGTCACCGCGCGGTCACGCTCGCGGTGCTCGGACTGCTGACGCTCGCGCTCGGCTACTTCGCGCTGCAGTTGCGAATGGACGCCGGCTTCGACAAGCAGTTGCCGACCGGGCACGAGTACACCGACACGTTCTTCCAGTACCGCGACCAGGTGTTCGGCGCCAACCGCCTGATGATCGCGGTGGCGCGCACCAAGGGCGACGTGTGGAACGTCGCCGCGCTGCGCAAGCTCAACCAGGTCACCGAGGCGGTGCTGTTCATGCCCGGCATCGACCGCCGCACGGTCAGTTCGCTGTGGACGCCGAACACGCGTGTGCTGCAGATCACCGAGGAAGGCTTCAAGGGGATGGACGTCATCGGCGGCAACGTGACGCCCGAGAACCTGACCGTTGCGCAAGTGGAGCGCATCCGCGACAACGCGATCCAGGGTGGCTACATCGGCAGCCTGGTCGCCAACGACGCGACCGCCACCATGGTGATCGCCGACCTGCTCGACTACGACCCGAAGACGCGGGAGAAGACCGACTACATCGAGCTGGGGCGCCGCATCGAGACCGATCTGCGCGCGAAGTTCGAGGACGCCGACACGAAGATCCAGGTGATCGGCTTCGCCAAGCAGATCAGCGACATCGCCGACGGCGCGGCGAGCGTGCTGCGTTTCTTCGCGCTGGCGTTCGTGCTAACGGCGGCCGCGGTGTACTGGTACAGCCGCTCGGTCGCGTTCACGATCGCCACGCTGATGTGCTCGCTGGTATCGCTGGTATGGCAGTTCGGCACGCTGAAACTGCTGGGCTACGGCCTCGATCCGCTCGCGGTGCTGGTGCCGTTCCTGGTGTTCGCGATCGGCGTGTCGCACGGCGTGCAGCAGGTCAACTACATTTCGCGCTCGATCTGCGGCGGGCTGTCGGGGCCGGACGCCGCGCGCTCCAGCTTCCGCGGGCTGCTGGTGCCGGGCACGATGGCGCTGGTCACCGCGTTCGTCGGCTTCGCCACGCTGTACCTGGTGCCGATCCCGATGATCCGCGAACTGTCGCTGACCGCATCGATCGGCGTGGCTTACAAGATCGTCACCAACCTCGTGATGCTGCCGGTGGTGGCGTCGTTCTTTCATTTCGGTCCCGACTATGTCCAACGCGTCACGGCGCTGCGGCAGCAGCGCGAGGGCTGGATGAAGCGGCTGGACCACGTCGCGGAGCGGAAGGTCGCGTTCGCGGTCACCGCTGCTGCGGTCGTGCTGTTCGCGGTGGCGGTGTGGCAGTCGAGCGATCGCCACGTCGGATACCTGAAGCCGGGTGCGCCGGAACTGCGCGAGGACTCGCGCTACAACCGCGACGCGGTCGCGATCGTCGAGAAATTCGGGCTGGGGCTGGACGTGTTCACGCTGGTGCTCGAGATGCCGCCCGACGGCTGCTACGCGTTCGCGCGCATGGCGTACGTCGACGACCTGTCGTGGGTGATGGCCAACGTGCCCGGCGTGATCGGCGTGGCGAGCCTGCCGGCGCTGGTGAAGATCGGCGCCTCCGGCTTCAACGAAGGCAACCCCAAGTGGCAGGCGCTGCCGCGCGACGCGCGCTCGATGGCGAGCTTCATCGGCCTGGCCGGCGAGGGCTCGGGCCTGTACGACCCGCGCTGCTCGGTGCTGCCGGTCAACGTCAGCCTCGCCGATCACAAGGCGGTCACGCTGAAGGCGGTGGTCGATGCGGCCAAGCGCTACCGGCAGGAAAACGTCAACGACACCGTCAAGGTGCGGCTCGCGAGCGGCAACGCCGGCGTGCAGGCCGCGACCAACGAGGTGCTCGAGCACACCGAACTGCCGATGATGCTGTACGTGTACGTGACGATCCTGCTGCTGGTGCTGATCACCTACCGCGACTGGCGCGCGATGATCGCCTGCTGCGTGCCGCTGACGCTGGCGACCTTCCTCGGCTACTGGTTCATGAAGGTGCTCGACATCGGGCTGACGGTGGCCACGCTGCCGGTGATGGTGCTGGCGGTCGGCATCGGCGTCGATTACGCCTTCTACATCTACAACCGACTGCAGACGTATCTGGCCGACGGCATGGCGATTGAGCCCGCGTTCAAGAACGCGCTGCTGGAGACGGGCAACGCGACGATCTTCACCGCCATCACGCTGTCGATCGGCGTGGCGACGTGGGGTTTCTCGGATCTGAAATTCCAGGCCGACATGGGGCTGCTGCTGGCGTTCATGTTCATGATCAACATGGTGATGGCGATCACGCTGCTGCCGGCGCTGGCGGTGGTGATCGATGCGCTGGTCGCGCGGCGCGGGCCGGTCAAACGGCCGCTGATGGCGCACTAGGATGAAGCGGTTCCCACGCTCGTTTCTCGCGCTGCTCCCCGGGGCGTCGCGTCAGTGCCTGCGGGCGGCCGGGCGGTACTGACATGGGCCGTGCATTCGTCTCGCTGTGTGCGGCCCTGGCGATCACCGCCACCGCGCTGGTCCGTGCGGCGGACCCGGCGCCCGCCACCGTGTCACCTCCCGGCGGCGGCGACGCGCGGCCGTCGAACCTCGCGACCTCGAACCTGCTGCTCGCGGGGGCCCGCACCGGATCGAGGCTGGTCGTCGTCGGCGAGTATGGGCACGTGTTGCTGTCGGACGACGACGGCGCGAACTGGCGCCAGGCCAGGCACGTGCCGACGCGCACCACGCTGACCGCGGTGACCTTCGTCGACGAACGCACCGGCTGGGCCGTGGGCCACGGCGGCATCGTGATCGGCACCCGCGACGGCGGCGAGAACTGGCAACTGCTGTCCGGTCGGATCGACGGCAAGGACCCGCTGTTCTCGGTCTGGTTCCGCGACGACAAGCACGGGCTCGTGGTCGGACCGTACGGTCATGCCGAGCGCAGCAGCGACGGCGGTGCGACCTGGCAGCAATTCGAGATCGCCGCGGGGGAACTCGGCGAGCGTCACCTGAACCAGATCGTCGCGCGCGACCGCCTGGTGCTGATCGCGGCCGAAAGCGGAGCCGCGTTCCGTTCGGAGGACGGCGGCGAGACATTCAAACCAGTCGCGCTGCCTTACAAGGGATCGATCTGGGGCGGCACTGCGCTGGCCGACAGGACGCTGCTGCTGTGGGGCATGGGCGGCACCGTGCTCCGCAGCACCGACGACGGCCTGACGTGGTCGGCGATCACCTCCGGCACCGACCAGTCGCTCGCCGGCGGTGCGCAACTGGCCGATGGCTCGGTCGTGGTCGCGGGCCTGAACGGTGTCACGCTGACCAGTCGCGACGGTGGCGCGAGCTTCCAGGCGTCGGTGCGTGCCGACCGCGCCAACTCCGCCGCGGTGCTGGCCACGCGGCGCGGCTACATGCTGCTCGGCCCGGCCGGCATCCGCGCGCCGTGACCGGCGCCAATCGCGGAAACGCGGGGCGAGCGACCGCGCTCTTGCACGGTCTGATCGCACGGCAGTAAATTGCCCTTCCCGCCGAGAAGAACGAACTCAACCCGAGGAGTCATCATGGCAGTCCCGCTTTCGCTGCGGGTCAACGGCAAGGCCGTCTCGGCCGACGTTGCGCCCGACACCCTGCTCGTCACATTCCTGCGCGAACACATGCGTCTGACCGGTACTCACGTCGGCTGCGACACCGGCCAGTGCGGTGCGTGCACGATTCTCGTCAACGGCCGCGCAGTGAAGAGCTGCAACCTGCTCGCCGCGCAGGTGCAGGGCGCGGAGCTCACGACGATCGAGGGCATCACGCCGGCCGACGGCACGATGCATCCGATGCAGGCGGCGTTCAAGACCTGCCACGGCCTGCAGTGCGGCTTCTGCACGCCGGGAATGGTGATGAGCGCGATCGATCTCGTGACGCATCACCCGCACGCGAACGAGCGCGAGGTGCGCGAAGGGCTCGAAGGCAACTTCTGCCGGTGCACCGGCTACCAGAATATCGTCAAGGCCGTGCTGCAGGGCGCGCAGGCGATGGGCAAATAGGGCTGTGTCATTCCCGCGGAAGCGCACTGCTGTCCGGGATAATTTTCATGCGAACAGGGCGGGTTGTAGGCGGGCGAATTCGGCGTGCTGCTGTCTTCGTCGTCGCAGCATTTCGGTTTCGGTGGCGGGGCGCTGAAACAGCGTGGCGCGCACCTCGCCGAGCAGTTGCCACAAGCTGAGGGTCAGCCCATGGGTCTGCCGATACAGCGCCAGCAGCAGA
>JAKORH010000299.1 GCA_029777935.1 Pseudomonadota bacterium
CGTCGGGCAGCGCGCGCATGAAGCAGCCGCCCTGGTTGATTCCAACCGCCAGCGGTCCGCTGCGAAACAACAGCCATTGCAGACCGAGCCCCGCCTGCCCGACCCAGGAGTTCAGCGCGTCGTTGGTGGTGATCGGCTTGGTGCACTCGTAGATCAACCGCAACTGAAGGTGGTCCTGCAGGTTTTCGCCGACCCCGGGCGAGTGATGCAGCACCGGGATGCCGAATTTCTGCAGCAGTGGCGCCGGACCGATGCCCGAGAGTTGCAGCAACTGCGGCGACTGGATCGCGCCCGCTGCCAGCAGCACCTCGCCGCGGCAACGGGCGGTCTTCGTCTCCCCTCCCTGCCGATAGCGCACGCCGACCGCGCGCTTGTTCTCGATCACGACCCCGCTGGCCTGCGCTTCGGTTTCGATGCGCAGGCTGGCGCGACGCCGGGCCGATGCCAGGTAGCCCTTGGCAGTGCTGCAACGCCACCCCTTCCAGGTCGTGAGCTGGTAGTAGCCGACTCCTTCCTGCCGTGCGCCGTTGAAGTCGTCGGTTCGCGGCACGCCCAGTTCGCCGGCGCCGTCGATGAAGGCCTCGATGAGCTCATGCCTGGCGCCGATATCCGACACCGACAGCGGGCCGCCGTCGCCGTGGAATTCGCTGGCACCGCGCTGATTGCGCTCCGACTTGACGAAGTAGGGCAGCACGTCGTCGAAACCCCAGCCCTCGTTGCCGAGCGCGACCCAATGGTCATAGTCTTCGCGCTGGCCACGGATGTAGATCAGGCCGTTGATGGAACTCGAACCGCCGAGCGTCTTGCCGCGCGGCCAGTAGATGCGCCGACCGTTCATGTTCGGGTCGGGGTCGGTCTCGAAGCACCAGTTGTACTTCTTGCTCCACATCGTCTTGCCGTATCCGATCGGCAGGTGGATCCAGAACGAGCGATCGGGCGGGCCCGCTTCGAGCAGCAGCACCCTCGTCGAAGGATCCTCGCTCAGCCGTCCAGCCAACACGCTCCCAGCCGACCCAGCCCCGATGACGATGTAGTCGTAGATTTCTTCCATGCTTTATCTCAGCATCAGGTAAACGGAACATAATGTTCCGTTTAATTGCGTTTTATCAGTATTGAACAGAATGTAATGTTCCGTCAAGAGATTATTGCGGTACACACATAAGTTTTTCTGTGGAACTTGGAACAATCGGATCCATTTCGATCTACTCTTTGCCGATGAGTAAGGCTGTCGAGGACTTCAGTCAGGGGGGCGCTGCCAAGCCGACTGCAGCCTCGGAACGCAGCCTTCGCGTGCTGTCGCTGGTGGCGCGCGAAGGCCGCACGCTGACGCTCGCCGAACTGGCGAGCCGGCTGGACCTGCCGAAAGCCACAGCGCATCGGCTTTGCGCGCAGTTGGTCGACAGCGGCTTTCTGGCGCGCGGCATCGACGAGCGTTCCTACACCGTCGGCGAAGCGATGCGCCGGCTGGCCTTCGATACGCTGACCAACGACATCGAGCGCGCACGTCGGCACGCGGTGCTCGACGCCCTGGTGCGCGAGGTCGGCGAGACCTGCAACTTCACCACCTTGGACGGTGCGCAGGTGCTCTACCTCGACCGCGTCGAAGCGCAGTGGCCGTTGCGCTTGACGCTCGAGGCCGGCACCCACGTGCCACTGCACTGCACGGCCAGCGGCAAACTGTTCCTGTCGCAGATGAGGCGAGCCCAACGCGACGCGCTGATCGGTGACCTGGCGCTGCCCGCGCTGACCCCGAACACGCTGACCCGACCCGAGGCACTGCGCGCCGAATGCGACGCAATCGCCGCGCGCGGCTACTCCACCGACCGCGAGGAGTTCATCGCCGGGCTGATCGCCGTCGCGGTTGCCGTACGCGACCGGCGCGGCGATGTACGGGCCGCGCTGGCGCTGCATGCGCCGACCGCTCGACTGTCGCTCGACAATGCGATTGCGCGCCTGCCGGCCCTGCGTGCGGCCGCCGACCGTATGGGCGAGTTGCTTTAGCGAAGGCCATCCCGGAACGGGACCGCAGCGCGACTGGCGCGTTCGATGAGGGCGGACTGGCACTACGCCGCGCCGCATGGACCGGCTAGCCTGCGTATCGAACAGAGCGCAACGCCACCCATGAGCGACATCCTTACCGTCCAGCCCGACCGACTGCTCTCCGTGCGCGAGGTATTCGGCATCGACGCCGAACTGACCGTGCCGGCGTTTTCGGAACCGGATGACCATGTTCCAGAAATCGACGAGGCGTATCGCTTCAATCCCGACGTGACGCTCGCACTGCTGGCCGGCTTCACGCGCAACCGGCGGGTGCTGGTGCAGGGCCTGCATGGCACCGGCAAGTCGACCCACATCGAGCAGGTCGCCGCGCGACTGAACTGGCCCTGCGTGCGCGTGAACCTCGACGGGCACATCAGCCGGCTCGATCTCGTCGGCAAGGACGCCGTCGTGTTGCGCGATGGGCAGCAGGTGACCGAGTTCCAGGAAGGCATCGTGCCGTGGGCGCTGCAGCGGCCGGTTGCGCTCGTCTTCGACGAATACGATGCCGGCCGCCCTGACGTGATGTTCGTGATCCAGCGCATCCTCGAGCGCGACGGCAAGTTCACGCTGACCGACCAGAACCGGGTCATCAGTCCGCATCCTTACTTCCGCCTGTTCGCCACCGCCAATACGGTTGGACTCGGCGACCTCAACGGCCTTTACCACGGCGCGCAGCGCCTGAACCACTCGCAGATCGACCGCTGGAACATCGTCGCGTCGCTGAACTACCTCGGCGCGAACGAGGAGAGGGACATCGTGCTGGCGCGAGTGCCGAGCAAGGCGACCAGCGAGAAGGGGCGCAAACTCGTCGAGGCGATGGTCGCGGTCGCCGATCTGACGCGCAAGGGGTTCGCCGCCGGCGACCTGTCGACGCTGATGTCGCCGCGCACCGTGATCACCTGGGCCGAGAATTGCGAGATCTTCCGCGACCCGGCGGTCGCGTTTCGCCTCTCGTTCCTCAACAAGTGCGACGAGGCCGAACGCCCGATCGTCGCCGAGTACTACCAGCGTTGTTTCGGCGCAGAACTGGGCGAATCGTTCCGACCGCTCGCCTCGTGACGGAGCGGCGCCGTGGCTGAAGCGCAGACCCGCGCGCGCCAGCAGCAGAAGATCGAGGAACTCTGCGCGGCCGCGATTCGCGCGCTGGCGGGAGAACGGGATCTGCATATCCGCGGGCGTCGCCTGCACCGGGGACCGCACGCGCTCCCTCTCTTTGCGCCGCACCTGTATCCATCGCTCGAGGACGACGACTTCGACTCGTTTCGCGGCGCGGCCGACGGCATGGCATTGCGCGTCCGGGAGTCGGATCCCGAACTGCATCGCCGCTTGTGCCCTGTCGCGCCCGTCGAGCGCCTGATTTTCGAGTGGCTCGAGCAATTGCGCGTCGAGGCGCTCGCGCCCGCGGCGATGCCCGGAATCAGACGCAACCTGCGACATCGCTTCGAACAATGGTCGCTGGCGTTCATCCGCACGGGGCTGGCGGAAAGCGCGCGCGGCATCCTGCTCTATACGACCGCGCAGGTGTGCCGCGCGCGTGTCACGGGGGAACCCGTGCCGGATTGCAGCGAAGACCTGATCGAGACGACGCACGGCATGCTGGTCGGCGCGATCGGTCATGAACTCGCGGGCCTGCGCCGCAGCCGCACCGACCAGCGCGCCTACGCGATGCACGCGCTCGCGATCGCGCGGCGCGTGGCGGCACTGATCGAGTCGCGCGACGACGAGCGCGGCGAAGACAACGAACGTCGCGACCGGGACGACGAGGAAGACCGCACCGGCCTGGCGCTGATGATGGACTTCGACGCCGAACCCGGCGACGCGATGCCGACCGCCGTCGCCGGCACCAGCCGCGTGCTGGAGGACAGCGACGACGGCTATCGCGTGTTCACCACGGCCTACGACCGCGAAGTGCACGCGTCCACGCTGGTACGGCCCGAACTGCTGCGCGAATACCGCGCGTGGCTGGATACGCGGATCGCCGCGCAGGGCGTCAATCTGCCGCGGCTGGCACGCGAACTGCGCGCGCTGTTCGCCGCGCCGGCGCGCGACGGCTGGGATGGCGCACAGGAGGATGGCCGCATCGACGGCCGCCGGCTTGCGCAGCTGATCAGTTCGCCGACCGAGCGCCGCTTGTTTCGCACCGAGCGCGAAGTACCCCGCGCGCGTGGCATCGTGAGCTTCCTGATCGACTGCTCCGGCTCGATGAAGCAGCACAGCGAATCGGTCGCGATGCTGGTCGACATCCTGGCCCGCGCACTCGAACTTTCGGGTGTTGCAACCGAGGTGCTCGGCTTCACGACCGGCGCCTGGAACGGTGGGCAGGCGCATCGCGACTGGATGCGCTGCGGCCGTCCGAAGCACCCCGGCCGCCTGAACGAAGTTCGGCACATGGTGTTCAAGGACGCCGACACCCGGTGGCGGCGCGCGCGCCCCACCATCGCCGCGCTGCTCAAAGCCGATCTGTTCCGCGAAGGCGTCGATGGCGAAGCCGTCGACTGGGCCTGCCGCAGGCTGGCCGCGCGCGACGAGCCGCGACGCCTGCTGCTGGTGCTGTCCGACGGCTGTCCGATGGATACTGCGACCAGCCTGGCGAACGACGGGCACTACCTCGACCATCATCTGCGCCACGTCGTGCAGCGCCACGAGCGCGCCGGACCGGTCGAGATCTATGGCATCGGCGTCGGTCTGGACCTCAGTCCCTACTACAGCCGCAGTCAGGCGCTCGATCTGTCGGCGCTCGCCGGCAACCGCGCATTCCACGAGATCATCGCGATGCTTGCCGGCCGCGGTCGGCGCTGAAGCATCGATTCGCCGACCACGGCGCCGGATCTACGACACCCGCAGGCGAGGCGGTCGCACGGCGAAGGTCAGCGCGCTTCCTCGCCATGGAAGGTCTGCGCAATCGCCACGGCAGCTTCCTGAAGCAGGGGAGCGCGTTTCAGCATCTCGTCGATGGACATTCGTCCGAGCGGTGCCTGCACCGCCACCGCCGCCACGGCGCGACGCCCCATCATCACAGGCACGGCGATCGCGATCAGCCCGCGTATGTGTTCGCCACGATTGATGCCGATGCGGCGTAGACGGGTCGCGTCGAGTTCGCGTTCGAGCGCGGCGCGATCAGTCAGCGTCAGCTCCGTGAAGCGATGCAGCGGCAGACGATCGAGGATGCGGTCGCGCTGCGCACGAGGCAGCATGCTGACCAGCAACTTGCCGCTGGA
>JAKORH010000300.1 GCA_029777935.1 Pseudomonadota bacterium
CAGGTGATTTGCCGTTTCGCCAATTGGCGGGTGGCGACAATGCCGCGCTCGCGCAGTTCGTGGCGCGGTGCGCTGCCGTCGAGGACGGCGTAGACCTGTCGATAGCCGACGCAGCGCATCGACGGCAGCGCGGCGTGCCGGCGGTAAGTCTGGCGCAAGTGAACGACTTCGTCTTCGAGACCGGCGGCGAGCATGGCGTCGAAGCGCGTCGCGATGCGGCGATGCAACAGCGAGCGGTCGGCGAGCGATAGGCCGAGTGGCAGGAAGCGGTATTCCGGCGGTGTCGCGTTTTCAGCGGCGAGCAGCGTCGACAGGGGTTGCCCACTGATTCGCCAGACTTCGAGCGCGCGCTGGATGCGTTGCGCGTCGGTCTCCGCCAGCCGTGCGGCGGTCAGCGGGTCGATGCGTGCCAGTTCGGCGTGCAGCGCCGGCCAGCCGCGCACAGCGGCCTCATCGTCGATCGCCGCGCGTAGCGTCGGGTCGGCGGGCGGCAGATCGACCAGCCCTTCGAGCAGGGCCTTGAAGTAGAGCATCGTTCCGCCGACCAGCAGGGGCACGTGGCCGCGGGCGACGATGCCGGCCATGACCGCACGCGCGTCGACGCAGAAGCGGGCGGCGGAATAGCCCTGTTCGGGGTCGATCAGGTCGATCAGGTGATGCGGAAACTCGGCGAGCGTCGCGGCGTCCGGTTTGGCGGTGCCGATGTTCATCGCCTGGAAGACCTGCGCCGAATCGACGCTGACCAGTTCGACCGGAAAACGGCGCGCCAGCGCCAGCGCGGCGGCGGTCTTGCCGCTGGCGGTCGGCCCCATCAGCAGAATCGCCGGTGGTAGCGGGTGATCGTTCATCGGCCGCGCAGAAAGTGGCGGTCGAGATCGGCGAGCGTCAGGCTCAGCCAGGTCGGCCGGCCGTGATTGCAGTGGTCGGCGCGTTCCGTCGCTTCCATCTGGCGCAGCAGCGCGTCCATTTCCGGCAGTGACAGCCGCCGCTGAGCGCGCACGGCGCCCTGGCAGGCGAGATTGGCGAGCAGTTCGTTGCGGCGGGCGGTGAGCAGTTCGCTGAGCGAGTGTTCGCGCAATTCGGCGAGCACGGCGCGCGCCAGCGCCGTCGGGTCGGCGGCCTGCAGCAACGCCGGGACGCTGCGCACCGCCAGTTGCCGCGGACCGAGCGTTGCCACTTCGAAGCCGAGCCGTTGCAGTGCGGTGGCATGTTCCTCGGCGGTGGCGATGTCGATTTCGTCGGCGGTGAATACCGCGGGGATCAGCAGCCGTTGCGCCGCCAGCGGCGCGTCGCCGAGTGCCTGCTTGAGCTTTTCGTAGAGGATGCGCTCGTGTGCGGCGTGCATATCGACGACGATCAGCCCCTGCGCATTCTGCGCCAGGATGTAGATGCCGTGTATCTGGCCGATGGCGTAGCCGAGTGGCGGTGAGGCAGGACGTTCCACCTGCGCGGTGTCGACTTCCGCCGGAGGTGGGCTAGCGGCCAGCGATATGGACGTGCTGACCTCGATGGGAGCGCTGATTGCTGTCCGCGCCGCGTCGGCGAAAGCCAGATAGCGCGCGTCGTCGAGCCGCTCGCCGATTTGCAGCGGCGCTTGATACGCCTGGCGCCCATAGTCGTTCGGCGCGGATTTCTCTTGCGCGCCGCTGTCGGTCGGGCGAAACGATCCCCATTCCCTCTCCGGTCGGCGTGAGGTTGGCAACGACTTGCCGTCGTCGGCCGACAGCGGCTCATTGAGCGTTCTGCCGAGCGCCTGTTGCACGGCGTGGAAGACGAACTGATGCACCGGGCGCGAATCGCGGAAGCGGACTTCGGTTTTCTGCGGATGGACATTGACGTCCACCGCCGCCGGATCGATGTTGAGGAACAGGCAATAAACGGGATAGCGGCTGCCGTGCAGCAGGTCGTCGTAAGCCTGGCGCAGCGCGTGTGCCAACAGCTTTTCACGCACGAAACGGCCGTTGACGTAGCAGTATTGCGCGTCGCCGCGCGCCCGCGAGTACGCCGGCAACGCCAGTTGTCCACAGAGACGCAGGGAACCGGCCTGCACGTCGATCGGCCGCGCCTGCGCCAGAAAATCGTCGCCGAGCAGCGCGCCGGCACGCGCCGCGGCGTCGGCGCGCGGCAGATGCAGCGTGGCGCGCCCGTTGTGCGTCAGGGTGAAGGCGACGTCAGGATGCGCCAGGGCGATGCGCTTCAACGCCTCGCTGCATTGCGCGAACTCGGTGCTTTCGCTTTTCAGGAATTTGCGGCGTGCCGGCGTGTTGTAATAGAGGTCGCGCATTTCGACGACCGTACCGCCGGACAACGCCGCCGGTTCCGGCTGTGCGCCAGCCTCGCCTTCCAGCCGCCAGGCGTGCGGCGTGTCGGCTTGCCGGCTGGTCAGCGAAAGATGGGCGACGGCGGCGATCGACGCCAGCGCTTCGCCGCGGAAACCGAGCGTGCCGACGCGTTCCAGGTCGTCGAGCGTGGCGATTTTCGACGTCGCGTGCCGGGTGAGCGCCAGCGCCAGTTGCTCGCGGGCGATGCCGCGGCCGTCGTCGCTGACGCGGATCAGCTTGACGCCGCCTTCCTCGAGCTGCACGCGGATCGACGAACTGCCGGCGTCGAGCGCGTTTTCGAGCAGTTCCTTGACGACCGACGCCGGGCGTTCGACGACCTCGCCTGCGGCGATCTGGCTGACCAGCGTGTCCGGCAGCGGCTGGATCGGGCGACGCGAGGACAAATTCACCGGTCGATTATAAGCGGGGCTGTATCATCGCCAGCTTCGTCCGACGGGCTTTCGCGAGCGCGTGACCCCGCGCCGCCTCCGAGGGCCGGGCCGCCGAAACGGAAACGACCGCGCATGGATCTCGCCACGCTCCTCG
>JAKORH010000301.1 GCA_029777935.1 Pseudomonadota bacterium
CGTGCCGTGTTCGACTTCGTGATCGAACAAGGGCGCATCGTCGAGATCAACCTGATCGCGGATGCGAGCGCCATCGCCGCGCTCGACGTCGAGTCTTGAAACGTGCCACAGTCAGTCATCGAGGAACGCACCATGCAGGCCACGCACTCTCCTCCCCTCTCTACCACCTATTGCGTCGTGACGACCACGGTCGCCGACATGGATCAGGCATCGCAGCTCGCGCGCGAGATCGTCGAGGCCGACCTCGGCGCCTGCGTGCAGATCGATAGCGTGCGCAGCGTTTACCGCTGGGAAGGGCGCGTCTGCGACCAGCCCGAATGCCGGCTCACGATCAAGACGCGCAGTGCGCTGTACGACGCGCTGGCAAAGTTCATCGCCGAGCGCCATCCGTACCAGTTGCCGGAGATCGTCGGGCGCGATCTGAGCGATGGGTCCGCCGCGTACTTGCGGTGGATCGCCGAGCAGACCGGCGCGCCGCCCCACGGGCAGCGCTGAAACGTAAGCTCTGCGCCGAAGCGGCACGGCCCGTTCGCCGCACCCGCGCGTCAGCCCGCGCCGAGCACCGGCTGCGGCATTGCGAGCCGGCGCCTGATCGTCAGCACCGCGAGCGCGGCGATCAGGCAGGCGCCGCCGGCCGCGTACAGCGCCGGCGTGTAGGTGAGCAGCAGCGTGCGCGACAGGCCGGCGCCCCAGGCCGCGACCGCGGCGCCGATCTGGTGCGCGGCGAAGATCCAGCCGAACGCGATCCCGACGCGCTCCTTGCCGAGCGTCGCGCCGGCGAGGCGCACCGTCGGCGGCACGGTCGCGACCCAGTCGAGCCCGTAGAACATCGCGAACACCGACAGGCCGTACAGCGTGAACGTCGAATGCGGCAGCCAGATCAGCGACAGGCCGCGCAGGCCGTAGTACCAGAACAGCAGCTTGCGGTTGTCGACCCGGTCCGACAGCCAGCCCGAGCAAATCGTGCCGACCACGTCGAACGCGCCCATCATCGCCAGCACCGACGCGGCCGGCACCGCGGTGAGGCC
>JAKORH010000302.1 GCA_029777935.1 Pseudomonadota bacterium
CTGGTCGGGGCGAGAGGATTCGAACCTCCGACCCCCTGCGCCCAAGGCAGGTGCGCTACCAGGCTGCGCTACGCCCCGAAGGCCCGCGAATGATACCAGCGCAGGCGATCGTGCTCTAGGCCGCCTTGCGATCCTTGTCGTCGGCTTCGAGCAGCCTCGTGACGGGCAGCCAGGCAGCGAAGGTGCTGCCGCGCCCGACCTGCGAATGGATGTCGAGCCGCCCCTGGTGCCGCAGCAGCACGTGCTTGACGATCGCCAGACCGAGACCCGTGCCGCCGGTGGCACGCGAGCGGCCCTTGTCCACGCGGTAGAAGCGCTCGGTCAGGCGCGGGAGGTCCTCGGCCGCCACACCAATGCCGGTGTCCTCGACCTCGAACCGAACACCGTCGGCCGCAGTGCGCCAGCGCAGCGCAATGCGGCCGCCTTCCGGCGTGTAGTGCACCGCATTGGAGACAAGGTTCCCGAAAGCGCTGCGCAGTTCGTCGCGGCTGCCGCGGACGCGCGCGGGCTCCACTTCGATCGCGATCACGTGATTTCCATGCGACAACGCGCGCGCCTCCATCTCCAGCTCGCGCACGAGCCGCGGCACGTCGACCGTTTCTTCCGCGGCCGGCGTCTCGGTCGACTCCAGCCTCGAGAGCAGCAGCAGGTCCTCGACCAGCCGCGCCATTCGGCTCGCCTGTTCCTGCATCAGCCGCAGGTGACGCATGCGCGTCGCGTCGAGCGGCGGCTCGGCTTCGAGCAGCGTCTCGAGAAAGCCGTTGACGACGGTGAGCGGCGTGCGCAGCTCGTGCGACACGTTGGCCACGAAGTCGCGTCGCATCGCATCGACGCGCTCGGTCTGGGTGACGTCGCGCGAGATCACGATCGAGCGCGCCGGCTCGAAATCGATCACCGTCAGCGCCAGCACGCGCCCGGGATGATTCATCGGCCGCAAGACCAGCGGCTCGCCGAAGCTGCCCGACGTCACGTAGGCGACGAATGCGGGATCGCGAACCAGATTAGTCAGCCGCAGCCCGTGATCGGAGCGCAGGCTGATGCCGAGATGCTGCTCCGCGACCGGGTTGCACCACTCGATCTGCAGCGAGGAATCGATCAGGACGATGCCCTCCGGCAGCGCGCTGATGGTGCGACGGAAGCGCTGCTCGTTGTCGATCAGGCGGAGCTCGTTCGCATCGCTCGCGCGCCGCATCTTGTACAGGCGCGTGAAGACTTCCGTCCACGTGCCGACGCCGTTGGGGAGGGTGTCGAGCCGCGGCGCCTCCAGCCAGTGACCGAGCGCGGACAGGTAGGCGAGATGCACACCGAGCAGCAGCAGCACGGCCGCCAGCGCTGCCGCCAGCGCGGCGACCCGGCCGAAGAAGACCCCGATCAGCAGCGCGGCGACTGCGACCAGCGCCAAGCGCACCAGCGCGGGCACGATGATGCGGAATTGCCGGCGCGCTCGCTGCCCGTTCATCGCCGGCTACGTTTCGGCGCGCGTCGACAGCCGGTAGCCCAGCCCGCGCACCGTCTGCAGCAGATGCTGGGAGTTGGCGGCGGCGAGCGCCTTGCGCAGCCGCAGCACGTGCACGTCGACCGTGCGCTCCTCGAGGAACACGTGGTCGCCCCACACGTTGTCAAGCAGTTGCCCGCGCGTGAACACGCGGTCGGGCTGGCTGATCATGAACTTCAGCAGCTTGAATTCCGCCAGCCCTACCTTGACCGGCTGGCCATCGACGGTGACCTCGTGCCGCGCCGGATCGATCGCGAGCGGCCCGTAGGCAAGCGCCTCTCCGCTCTTGTCGGGTGCCCGGCGGCGGAACACCGCGCGCACGCGCGACAGCAGCTCGCGCGGCGAGAACGGCTTCACCACGTAGTCGTCGGCGCCGGCGTCGAGTCCGGCAATGCGGTCGGCCTCGGCGCCCTTCGCGGTCAGCATAATGACCGGCAACGCGCGCGTGCGGTCGTGCGCGCGCAACTCGCGCAGCAGCTCGATGCCGGCGCGGTCGGGCAGCATCCAGTCGAGGATCACGAGGTCGGGCAGCCGCGCGCGGATTTCGCGCTGCGCCGCGCCGGCGGAGTCCGCGCGCCGCACCTGGTAGCCGTGGCTCGCGCACGCATACGCAACGAGCTCCAGGATCGCGGGTTCGTCTTCGACCACCAGGATCGACGCCGGCATGGCCCCTCAGCCCTTTCGCACCGCCTGCGCGATCACGTCCGGTGGCGCGTGCCGCACGTCCGCGCCCTGTGCGATGAAGATCACGTGCTCGGCGATGTTCTTGGCGTGGTCGCCGACACGCTCGATCGCCTTGGCGACCCACACCGTGTCGAGCGCGGCCGAGATCGAGCGCGGATCCTCCATCATGAACGTGACGAGCTGCCGCAGGATGGCACGGAAATGCTCGTCCACGCCCTGATCTTCGCCGATGATGGCCGCGGCCGCCTGCGCATCCAGCCGCGCGAAGGCGTCGAGCGCGCCGCGCAGCATCTGCGCCGCAGCGTCGCCGGAAACGCGGATGCCGGGGATGCGGCTCAGCCGCGCTGCGTTGCCCTTTTCCTGCAGCCATTTCGCGGCACGCGCGATCTTGCTCGCCTCATCGCCCGTGCGCTCGAGATCGGTGATCGTCTTGGCCACGCCCATGATCAGTCGCAGGTCGCTGGCGGCGGGCTGACGGCGCGCAATCACGTTGTTGACCATGCGGTCGATCTCGAGCTGCATCTCGTCGACCCGGTCGTCGGCGCCGATCGCATTGTCCGCGCACTCCATGTCCATGCGCTCGAAGGCGTCCATCGCCGTCTTCAATTGCGTCTCGACCAGCCCGCCCATCTGCAGCACGCGCGAACGGATCGCCTCCAGTTCGTGGTCGTACTGCCGCGAGGAATGTTCGCCGGTGGCCATCATCGTCTCCCGTTCAGCCGAAGCGCCCGGTTATGTAGTCTTCGGTTTCCTTCTTCTTCGGCTTGATGAAGATCTGGTCGGTTTCGCCGAATTCGATCAGCTCGCCCAGGTACATGTAGGCGGTGTAGTCGCTGACGCGCGCGGCCTGCTGCATGTTGTGCGTGACGATCGCGACCGTGTAGTCCTGCTTCAGCTCGTCGATCAGCTCCTCGATCCTGGCGGTCGAGACCGGATCGAGCGCCGAGCATGGCTCGTCGAACAGGATGATTTCCGGCCGGATCGCGATGCCGCGCGCGATGCACAGGCGCTGCTGCTGGCCGCCCGACAGCGAGGTGCCGCTCTGGCCGAGCTTGTCCTTGACCTCGTTCCACAGCGCCGCCTTCTGCAGCGCCGATTCGACGCGCTCGTCCATTTCCGGCCGCGACAGCCGCTCGAACAGCCGCACGCCGAACGCGACGTTGTCGTAGATCGACATCGGAAACGGCGTGGGCTTCTGGAACACCATGCCGATCCTGGCCCGCACCAGTGCCACGTCTTCCGTCGAAGTCAGCACGTTGCGGCCGTCGACCACGACTTCGCCTTCCGCGCGCTGCTCGGGGTACAGCTCGAACATGCGGTTGAACACGCGCAGCAGCGTCGATTTGCCGCAGCCCGACGGTCCGATGAAGGCAGTGACCTTGTTTTCCGCGATATCGAGGTTGACGTTCTTCAGCGCGTGGAACCTGCCGTAGTAGAAATTCAGGTTGCGCACGGCCACCTTGCTGCGCGCGGGTGTGGTGGAAGCGAACGGCTCCATCGGTCAGTGACTTCCTCGGAACAGGAGGCGCGCCAGGACGTTCAGCAGCAGCACGCCGAGCGTGATCAGGAACACGGCGGCCCAGGCCAACTGCTGCCAGTTGGTGAACGGGCTCAGCGCGAATTTGAAGATCGTGACCGGCAGGCTGGCCATCGGCTCGGCCGGATTCAGGCTGAAGAACTGGTTCGACAGCGCGGTAAAGAGCAGCGGCGCCGTCTCGCCCGCGATGCGCGCCAGCGCGAGCAGCACGCCGGTCACGACGCCGGCGCGCGCGGCGCGCAGCGTGATCGAGCGGATCACGATCCATTTCGGCGTGCCCAGCGCGAACGCTGCCTCGCGCAGGGCGTCGGGGATCAGTCGCAGCATGTTTTCGGTGGTGCGAACTACGACCGGAATCACGATCAGCGCCAGCGCCAGCACGCCCGCGAAGCCGGAGAACCTGTGCGTCCGCGCCACCACGACCGCGTAGACAAACAACCCAATCACGATCGACGGTGCCGACAGCAGGATGTCGTTGATGAAGCGCGTGGCGGCGCCGAGCCAGCCGCGCCGGCCGTATTCGGCGAGGTAGACGCCGGCGAAGATGCCGACCGGCGTGCCGAGCAGCGTGGCCAGCGCCACCATCAGCGCCGAGCCGACGATCGCGTTGGCGAGCCCGCCATCCACGTTGGGCGCAGGCGTCGATTCGGTGAAGAGGCTCAGCGACAGACCGCCCGCGCCGAGAGCGATCGTCTGGAACAGGATCCAGATCAGCCAGGTGAGGCCGAACGCCATCGCGGCCAGCGACAGCGCGAGCGCGAGCGCGTTGATGACCTTGCGCCGGCGGTGCCGTGGCAGTCGCCGGTCCGGCGCGCCAACTGCAATGGGCCTGGCGATGCTCATGTCCGTGTTCCCTCGCCACGCTGCAGCCGCATCAGCAGCAGCCTGGAGGCGGCCAGCACGATCGACGTGATCAGGAACAGGATCAGCCCGAGATAGATCAGCGCCGCCTGGTGCGGGCCGGGTGCGGCCTCGGCAAACTCGTTGGCGAGCGCGGACGTAATCGAGTTGGCGGCTTCGAACAGCGACACGCTGTCGAGCTGGTTCATGTTGCCGATCACGAACGTGACTGCCATCGTCTCGCCGAGCGCGCGGCCGAGCCCGAGCATGATGCCGCCGATCACGCCGGCCTTCGTGTACGGCAGCACGACCTTCCAGACGACTTCCCAAGTGGTCGCGCCGAGCCCGTAGGCCGACTCCTTCAGCACCGGCGGCGTGACCTCGAACACGTCGCGCATCACCGCCGCGATGAACGGAATGATCATGATCGCCAGAATGATTCCGGCCGCCAGGATGCCGATGCCGGCTGGCGCGCCCGAAAACAGCGCTCCGAGCAGCGGCACGCCCGCGAACGCCTTCTGCAGCGGCTGCTGCACGAATTGCGACAGGATCGGCGCGAACACCAGCAGGCCCCACATGCCGTAGACGATCGACGGGATCGCGGCCAGCAGCTCGATCGCGGTGCCGAGCGGTCGCTTCAGCCACCGCGGCGACAGTTCAGTCAGGAAGAGCGCAATGCCGAAGCTGACGGGAACGGCGATCAGGAGTGCGATCGACGACGTCATCAGCGTGCCGTAGATCATCACCAGCCCGCCGAAACGCTCCTGCACCGGGTCCCATTCGGCGGTCCACAGGAAGCGCAGCCCATACGCCTGCATCGCCGGCCACGCGCCGACCAAGAGCGAGACGAGGATGCCGGCGAGCAGCGCCAGCGTCAGGATCGCAGCGCCGCGCGCGAGCCCGGCAAACACGAAGTCGCCGACCGGACTAAAGCGCCGTTTCACCGGCGGCTCATCCCGATTCATCTCTCCGGCTTCGAGTGCAGCGGACTTCGGCAATGTAGCGGCCATCGTCGCGCCTCCAACGAAGCCGGGCTCCGCGCGCGGCAGCCGCGGCTAAGGACCGTAGATGGGCTTGCCGCCGGCATCGCGTATCTGCAGCCATTGCTCGCGCACGATGTCCTTGACGCTCGCCGGCAGCGGCACGTAGTCCAGCTCGGCCGCGGTCCGGTCGCCGTTCCGGTATGCCCAGTCGAAGAAGCCCATCACGGCCGCCGCCTGCTGCGGCTTGTCCTGTTCCAGGCGCATCATGATGAAGGTCGCGCCGCTGATCGGCCATGCGTCCTTGCCGGGCTGCTGGGTCAGGATCTGGTAGAAGCTCTTCGACCAATCGGCGCCCGCCGCGGCGGCCGCGAACGACGCATCGCCGGGAGCGACGAAATTGCCGGCCGCGTTCTGCAGCAGCGCGTATGTCATCCTGTTCTGCTTCGCGTACGCGAACTCGACGTAGCCGATCGAGTTCGGCAGCCGCTGCACGAAGGTCGCCACGCCCTCGTTGCCCTTGCCACCGGCGCCCCTCGGCCAGTTGACCGCGGTGCTCTCGCCGACCTTCTCCTTCCACTCGGGGCTGACTTTCGAAAGGTAGTTGGTGAAGATGAAGGTCGTGCCCGATCCATCGGCGCGGCGTACGACCGCGATCTGCGCGTCTGGCAGCTTCAGTTCCGGATTCAGCCTGGCGATCGCCGGATCGTTCCACTTGGCGATCCTGCCGAGATAGATGTCGGCCAGCACCGCGCCCGTCAGCTTCATCTGCCGCGCCTGGATGCCGGGAATGTTGAGCACGGGCACCACGCCGCCGATCACCGTCGGAAACTGGATCAGGCCGTCCTTCTTCAGCACGTCGTCGGCCAGCGGCATGTCGGACGCCCCGAAATCGACCGTCCTGGCGCGGATCTGCTGCAGCCCGGCGCCGGAGCCGATCGACTGGTAGTTGATGCGCGCGCCGGTGGCCTTGTTGTAGTCGGCGGCCCAGCGTGCATACAACGGCGCCGGAAAGGTCGCGCCCGCGCCGGTGACTTCCTGCGCGGCGAGCGGCGCTGTTGCGCTCGCGACGAGCGCGGCGATGGAAAGGCTGGCAAGAACTCGCATGTGGTTCGTTCCGTCGGGTTTCGATGACGGCTGCAGTCTAGAAACCGAAGATGACGAAACCGTGACAGTGCGACCTATTGAGCGTTCCAGAAGTGGTTGACGTTCTTCGGCACGGGCGTGTCATCCCCGCCCCCGATGAAGGCATTCGAGGGCAGACTCCAGCGGGGATCCAGTGCCGTGCTTCGAAAGACGCTGGGTTCCCGCTTCCGCGGGAACGACACATTCCTGCGCGAGCGTCGTCATCCGATTACCGAAAGGTCAATAAGAGCCAATTCCGGGGCTCTGCACCGGAGCGACGGGATTCACGCGCTTGGAATCGTCGCGGCGAGCCGCTGCGCGAGCGACACCGCCAGCGGCTGTTCCCCCGCCTCGACCATCACGCGCACCACGGGCTCCGTGCCGGAGGCGCGGATAAGCACGCGGCCGCCGCCGGCGAGTTCGCGCTCGACCGCCTCGACCTCGCGCGCGAGCGGCGCGTGCTGCTTCCAGTCGAAGCCGTTGGCGATGCGCACGTTGATCAGCGACTGCGGCAGCAGCGGCAGGTCGGCGGTGAGTCGCGCCAGCGGCTGTCGCGCGCGCCGCATCGCAGCCAGCACCTGCAGGCTGCTGATGATGCCGTCGCCGGTCGTGTGCTTGTCGAGGCAGATGATGTGCCCCGAACCCTCGCCGCCGAGCAGCCAGCCGCGGCTTTCGAGCAGCTCGAGCACGTAGCGGTCGCCGACCTTGGCACGCTCGAACGGTACGCCGAGTTCGCCGAAGCGGCGCTCGAGCGCGTAGTTCGTCATCAGCGTGCCGACCGCGCCGCGCACGCCGTTGACCGCCAGGCGATCGCGCACGATCACGTACAGCAGTTCGTCGCCGTTGTAGGTGCGGCCGCTGCCGTCGGCGATCACCACGCGGTCGGCGTCGCCGTCCAGCGCGATGCCGAGTTCGGCGCCGTGCGCGCGCACGACTTCCGCCAGATGCTCGGCATGCACCGCCCCGACGCCGTCGTTGATGTTGAAGCCGTTGGGGTCGGCGCCGACCGCGACCACTTCCGCGCCCAGTTCGTGAAACACGTCGGGCGCAACGTGATACGCGGCGCCGTGCGCGCAGTCGACGACGATCTTCAGGCCCTTCAGGTCCAACTCGTTCGGAAACGTGCTCTTGCAGAACTCGACGTAGCGGCCCGCGGCGTCGTCCAGCCGCCGCGCTTTGCCGAGCAGGCGCGACTCGACGCATTCCTGCGTGCGATCCATCTCCTCTTCGATCTGCTGCTCGATCTCGTCGGGCAGCTTCTTGCCCTGCGCGGAGAAGAACTTGATGCCGTTGTCCGGATACGGATTGTGCGAAGCGCTGATCACCACGCCTGCGGTCAACCGCAGCGCACGCGTCAGATACGCGACTGCCGGCGTCGGCAACGGGCCGCACAGCACGACATCGACGCCGACGCTGGAGAAGCCCGCCTCCAGCGCCGCTTCCAGCATGTAGCCCGAAATGCGCGTGTCCTTGCCGATCAGCACCGTCGGCCGCCGGCCCGACGCGCGCGCGAGCACATGCCCGGCCGCCTGTCCCAGCCGCATCACGAAGCCCGGCGTGATCGGCATCTGCCCCACCGTGCCGCGCACGCCGTCGGTGCCGAAGAATCTGCGACTCACGTTTCCCCCCCGTATTCCGCCTGCAGCGCCGCCCGGATGCGCAGCGCATCTCGTGTCGCCGCTACGTCATGCACGCGCACGATGCGCGCGCCGCGCTCGACCGCCAGCAACGCCGCGGCGACCGATGCGGCCAGGCGCTCGCCGACCGGCCGTCCTGTCAGCCGGCCCAGCATCGACTTGCGCGACAGCCCGACCAGCACCGGCTGGCCGAAACGGACGAGCGCATCCAGCCGCGCCAGCAGGGCGAGATTATGCGCGAGCGTCTTGCCGAATCCGAACCCGGGGTCGAGCGCGATGCGCTCGGCCGCCATGCCCGCGGCCACCAGCGCGTCGCGCCGCTCGCGCAGGAAATCCGCCACCTCGCGCACCACGTCGTCGTAACTAGGCGTCGCCTGCATCGTGCGCGGCGTGCCCTGCATGTGCATCAGCACCACGCCGCAGCCCGAGCGCGCGACGGCATCGACCGCACCGCGCTCCCGCAGCGCGCGCACGTCATTGATGATCGACGCGCCTTCGGCGAGCGCTGCCTGCATCACCTGCGGCTTCGCGGTGTCGACCGAGATCGGGACGCCGGCATCGCGCAGCGCAATCACCAACGGCAGCACGCGCCGCAGTTCCTCGCCGGCATCGACCTCGGCGGCGCCCGGGCGTGTCGATTCGCCGCCGACATCGAGGATATCGGCGCCCTCCTCGATCATCGCCAGCGCGCGGTCGCGCGCCGCGGCCGGATCGAGATAGAGCGAGCCGTCGGAAAACGAATCGGGCGTGACGTTGAGGATGCCCATGATCCGCGGCTCATCCAGCACGATCCGGTACCGCCCGCACTGCCAGGCCGCGCCGCGCGCGGCCGCGGAAGTTGAGGGGTCAATGCCGGTCATTTCAGAGTCATGGGTCGCGCGCCGAAGCCGCATTCTATGGACCCGTACTCCGGACGCAGCCGATGTTGGCAAGCATCCTGAACTGGTGGCGCAGCAGCAGCACTCGCACCGAAGCGCGCAGCGCGCCGGGCACGGCGCATGCAGCCGCGCCGGCGCCCGTCATGGTCGCGCCGTGGCGTCTGGTGCGGCGGCGCCCGCTGATCGCTCGCAACGGCGCCATTGCCGGCTGGGACCTGCAACTGCCGGCGGCGACGGTCGATCGCATCGCGCGACCGGGCACGCCGCACTCGGTACGCGCCGCGCACCAGCAGGCACTGCTCGCCGCCGCTCGCAGCATCGCGCCGTCCGAACGCATCGCGCTGCTGGCGGTGCCGGCGCCGATGGTCCTCGATACTGAATTCCTCGCCGCGCTGCCGCCGCATGCGATCCTGCGGCTCGGACCGGAGCACAGGGCGACCTTCGGGGCGCACTTCGGCAACGTGGTGGCGAGCCTGCTCGCGCGCCGGCTGCGCGTGGCGGCGCCTGACAACCTGCCGGGGACGATCGGCCTGGTCGACGGCACGCAATACGCCGATCGCTCCGCGCTGATCGCGGCGGCGAGTGCGCTGCCGCCACGCTCGGCGCGCATCGCAATCAATGTGATGTCGTTCGAGGACCTGAGCGCCGTTCTCGAGGCCGGCTTGACCTACTGCTGCGGCGCTTATCAGCGCCCGGCCGAGGCGCCGAAGAAGACTCGGCTCGCCGCGCCGACCGCGAGCGCCGCCGCCGCACTCGCGGCGGTCGTCGCGGGCAAGCCGATGCGCGAACTGGTAACGCTGTTCAAGTCCGACCCGACGCTGAGCTTTCGCTTGCTGCGCATGGTCAATTCGGCGGCGTTCGGCCTGTCTCGTCCGGCCGACTCGATCCAGGACGCGCTGACGCTGCTCGGCACCAACGAGCTTTATCGGTGGCTGACCTTGATGCTGGTATCGAGCGAAACGGAGCGTCCGCTGGCGCCGGCGCTGTTCGAGACGGCACTGACGCGGGCGCGGCTGTCCGAGTTGCTCGCCGCCGAGCGCGGCACCGAGTCGCCGGAGGCGCTGTTCGTCACCGGGGCATTCTCGCTGCTCGACGTCCTGCTCGACGTGCCGCTGGAAGTGCCGCTTGCCGCAGCGCGGTTGTCGGAGACCGCGGTCGACGCGCTGATCGGCGCGTGCGGTCCGTGGCGTCCCTACCTGGAAGCGGCGCTCGCGGTCGAGTACGCCGACGTCGACGGCATCGACCGGACCGCGGCGAAACTCGGCCTGGCGCCCGATCGCATCGCGGAACTGGGAGAAGCTGCGGCGGCCTGGGCTCACCAGGCCGCCGCGCTGATGCTCGGCGAGCCGCAACGAGCCGCGACTTGAAACTTAGGCCGGCTGCGCCGCGCCTTCGACGCCGCCGGACTCGGATTTGCCGCCGGCCGGCGGGGTCGACGAGGTGGGCTTCGGCGGGCGCGGCGGCTTGCCGGCCATGATGTCGTCGATCTGGTCGGAGTCGATCGTCTCGAGCTCGAGCAGCGCCCTGGCCATCGCCTCGACCTTGTCGCGGTTGTCCTCGATGAGCTTGCGCGCCAGCGCGTACTGTTCGTCGATGATGCGGCGGATCTCGGCGTCGACCTTGCGCATCGTCTCTTCCGACACGTGCGTGGTCTTGGTGATCGAGCGGCCGAGGAAGACTTCGCCCTCGTTTTCCGCGTACACCATCGGGCCCAGCAGGTCGCTCATGCCGTAGCGCGTGACCATGTCGCGCGCCATCTGCGTGGCGCGCTCGAAGTCGTTGCCGGCGCCCGTGGTCATCTGGTTCATGAACACCTCTTCGGCGATGCGGCCGCCGAACAGCACCGCGATGCGCGACAGCAGGTAGATGCGGTCGTATGCGTAGCGGTCCTGCTCCGGCAACTGCATCGTGACGCCGAGCGCGCGGCCGCGCGGGATGATCGTGACCTTGTGCACCGGGTCGGCCTTCGGAACCAGCTTCGCCACCACTGCGTGGCCGGACTCATGGTAGGCAGTGTTCTTGCGCTCCTCCTCGGACATGACCATCGACTTGCGCTCGGCGCCCATCATGATCTTGTC
>JAKORH010000303.1 GCA_029777935.1 Pseudomonadota bacterium
GACATGCGCGGCCGCGTCGAATGGCTGAAGCGCTACGACATGCGCTTCGCACACGGCTTCTTCCCTCCTGCCTGGGATGGCAGGGAGCGCGACAGCCTGACGCGGCTCTGGGTGCGCGACGATCCGCCGCGGCCGCTGGACTACTGCTCGCTCACGGCGCTGGCCGACGTGTTCTATCCGCGCATCTGGCGCCGGCGCGCGACCATGGTGCCGATCGGCACCGTGTCGATGACGGTCTATTTCCACGCCGACGCCGCGCAGCTCCAGGCCACCGGCAGCGGCCATCTTCTCGCACAGGCGCGCGCGCAGGCCTTCCGCAACGGCTATTTCGACCAGACCGCGCAGCTGTGGAACCAGGCCGGCGAACTGCTTGCGACCACGCACCAGCTCGTCTATTACAAGGAGTAGGCCATGTCCAGCGCTCCCGTGGCATTGATCATCGGCGCCGGCGACGCGACCGGCGGCGCGATCGCGCGGCGCTTCGCGCGCGGCGGGCATGCGGTCTGCGTCACGCGCCGCAGTCTCGATAAGCTCGAACCGCTGGTCGAGCAGATCCGCGCCGAGGGCGGCCGCGTGATGGGCTACGCGTCCGACGCGCGCAAGGAAGACGACGTCATCGCGCTGGTCGAAGAGATCGAGTCCACCGTCGGCGAAATCGACGTGCTGGTGTTCAATATCGGCGCGAACGTGCCGTGCAGCATCCTCGACGAGACCGCGCGCAAGTACTTCAAGGTCTGGGAGATGGCGTGCTTCGCGGCGTTCCTGAACGCGCGCGAGGTCGCCAGGCGCATGGTGCCGCGCGGCCGCGGCACGATGATCTTTACCGGCGCGACCGCGTCGCTGCGCGGCAGCGCGAACTTCGCCGCGTTCGCCGGCGCCAAGCATGCGCTGCGCGCGCTCGCACAGAGCCTGGCGCGCGAGCTCGGGCGCCGCGGTATCCATGTCGCGCACGTGGTGGTCGACGGCGCGATCGACACCGCGTTCATCCGCGAGCAGTTTCCCGAGCGCTATGCGCTCAAAGACCAGGACGGCATCCTGAACCCGGAGCACATCGCCGAGAACTACTGGATGCTGCACCAGCAGCCGCGCGACGCCTGGACGCACGAACTCGATCTGCGGCCCTGGATCGAGCATTTCTGACCGGCGGCTGGCTACCCAAGGAGGCGACACATGAAAACCCTGGAATTCTTCTTCGACGTCGGCAGTTCCGCGTCGTACCTCGCCTACACCCAGTTGCCGAAGCTCGCGCGCGAGACCGGCGCGAGGGTCGAATACAAGCCGATGCTGCTCGGCGCGGTGTTCCAGGCGACCGGCA
>JAKORH010000304.1 GCA_029777935.1 Pseudomonadota bacterium
GGCCGAGTGGCGGCAGCGGCGCATTCGGCATGTCGGCGACGACGTTGTACCAGTGCGTCGGAATTTCGGATTGGGGCAAAACGAAGCGCAGCGATTCCATTGAAGCTCCCTGAGTATGTGTTGGCCGAAAAGACGCCAGTATAGCCGTGGGCACCGCGTCATGCAGCACGGGTGCGGCTTTCGAGGCGCATGTCGGTCAGCGCCCGCGCTCGATTTCGCGCTGTTCTACGCGCGTCGGTGCGAAAGCCGCGATCAATTGATCGCAAGCCATGCGCGCCGCGCGGCGGTTGTCCTGGCTGAAGTTGCATACGTACAGATCCAGCGTCACGGCGTTCAGCTCCGGCCAGGTGTGCACCGCGAGGTGCGATTCGGCGAGGATCACGGCGCCCGTCGCGCCGGCCGGATTGGTTTCGTTACCAAATTGATGGAAGACCTGCCCAACCGGCGTCAGCCCCGGAACCGTGCACACGGCCAGGCACAGTTCGCGCAGGGCGTCTACGCTCTCAAGCAGCCGTTGCGGGCAGCGGCAGTCGTGCAGTTCGGCGATGAGATGGAGTCCGTTCATGAAGGGTCAGCCGAGTGAAGTTGTGAATTGTTTGCCGAGGCGCCATAGCGTCCGTTCGGCAGCGAGTACACCGCGGTACTGCGCCTCCTCGAACAGCGAGAAGCCGCTCACGTCGGCGTGCGCAAAGCGCAGGCACGGACGATCGGCGGCGAGCAGGCGGCGCGCTTCGCCCCGGATCAGACCCGGTAGCGGCCGCACCATGGCGTGGCCATCGCGGAAAACGTCGAGGCGCGTCGTCACCTTTCGGATGTCCGGGTGCGCACGTTCGAGATCGGCGAGGATCTGTTCGACCCACACCTCGCGCGGCGTTGCCTGCAGAGCCGCCCGCCCCGCCTGGGGCGTCATGGCACTCAGGGCGTGGTAGTAGGTGAGAACCGTGGCCCCCGGCCGCAAGCGCATCTGCTGGTGCGTGGCGACGACGTAGCCGAGCGCCGGACTGTCGTAGAGCACGTTGTCCCACGCCGTGGCGACGCCGGCGCGGTTTTCGGGCAACTGCGACAACGTGAGGTTGGCAACCAGCCACGGCGCATGCGTGAAGCTCCGCGCCGCCGATTTCAAATCATCGTGCCCGGCGAAGACGTGCGGAACGAGGAACAGGGGCGCCGCCCAGATCAGCTGTTCGGCCAGGATGCGCAGCACGCGGTTTTCCGCCGGCGGCCATAGGTCGATCACCATGCCATCGTCGGTTTCGGCGACGCGCACGGCCATGGCACCGGTCAGCAGGCGATCGCCGGCGTGTGCGCGGATCGATTGCAATAAACCGTCGGCGAGCCAGGCGTTGCCGCCCGGCGTCGTGAGCACGGCATCGTCAGCCGCATCCTGCGCTTCGCCGTTACGGCAGGCGAAGTAGTGAATCCCGGCCCAGGCCGAGACCTGGTCGCTGCTCGTACCGTAGTCGTCGCGGCAGGCGTAATCGACGTACCAGTGCAGCGTTGGCGCATCGAAACCTTGCTTTAGCAGCCAGTCGCGCATGGAGAGCTGATCGAGTGCCTGCAGATCGGGTGCGGCACTAGAAAGTTCCATGGGCAGCGCGAACGCCCGTCGGCCGCCATCGCGGCGCTGCTTGAAGCCTTCCATCAGCGCGTGGAAGCACTCGTATTGAGCACGCTCGGCCGCGCTCACGCCGTGCTGCGGCACGACGCCGTCCTGCCACCAGCCGTTGCGATAGAGCCGTTCCTGCGGCGTCGCGCAGAGATAGCGCTCGTCGTAACGTGGCCGCTCGGCATTGGGGTCGCCGTGCAGAACGCCGAGTTCGGCAAGCAGCTCGCGCACGGCAGTCGCTTCGCGCGTCGGCAGCGGCAGGTAGTGCGCGGCGAGCGGATAGGCGCTGACTTCGTTGCGACCGGCGCGCGAGTTGCCGCCGGCGCTCGATTCGAGTTCGGCGATGAGGAAATCCTTGAAGCCCGACTTCGCCAGCTTCCAGCCCGCCGACAGTCCACCGATGCCGGCGCCGACGATCAGCACCGGAATTCGCCGCGTTTCGCCAGGCTGCGGGACATCGCGATCGCGCAGCCGATGGCCGATATCCAGCGACGTGCCGGTCAGCTCGCCAGGTGGCAACTTCGGCTTGCCCGACGTGCCACAGCCGGCAACCGACGCCAGCCCGCCTGCCGCCAGCGAAGCGATGAAGTCGCGGCGGCGCATCGTCTAGCGGATCACCTGCCGCCACTCCTGCTCGAAGTAGCGCACAAGAACCTGATTGTTGAGCCGGTTTATCTCGGCGTCGACGCGCGCCATATCCTTGGGAAACTGGAACAGCGTTGGCGTGACCTCCGCCGTCAGGAAACGCGTTTCGACCGGATAACGCTCCGGCGCCCGGTAGGCGCGCCGCCCGGCGAGGACGAAGCCCCACTCGCCGAAGGACGGCACCAGCGCGTGGTACGGCGTGGCGACGAAGCCGGCGTCTTCAAGCGTGCGCGCGATGCACCAGAAGGACTGGCGCGCGTAGAGCGGCGAGGTCGACTGGATGACGGCCAGCGCGTCGGCCGTCAGGTGCTTTTCGAGCTGGCGATAGAAGGCGGCGCTGTAGAGCTTGCCGATGGCGAAGCTGGACGGATCGGGGAAATCGACGACGACGAAATCGAAACGTTCATCGTTCTGTTCCAGCCATTGCAGCGCATCTTCGTTAATGACCCTGACTTTCGGCGACAGCAGCGCGTCGGCGTTGAGGCTGCGCAGCGGCGCGGCGGTTGAGAACAGCTGCGTCATGCCCGGATCGAGATCGACGAGCGTCACCGCTTCGACCTGCGGGTACTTCAGTATCTCGCGCACGGCGAGGCCGTCACCGCCGCCAAGCACGAGGATGCGGCGCGCACCGGGCAGCGTCGCCAGGCCTGGATGGACGAGTGCTTCGTGGTAGCGGTATTCGTCGCGCGACGAGAACTGCAGGTTGTTGTTGAGGAAGAGGCGCAGATCGTCCTTCCAGCGCGTGACCACGATGCGCTGGTACGGCGTCGTCTCGGTGTAGACGATCTCGTCGGCGTAGAGCTGCGCTTCGGCGAACGAGGTGAATCGTCCGGCGAAGCCGAAACCGACGGCCAGCGCGACGAAGGATGCCACCGCCTGCGCGCGCAGCCAGAGCGCGCCGTGCAGTTGCTCGCGGAACAGCCACAGCGCCCAGAGCGCGACGAGCACATTGAGCAGCCCGAAGAGCAACGCGCTGCGCACCAGTCCGATGTGCGGCACGAGCACCAGCGGGAAGAGAATGGACACGGCGAGCGCGCCGAGATAGTCGAAGGTGAGCACCTGCGAGACAAGATCCTTGAGCGAGAGGTCGCGCTTCATGATGCGCATGATCAGCGGAATTTCCAGCCCGACAAGGATGCCGATCAGCGACACGGCGAGATAGAGCGCCAGCTTGAACGGCGCAGAGAACCAGACGAAGACGAAGAACAGCGCCGCCGCCGACAGCCCGCCGAAGACGCCGACCAGCAGCTCGATCTGCACGAAACGCGCGACGAGATTGCGCTCGACGTAGCGTGACAGCCACGAGCCGATGCCCATCGCGAAGAGATAGGTGCCGATCACGGTCGAGAACTGCAGGACCGAATCGCCGAGCAGATAACTCGCCAGCGCGCCGGCGATCAGCTCGTAGGCGAGCCCGCA
>JAKORH010000305.1 GCA_029777935.1 Pseudomonadota bacterium
CCCGCGAACATCTTGCCGCCGACCGACGAATACTCGCCCTCGGTGTTCTCGCGCACCACGTAGAAATCGATGTCGCCGGGTTTGCGGTCGGGCGCCAGATCCAGCAGGCGCTTTCCACCGACACGCGCTGCCAGCTCGAAATGGGCGGCAAGAACGCGACGATCGTGCTCGGCGACGCCGATGTCGACAAGGCACTCGCGATCGTCACGCGCGGCGCGTTCGGCCAGTCGGGGCAGGCATGCACGGGCACCAGCCGCGTGCTGGTGGCCGAACCGCTGCGCGCAAAGCTCACCGAAGCGCTGGCGCAGGCTGCAGATGCGATCGCGGTCGGCCGCGGCACCGACGCCGGCGCGAAGATGGGACCGCTGGCCAGCCGCGCGCAGCTCGACAAGGTGCTGTCGTACATCGAGCTCGGTCGCAGCGAGGGTGCGCGCGTGGTGGCCGGCGGCATGCGCGCGAACGGCCGCGGGCTCGAGCGCGGACACTTCGTGCGGCCGACCGTGTTCGCCGACGTGCCGCACGCGAGCCGGTTGCTGCGCGAAGAGATCTTCGGGCCGGTGGTGGCGGTGTGCGGCTTCGGCTCGCTCGACGAGGCGATCGCGATCGCCAACGACACCGAGTACGGACTGTCGACCGCGGTCGTGACCAACGATCTGGCCGCGGTGCTGAAGCTCGCGCGCGAACTGCAGAGCGGGCTGATCAAGGTCAATTCGCCGACCACCGGCGTCGCGTTGAATGCGCCGTTCGGCGGCTTCAAGCATTCGAGCAACCAGGCGGCGAAGGAGCAGGCCGGCGCCAACGCGATGGATTTCTACACCAGGATCAAGACCGTATACCTCGCCGCCGCATGAGGCGGCTCAAACCGGAGGAGATGTAATGAACGCAACGATGAAGGTCCTGTCCGCACTGCTGATGACGACGTCGGCGCTGGCGCCGTGGTCCGCGTTCGCGCAGTCCGGCTATCCGAACAAGCCGGTGAGGGTGATCGTCAGCACGGTGCCGGGGCCGCTCGACACGTTCGCGCGCATGATCTGCGACAAGATCGCGACGTCGCTGAAGCAGCCGTTCGTCATCGAGAACAAGGCCGGCGCCGGCGGCAACATCGCCGCCGACTTCGTCGCCAAGTCACCGGCGGACGGCTACACGCTGCTGTTCTCGATCGACACCACGTTCACCGTCAACCCGCCGCTGTACAAGAAGCTGCCGTTCGATCCGGTGAAGGACTTCGCCACGATCTCGGTGCCGGTCACTTACGGCCAGATGCTGACCGTGCATCCGTCGGTGCCGGCCAGGAGCGTGGCCGAGCTGGTCACGCTGGCGAAGAGCAAGCCGCTGACCTATGCGTCGGGAGGCAACGGTTCGCCGAGCCATCTGGTGGCCGCGTATTTCTACTCGGCAGCGGGCGCGAACCTGACTCACGTGCCGTACAAGGGCACCGGCCAGTCGGTGCTCGACGTGATCGCGGGCCGCGTCGACTCGCTGTTCGCCGTTACCACCGGCGTGCTGCCGCACGTGAAGGATGGCCGGCTGCGCGCGCTCGCCGTGTCGAGCAACAAGCGCTCGCCGCTGGCGCCCGACGTGCCGACGATCGCCGAGTCCGGCTACCCGGGCTTCGACGTGCAGTTCGCCTACGCGCTGATGGCGCCGGCCGGGACGCCGGACGCGATCGTGCAGCAGTTGAACAGCGAAGTGCGCAAAGCGCTCGCGCTGCCGGACGTGCAGGAGAAGGACCGCACGTTCGACTACGCCGCGACAGACCTCGACCCGAAGCAGTCGGCCGCGTGGTTGGCCGCAAACCGCGAGCGCTGGACCAAGGTGATCCATCAAATGGGCATCACGATCGACTAGCGACCGCGATTCCGGTGGCATGAGCCTGTTGGCGGATCCCGGCTTCATCGCCTGCGCAGCGGCGGTCACCGCGGGCGCGTGCGTGCAAGGCGTGGGCGGCATCGGCTTCGCGATGCTCGCCGCGCCGGTCACGGCGCTGTTCTATCCGGAACTCGTGCCGGGACCGCTGCTGCTGCTCGGCGGCTGCGCGTCGCTGCTGGCGGCGCTGCGCGAGCTGCGCCACGTCGACTTCCGCGGTGCCGGACTCGCGTTCGCGGGCCGCGTGCCGGGTTCGATCGTCGCCGGGTTGATCATCGGGATTCTGCCGCGCGATACCTTCGCTGCCGTGTTTGCCGGGCTGATCCTGCTCGCGGTGGCGCTGAGCCTGACCGGCTGGCGCGTGCGGACCACGCCGCTGGCGCTCTTCACCGCGGGCTTCAGCTCGGGAGTGATGGGGACGATCACGTCGGTCGGCGCGCCGCCGATGGGCATCGTGATGCAGAACACGGCGCCGGCCGCGCTGCGCGCGACCGTCGGCGCGTACCTGGTCGGCGGCGCGACCGTGTCGCTGGCGGTGCTCGGATGGGCCGGCCGCTTCGGCTGGCGCGAGTTCGAGCTGGGGCTGCTGCTGATCGCGCCGATGGCGCTCGGCTTCTGGCTGTCGAACTCGCTGCGGCATCGCGTGCCGGCCGGCGGCGTAAGGTGCCTAGTGCTCGCGATCTCCGGCGCGTCGGCCGCGTTGCTACTGGTCAAAGGCGGCTGACGCGATGCGCTCGGCGACCTCGCCTCATTCGCGCGCCGGCAAGCCCGCGCGCATGCGGTTGCGCCAGCGCGCCGACCGGCAGAAGGTTCCGCTCGGCAAGCTCGCCACCGAGGAACTGCGGCGCGCCATCCTGACCGGCCGCTATCGCCCGGGCGAGCGACTGGTCGAGGACCGGCTGTCGGAGGAACTCGGCATCTCGCGCGTGCCGATCCGCGAGGCCTTGCGGATGCTCGCCGGCGACGGGCTGGTCGACGTGCGGCCGAATCGCGGCGCTGCAGTGGCCGACGTTTCGTCCGCGGTGGCGCGCGACCTGATCGAGGTGCGGGCCACGCTCGAAGCGCTGAATGCGCGACTCGCGGCGCGGCACCATCGGCCCGAAATCATCGCGGCGCTGCGCGAAGTGCTCGTGGCCGGCAACGCGGCAGCGGTCAAGGGCCACGTCGGTGATCTCGTGCGCCTGAACGCCGAGTTCCACGACAAGCTGGCCGAGGCGGGTCGCAACGCGATCCTGTGGGACATCATGCGCACGCTGCGCGAGCGCACCGGGCTCGTGTTCGCGCGCAACACCGCGGCGCGCGCGAAGCAGGACTGGGACGAACACTCGCGCATCCTCGCCGCAGTGATCGATGGCGACGAGGAACTCGCCGCGCTGCTGGCAGCGCGCCATGTGCACCGCGCGGGCGAGGCCGCGCTTGCGGCCACGCAGAAGGCGGCGCCATGAAGCTGCAGAACTCGTTCATCCTGCGCCAATACCTGCGGCCGCGCGCGCTGCCGAGCACATGGTGCCCCGGCTGCGGCCTGGGCATCATCACCAGCGCGATCGCGCAGGCGGTGCACTTCACGGGGCTCGAGAAGAACGGCGTGGCGATGGTGTCCGGCATCGGCTGCACCGGCCGCATGTCGGGCTACGTCGACTTTCACACGCTGCACACCACGCACGGCCGCGCGCCGGCGTTCGCCACCGGACTGAAGCTGGCGCGGCCCGGGATGACCGTGATCGTCGTGATGGGCGACGGCGATTCGATGTCGATCGGGGGCAACCACCTGATCCACGCGATGCGGCGGAACATCGGGCTCACCGCAATCGTCGTCAACAACGCGGTGTACGGACTCACCGGCGGGCAGGTGTCGCCGACCACTCCGGTCGGCGGCCGCACCACGACCTCCGCGCCCGGCTCGTTCGAGCGGCCGCTGAACCTCGAGACGCTGGCACGCGCGGCCGGGGCGGCTTTCTACGCGCGCGCCACCGTCAATCACACGGCGGCGCTCACCAAGCTCATCGAGCGCGCGCTGCGGGCGCCGGGCTTCGCGCTGGTCGAGGTGATCAGCAACTGCCACGTGCTGTACGGCCGCATGAACGAGCTGGGTGACGCCGCGCAGATGATGAAATCGATGGATGCGCAGACGCGACGCGTGAATCCGGTGCTGCTCAGGCGCGCCGCGCTGCCGCTGCGCCTGTCCGCCGGCGCTGCGCCGGCGCCGATGCAGCCCGATGCGCGCGTGCCGCGCGGCGTGATCTTCGAGCGGCGCGGCGCGGCCGACTACGCGCAGCGCTATCGGGCGCTGGTCGACAAGAGCGACGCATGACCGTCGTCGAACGCGGCATCTACCGCATCAACCTGTACCGCGAGCTGTGCAAGGCGTGCGGGCTGTGCGTGGCGTGGTGCCCGCAGTCCGTGCTGGTGGCGGACGCCGCGGGCTACCCCGTAGCGGCGCACCTCGGGGCGTGCGTGAACTGCAAGGCGTGCGAGCGCCACTGCCCCGACTTCGCGATCGAAGTGATTCCTCCCGAGCCGGAAAGCGAGACCGCCGATGTCGAACGTCTGCTTCATGCACGGTAACGAAGCGGTCGCCGAAGGCGCGATCGCCGCCGGCTGCCGCTTCTATGCCGGCTACCCGATCACGCCGTCGACCGAAATCGCCGAAATCCTGTCGGGCCGTCTGCCTGAAGTCGGCGGCGTGTTCATCCAGATGGAAGACGAGATCGCCAGCATGGCGGCGATCATCGGCGCGTCGCTGGGCGGCCTGAAGAGCGCGACCGCGACCAGCGGCCCGGGCTTCTCGCTGATGCAGGAGAACCTCGGCTTCGCGGTCGCGGCCGAGATTCCGTGTGTGATCGTCAACGTGCAGCGCGTGGGACCGAGCACGGGGCTGCCGACCAAGGCCGCGCAGGCCGACGTGATGCAGGCGCGCTGGGGCACGCACGGCGACCATCCGATCATCGTGCTGGCGCCGTCGAGCGTGCAGGAGGCGTACCGGCTGACCGTGCGCGCGTTCAATCTGTCGGAGCGCTTCCGCACGCCGGTCGTGCTGCTGATGGACGCGATCGTCGCGCAGCTCAAGGAAAGGGTCGAACTCGACGGCGCGCCGCCGGCCTTGGCGCGGCCGGCGCCGGCCGAGCCGCCGTCCGCGTACAAGCCGTTCGCGTTCGGTGCCGGCGAGGTGACGCCGCTGGCGTCGTTCGGCAGCGACTATCGCTACCACGTGACCGGGCTGCTGCACGACGAGCATGGCTTTCCGACCGAGAACCCGGAAGTCGTCGCGCGCTGGTGGCAGCACATGAACGCCAAGATCGACCGCCACCTCGACGAGATCCTGCAATGGGAGGAAAGCGATCTCGACGACGCCGAGGTCGCGCTCGTCGCCTACGGTGCGACGGCGCGCTCGGCCGCGCACGCCGTGACGCTGGCGCGCGCACAGGGCATCCGCGCCGGACTCTTCAAGCCGCTGACGCTGTGGCCGTTTCCCGAGGCCGCGCTGCGCGCATTGGCCGCGCGCACACCCAGGCTGATCGTCGCCGAGATGAACCTCGGACAGATCCGGCTCGAGGTCGAGCGCCTCGCCGCCGGGCGCGCGCGAGTCGAGGGCGTGCACCGCGCCGACGGGCTGGCGATCACGCCCGAGCAGATCCTGGCGGCGATCGAGACCGCGCCGAGTACGCAATGAAATTCGAAGCAACCGTTCGGCTGCCCTGTCATGCCCGCGAACGCGGGCATCCAGTGACGTTGGGTGTGCCGGATTCCCGCTTCCGCGGGAATGACACCTCGAATGCCGTGTCGTCCCCGCGCAAGCGGGGACCAAGTGTCTTTCGCGCAGAGTCTCTGGATTCCCGCTTGCGCGGGAATGACACGAGAGTGCGGCTCACATGAGCGACGACCGCGCCTTTGCCACCAACTGGCAGCTCCTGCTCGACAGCATCTGCGCGGTGACGGGCACCCTCGATCCGCGCGAGCCGCCGATCGTCCTGTCGAGCCTGCCCGACCTGCCGTACCGGCGCGACGCGCGCAACGGACCGGCGCCGCTGTCGTTCATCCAGGGACCGCCCGGGCGCAACATCGCGCTGGCGATCGGCTTGCGCGCAGCGAAGCCGGCCACGCCGCTGGTGCTGATCATGAACTCCGACAGCGTCACGCTCGGCACCAATCACCTGATCCACGCCGCGCGGCGGAACATCGGCATGACACTGCTGCTGTTGCGCGCCGAGCTGACGCGCACGGCGCAACTCGACCGCACCGGATGGGAAGTACCGGCGCAGCAGAAGGCGCTCGAGGCGCCATCGCGACCGCTCGACTGGGTGACCGCGCTCGGCGCAGCGCTGGTCGGCCGCGGCAATCTGAACGAGCCGGACGAACTGGCGCGCCTCCTTGCGCGCGCGCTCGCCACGCCGGGCTTCTCGGTGCTCGGCGTGACGGTCGATCCGTCGCTGCCCACCGGCGTGCTGAACGAGGCGCCGTGGCCCGAGTACTTCACTGCGTATCGCGACTGGGCCGCGCCGCTGCGCGCCGGGCCGGCCGGGCCTCCAACGTGCAGCGCACCGGCGCTGGCGCGCGCGCAACCGCGCTACGAAGTGCGCATCGCCGGCTTTGGCGGGCAAGGCGTGAAGCTCGCCGGCACCGTGCTCGGCGAAGCCGCCGTGTTCGAAGAAGGACTGTGGGCCACGCAGCGCGGCGACTACGGTTCGGCCACGCGGGGCGGGCCGAGCATGGTCGACGTGGTGATCGGAGCCGATCCGATCACGTATCCGAACGCCGACCATCCCGACGCGCTGGTCGTGCTGACGCAGGCCGCCGCCGACCGCTACGCGCGGGGGCTGAAGCCCGGTGCCCACGTGATCGCCGATGCCACCGAAGTCAAGCGCACGCCGCAAGGCGCGATCACGGTGCCGATCACGCAACTGGCGCGCGAGCACACCGGCAAGCCGATCGCCGCCGGCGTGGTCGCGCTCGGCTGCGTGGCGGCGCTGACCGAGGCGGTCTCGGCCGATGCACTGGAACGCAGCCTCGCGCGCCACGTGCCGCACGGCAGCGTCGATCGCAACATCGCCGCGTGTGCGGCGGGATTCGCCGCCACGCGCGCGGCATTGCAGGGAGTCGTGTCATGAGTCGAATCGTCATCACCGGCGGCGGCTGGGCGGGATGCGCGGCGGCATTGGCGGCGCGCCAGGCCGGCGCCGAAGTCGTGCTGCTCGAACGCAGCGACAGCCTGCTGGGCACGGGGCTGGTCGGCGGCATCATGCGCAACAACGGCCGCTTCACCGCCGCCGAGGAAATGATCGCGCTCGGCGGCGGTGCACTGTTCGAGGTCTGCGACGCGAACTCGCGCCACCGCAACCTCGCGTTTCCGGGCCATCAGCACGCGTCGATCTACGACGTGGCGTGGATCGAGCAGGGCGTGAAGCAGAAGCTGCTTGCCGCCGGCGTGGAGATCTGGCTGCTCGCCCGTGTCAACGGGCTCGTCAAGCCCAACGGCGCGATCCGCGCGGTCAAGCTCGAGAACGAGACGGCGATCGAGGGCGACGTGTTCGTCGACACCACCGGATCGTTCGGGCCGCAAAGCTTCTGCACCGAGGCCGGCAACGGCTGCGTCATGTGCATCATGCGCTGCCCGACCTTCGGCCCGCGCGCGAGCGTCACCGGGCTGGCCGGCATAACGGAGAAGCAGGGCCGCAAGGCCGACGGTACGGTCGGTGCGATGAGCGGCTCGTGCGAATTCTCCAAGGACACGCTGGCGCCCGAGCTGGCCCACAAGCTGGAGCGCGAAGGGCTGCTGGTGATTCCGCTGCCGTCGCAGCTCGTCGACGAGAGCAAGCTCGCCGGCAAGGCGTGCCAGCAGTACGCGTCCGGCGACTACGCGCGCAACATCATCGTGCTCGACACCGGGCGCGCGAAGCTGATGACCTCGCACATGCCGCTGCACCAGTTGCGCCAGGTGGCGGGTTTCGAGAACGTGCGCTACGACGATCCGTACGCGGGCACGCTCGGCAATTCGATGCGCTACGCCGCGCTGTCGCCGCGCGACGACGCGATGCAGGTGCAGGGCGACGTCGACAACCTGTTCTGCGGCGGCGAGAAGGCGGGACTGCTGGTCGGTCACACCGAGGCGATCGTCACCGGCACGCTGGCCGGCCACAACGCCGTGCGCAAGGCCGCCGGCAAGGCGCTGCTGACGCTGCCCGACACGCTCGCGGTCGGCGATGCGATCGCGCACGTGCGCGATCGCATGCAGACCGACGCCGGCATGCGCGAGAAGTACACGTTCTCCGGCGCCGGCTACTTCAGGCGCATGCAGGAGCGCGACCTGTACACGACCGACGTGGCGAAGCTGCGCCGGCGCGTCGCCGCCGCGGGGCTCGCCGGCGTGTTCGCGCAGCCCGTGCAGTGAGACGCCGATGGCGTACATGGTCTCCTGCGAGTGCATCAACTGCAGCGCGTGCGAGTACGAGTGCCCGGTGCGCGCGATCCGCGCCGGCGCGAGCCAGTACATGATCGACGCCGCAACCTGCGTCGAGTGCGACGGCTACTTTCCCGTCGCGCGCTGCAAATCGGTGTGTCCGGTCAATGCATGCTCGCCGTTGCGCGAGAGCTATCAGTTCAAGATGCGCAGCCTCGCCAACCGCGGCGCGCCGCCCGTGGTGCTGCGCGCGCCATGAGCGGTACCGAACACCAGGACGCGGCGCCGCTGCGGCAGCGGCTGGCAGCGCTGCAGCGCAAGCTCGACCTGCTGACCAGCAAGCCCGCGCGGGCCGAGGCGATGCGCGAAATCGCGCGCCTGCGCTGGCAGCTCGGCGAGATCAGCGATGACGAGCTGCGGCAGTTCGAGGATTTTGCCGACGGGTTCAGCTACGAGTAACGGCGCGGCAGGAGCAAACTTGCCGTCGCCCCGGCGCAGGCCGGGGCCTAATCTCGATCGCCGCAAATTGGGCCCCGGCCTCCGCCGGCGCGACACGCATTTCGACACCGAACGATGAAACGCTACGCCGACCTGCTCGCCGACGCGCAGACGCGCGTGCGCGAGATCCAGCCGTGGGATCTGACGCAGGCGCTCGCGCGCGCGACGCCGCCGCTGCTGCTCGACGTGCGCGAACCGTCCGAGTTCGCGCAGGCGCGCATCCCGGGCTCGGTCAACGTGCCGCGCGGCGTGCTGGAGCAGGCGTGCGAATGGGACTACGACGAGACGGTTCCCGCGCTCGCCGCGCGCGCCGTCGAGTCGATCGTCGTCGTGTGCCGCTCCGGCAACCGCTCGCTGCTCGCCGCCGACGTGCTGCGGCAGATGGGGTTCGCCGACGTGGTGTCGCTGAAGACCGGCGTGCGCGGCTGGAACGACTTCGACCAGCCGCTGGTCGATGCGCAGGGACGCTTGATCGACGGCGACGCGGCCGAGCTGGTCCTTGCGCCGCGCGTGCGACCGGAGCAGCGGCGGCCAGCCGGTTAACCCTGTTCCGATCGCGGAGACGTTCAATGCGCGTGTACCTTTGCCGCGCAGGAGGCGTCGATGCCCGTTCACCGTTTCGCCGCGCTCGCGGCCGCGCTCGCGAGCCTGCCCGCTTTCGCGCAGCCGCCCGGCGCGACCGCGCTGACCATCTACTCGAGCGCAAGCCCGGGAGCGATCGCGCCCGAGAACTACCGCTTCCCCGGGCGCGGCGGCGTGCCGGGTTACGCGGTGGTGCGGCAGGAGCGCGAGATCGAACTTGCGCGCGGCCGCAACGAAGTGAAGTTCAGCGACGTGGCGGCGCTGATCGACCCGACCACGGTGATGTTCGAATCGCTGACCGATCCGAAGGGCACGTCGGTGCGCGAGCAGAACTTCCAGTTCGATCTGGTCAGCACCGACAAGCTGCTGCAGAAGTTCGTCGACCGCCAGATCGCGGTCGAGCAGGTCCGCGGCCAGTCGACCGAATCGTTCAGCGGCACGCTGCTGTCCACGCAGGGCGGCATCGTGCTGAAACGCGACGACGGCGGCGTGCAGATCCTGCCGCACAACGCGGGCGTCAGGCTGCCCGCGCTGCCGGGCGGGCTGATCACGCGGCCCACTCTGGTGTGGAACGTCGACGCGAAGAACGCGGGCATGCAGCGCACGCGCGTCGCCTATCAGACGCAGGGCATCACGTGGTGGGCCGACTACAACGTCACCTTCGCCGAAGGTCGCAACCACGGCGACTGCAGGCTCGAGGTCGGCGCGTGGGTCAGCATCGTCAACACGTCGGGCGCGAGCTACCCGGACGCGAAGTTGAAGCTGGTGGCAGGCGAGGTGCATCGGGCGCCGGTCGCCGGCCGCGCCGCGTCGGCGAAGGCCGCGTCGCCGATGATGGCGCGCGATGCCGCGGCGGAAGGTTTCGCGGAGAAGGCGTTCTTCGAATACCACCTGTACACGCTCGGACGTCCGACCACGCTGCCCGACAACTCGACCAAGCAGATCGAGCTGTTTCCGGTCGCGCGTGGCGTGCCGTGCGAACGCACGCTCGTCTACTACGGCCGGCCCGACGGCGGTTACGGCTTCCTGCCTAGCCCTGCCACCGACCGCGGCTATGGCGTGGTCAGCAACAGGCAGGTCGACGTCTACCTGCAGTTCAGGAATGCGGAAGCGGCCAACCTCGGCATGCCGCTGCCGCGCGGCCGCGTGCGCGTGTCGAAGCTCGACCCGGCCGACCGCACGCTCGAATTCATCGGCGAGGACGCGATCGACCACACGCCCAGGAACGAGAAGGTGCTGCTGAAGCTCGGAGCCGCATTCGACGTGGTCGGCGAGCGGCGGCAAGTCGACTTCAAGGTCGACACGTCGCGCAAGACGATGAGCGAGGACATCGAAATCCGGCTGCGCAACGCGAAGAAGGAACCGGTCGAGGTGCAGGTCAAGGAAGTGCTGTATCGCTGGGTCAACTGGGAGATCACGTCGAAGAGCCACGCCTATCGCAAGGACGACGCGCGCAGCGTGTACTTCCCGGTGACGGTGCCTGCTGGTGAGGAGGTGACCGTGCGCTACACGGTTCGCTACTCGTGGTGAAACTTCTCGTCGCCGCGGCGAAGAGCCTGCCCCGGACTTGATCCGGGGCCGGGGCCCAAGTTCTCGATCGCCGCAAATTGGGCCCCGGCCTTGGCCGGGGTGACGGAAGCGAGCACCGGGCCTGCGTCCTCGTCGTCCTCCGCGCCGAGGAAGCCGCCGCTCTGGTGCGCCCACAGCCGCGCGTAGATGCCGCCGAACGCGAGCAGGCTCTGATGATTGCCCTGCTCGACGATGCGGCCGTGGTCCATCACGATCAGCCGGTCCATCGCGGCGATCGTTGACAGCCGGTGCGCGATCGCCAGCACCGTCTTGCCCTCCATCAGCCGGTAGAGGCTCCCCTGGATCGCCGCCTCGACCTCGCTGTCGAGGGCGCTGGTGGCCTCGTCGAGCACGAGGATCGGCGCGTCCTTCAGCATCACGCGCGCGATCGCCACCCGCTGGCGCTGGCCGCCGGAGAGTTTCACCCCGCGCTCGCCCACATGGGCGTCGTAGCCGTGCCGGCCCTTCGGATCGGCGAGCGACAGGATGAAGTCGTGCGCCTCGGCGCGCTCGGCGGCGCGGACCATCTCGATGTCGGTGGCGTCGGGGCGGCCGTAGACGATGTTCTCGCGCACCGAGCGATGCAGCAGCGACGTGTCCTGGGTGACCATGCCCACCTGCGCGCGCAGGCTGTCCTGCGTGACGTGGGAGATGTCGTGGCCGTCGATCAGGATGCGCCCCTGCGGCAGGTCGTAGAAGCGCAGCAGCAGGTTGACGATCGTGCTCTTGCCCGCGCCCGATCGGCCCACCAGCCCGATCTTCTCGCCCGCCGCGATCGTGAGCGAGAAGTCGTCGATCACCTTGCGCGGACCGCCATACGAGAACGTCACGTGCTCGAAGCGGATCTCGCCGCGCGTGACCGCGATCGGGCGTGCGCCGGCGCGGTCGACCACGGAGTGCGCCTTCGACAGCGTCAGCATGCCGTCCTGCACCGTGCCGACGTACTCGAACAGCGCCGCCATCTCCCACATGATCCAGTGCGAGATGCCGTTCAGCCGCATCGCCATCGCCGCGGCGGCGGCGACCGCGCCGATCCCCACGCCGGCGTCGCCGCGCGACCACAGCCACAGCGACAGTCCCGCGGTGGAGCCGATCAGCACCACGCTGAGAATCTGGTTCACCGTCTCGAAGCCGGTGACGTAGCGCATCTGCCGGTGCACGGTCGTCATGAACTCCTGCATCGCGCTCTTCGCATAGCCCGCCTCGCGCTGCGAGTGCGAGAAGAGCTTGACGGTGGCGATGTTGGTGTACGCGTCCGTGATGCGGCCTGTCATCAGGCTCCTCGCGTCGGCCTGCGCCTGCGCCACGCGCGCCAGCCGCGGCACGAAGTACCACATCGACACCGCGTACAACGCCAGCCACAGCGCGAACGGCCCGATCATTCGCAGGTCGAAGCCGCCGAGGATCGCGCTCATGGTGACGAAATAGATGACCACGTAGACCAGGATGTCGGCGAACACCATCCACGCGTCGCGCACCGCGAGCGCGGTCTGCATCACCTTGGTCGCGATGCGGCCGGCGAACTCGTCCTGGAAGAAGGTCATGCTCTGCGCCAGCATCAGCCGGTGGAAGTTCCAGCGCAGCCGCATCGGCAGGTTGCCGGCGAGCGTCTGGTGCTTGAACGCCGACTGCGCGAGCGCCAGCGCGATGCTGCCTGCCAGCACCAGCGCCAGAGCCGCCAGCGTCGCGCCGTGCTCGTGCCAGAACGTCTGCGGCCGCGCGGCGGCCAGCCAGTCGATCACGTGGCTCAGCATCGCGAACAGCAGCGCCTCGAAGGCGCCGATGGCCGCGGTGAACAGCGTCATCAATGCGATGTAGCGCCGGGTGCCGGCGGTGGCGGCCCAGATGAACGCACCGAAGGTGCGCGGCGGCGCCGCCGGCGGCGCGTCGGGGTAGGGATCGACGAGCTTCTCGAACCAGGCAAACACGTTGATTGCAGCCGCGCCCGTCAATGCGCGGCCGGCATCGGAGGGGGAGCGTAGCGAAAGACGCGACGGCCCACCCGTGCCGATTCCCGTCCCGGCTCGGTTCGGTCGAGAAAGACGCCGGTGTCCGCCAAGTTTCGCGGACGCGATTCGTCAAGCTTTCCCGACATCAGGCGGGCAGCCGGGCCCCTAGAGTGCGCGCATGTTGCGCTTGCCGCGGCGCGGCGGACGCTCTTCACGGACCTCGGCAACAAGCACGCAAATTCCAGGAGCCCGATCATGGATCACTTCACCCGTCGCGACGCACTGAAAGCGGCACTGGCGCTGGGAACCGCGCCGCTGGTGGCCACGCCGGTCCTCTCGTACGGCGCGGGCGAGAAGCCGATCCGCATCGGCATGCACGATCCGCTGACCGGCACCTACGCCGCCGAGGGCGACAGCGAAGTGCGCGGCGCGAAGCTGGCGCTGGCCGAAGTCAACGCCGCCGGCGGCATCCTCGGCCGCCAGGTCGAACTCATCGTCGAAGACGACAACGCCAACGCGGGCCTCGCCGCTCAGAAGGCGCACAAGCTGCTCGAGAAGGACCAGTGCGACATGCTGATGGGCGCCGTGTCGTCGGCCACCGCGCTGTCGGTCAACCAGGTCGCACACCAGAAGGGTACGGTGTACATGGTTACGGGCGGGCACACCGACCCGGTGACCGGCAGCCAGTGTCACTGGACGACGTTCCGCATCTGCACGACTACGTACATGCTCGCCAACGGGCTCGCCGGGACTCTGTACAAGAAGTTCGGCGGCAAGTGGTACTTCATCACGCCCGATTACGCCTACGGCCACACGCTGCAGGAGGCGTACGCGAAGATCCTTAAGTCGATGGGCGGCACCGTGCTCGGCAACTCGCTGTCGCCGCTCGGCACGACGGACTTCTCCTCCTATCTGATCAAGGCGCAATCGACCAATCCGCAGGTGCTGGTCCTGCTGGTCGACGGCCAGGATCTGCTCAACTGCATGAAGCAGGCGGTCCAGTTCGGGCTGCAGAGGAAGATGCCGATCGGTGGCGGCCTGTCCGAGCTCGAGGTGCTGCGAGCGCTGCCGCCCGAAGCCCGCCTGGGCTGGTGGACGCTCGAGTGGTACTGGAACCAACCCGGCACGCCGCACGTCAAGGAATGGGTCGATCGCTACCGCAAGGCCTATCCGGACGGCAGCTATCCGAGCGCGCGCACGTGGTTCGGCTACGCGGGACTGCACGCGCTGGCGCTCGGCGCGGCGCGCGCCAAGAGCATCGAGCCGGTGAAGTTCGCGAAGGGGCTGGAGGGCCTCGAGCTGCCGCCGCAAGTGAAGCTGCAGCCGAACAAGGTGTACTTCCGCCCCGGCGACCACCAGCTCATGTCGAGCGAGTTCCCCGGCGAGATCATCGCCAAAGGCAAGTATCCCGACCTGTTCAAGGTGGCCGAGATCGTCCCCGGCGACAAGGCGGCGCTGCCGGAGAGCGAGACCGGCTGCAAGCTCGACTATCCGATGTGACCGTCCGCCGCGCCCCGCGCGGCCGCCGCGGTTCGCCCGCGGTTCGCCTGACCGAACCCCGGTTTCCGGGAAGGCCTGCTGAATGGAGCTGCTGCTGTTCAACGTGTTCAACGGCCTCATTCAGGGGGCGTTCTATGCACTGATGGCGCTGGGCCTCGCGCTGATCCTGAGCCTGAATTCGGTCATCAACATGGCGCACGGCGGCTTCCTGGTCATCGGCGCCTATCTCGCCTATACGCTCGAGCCATACCTGGGCTTCTGGGGCGCTCTGGTCGCGGGGCCGCTGGCGGCGTGCGCGATCGGGCTGGTGGTGGAGCCGATCCTGATCCGCCCGCTGTACAAGCGGCCCGATCCGCTCTACACGCTGCTGCTCACCTTCGGCCTGGCGCTGGTGATCGAGGACGTCACGCGTCGGATCTGGGGGCCCGCCGGCCTGCCGTTCCAGGTGCCCGACGTTCTGAACTCGCCGGTCAGCAGCGTGCTGTTCTTCATCACCGGCTATCGGCTGCTGGTGGTGGGCATCGTCGCCGTCGCCGCGTTCGCGTTGTACCTGCTGTTGCGGTACACGCGGCTCGGCGTGCGCATCCGCGCCGGAACGCTGGACCTCGAGACGGTCTCCGCGCTCGGCGTGAACATCTACCTGCTGCGCGCGCTGAACTTCGGCCTCGGCTGTCTGCTCGCGGGTCTCGCGGGGGTGCTGGCCGCGGGCGTGCTCGGGCTGACGCCGCCGATGGGCAACAGTCTCATCATGCCGAGCTTCGTCGCCATCATCGTCGGCGGCATCGGCAGCCTAGTCGGCAGCATCCTCGGCGGCCTGATCATCGGCACGGCGGCCGGCATCGCCACGACCTACTATCCCGCCGCGAGCGAGGCCGTGATCTACCTGATCATGCTGATCGTGCTGGTGATCCGCCCGCGCGGACTGCTGGGGCAGGAAGGCCTGTTCGAATGACATGGCGCCGCGGCGCGTCCGCCGTGCTCTGGCTCGCGCTCGCGCTGCTGCCGTTCTGGCTGCCTTACGCGGGCGGTTACACGGCCCTGGGCACCAAGATCCTCGTCTATGGCCTCGCGGCGCTGGCGCTGAACCTGCTGCTCGGTTTCACCGGCGGCCTGTCGTTCGGCCACGCCGCGTACTTCGGGCTCGGCGCCTACGGGGCGGGGATGACGCTCAAGTACCTGGCGCCGTCGACGCCGCTCGCGATCCTGGTCGGCACGCTTGCGGGCGGCATCGCCGCCACGCTGCTGGGGCCGCTGGTGATGCGCCGGCGCGGCATCTACTTCGCGATGATCACCATCGCGATCGGCCAGCTCTTCTACTTCGTCGCCGTGCGCTGGAACGGCGTCACGGGAGGGGAGGACGGACTGGCCGGATTCGAGCGGCAGCCGCTGCATTTCGGCGGCTGGGCGTTCGACGTGCGCGACGACACGAAGTACTACTACCTCGTCTTCGTCTGCTTCGTCGTCGCCGTGTTCATCATGCGCCGCCTGCTCGCGTCGCCGCTGGGACACACCTGGCTCGCGATCCGCGAGAACCGCCGCCGCGCGCAGTTCCTCGGCGTGCGCAGCGATCTGTACCTTTGGGCGGCGTTCGCCGTCTCCGGCCTGTTCGCGGGGCTCGCGGGAACGCTGAACGCGCTGCTGTTCAACTTCACCTCGCCGCAGGACCTGCACTGGATCCTGTCCGGCGACTTCGTGATCATGATCGTGCTGGGGGGCATGCGCCGCTTCTGGGGCCCGCTGCTCGGCGTCGTGATCTTCGTGGTGGCGCAGGACTACCTGTCGAGCCTGACCGACAACTGGATGACGTTCATCGGCCTGCTGTTCGTGCTGATCGTGCTGCTGTTTCCCAGGGGCATCCTCGGGATGGTCGCGCGGCGCGGGGGTGCCTCGTGAGCATGCTGCGTCTCGCCGGCGTCAGCCGTCACTTCGGCCGGCTGCAGGCCGTCCAGGATCTGACCTTCGAGATGCGCGAGGGCGAGCTGCGCGCGATGATCGGACCCAACGGCGCGGGCAAGACGACGTTCTTCAATCTCATCACGGGGTTCGTCGCGCCGAGCGCCGGTCGCATCTGGTTCGACGGGCGCGAGATCGGCGAGCTGCCGGTCGTGAACCGGGTGCGGCTGGGCATCGTGCGGACCTTCCAGATCACCGAGGTGTTCCACGACCTGTCGGTCTACGAGAACGTGCGCTTCGCCGTGGAGACCGCCGCCGGACTGAATGCGCGACCGTGGCTGCCGCGCGCGGCGCGCGCCGAGGTCGCGCGGCGCATCGACGAGTTGCTCGGCGCGGTGGGCCTCGAAGACAAGTCGGCGCGCGTCGTCGGCGAACTGCCGCACGGCGACCAGCGCGTGGTGGAGATCGCGCTGGCGCTCGCGATGAATCCGCGGCTGCTGCTGCTCGACGAACCAACGGCCGGGATGGGGGACGCGGAAACCGAGCGCATGGTCGAGCTCGTGCGGCGCCTGCATGCCGAACGGAAGCTCTCGATCCTGTTCATCGAGCACGACATGAGCATCGTGTTCGGCATCGCGCAGCGCATCAGCGTGCTCGATCGTGGCCGCCTGCTGGCCGAAGGAACGCCCGCGGAGATCTCGTGCCACGATCAGGTGCGCGCCGCCTATCTCGGCGAGGCGGCGGCGCAATGAGCTCCATGCTGCAAGCACGAGAGGTCCACGCCTTCTACGGCAAGAGCCACATCCTGCACGGCGTCTCGCTCGACGTCGGCGAGGGCGAGATCGTGGCCGTGCTCGGGCGCAACGGCGCCGGCAAAACCACCACGCTGCGCAGCCTGATGGGATTGACTGCCCCGCGCGAAGGCAGCGTCACGCTGCTCGGCAAGGACGTTACGCGCTGGCCGGCCTACCGGATCGCGCGGCTCGGCGTCGGATACGTGCCGGAGGGGCGCCGGATCTTTCCGAACCTCACCGTGCTCGAGAACCTGCGCGTTCCCGCGGTGCGCTCCGGGCCCTGGAGCCTCGAGCGCGTGTTCGCGCTGTTTCCGCGCCTGGGCGAGCGCAAGGGCCAGCTCGGGCGGCAGCTCTCGGGCGGCGAGCAGGAGATGCTCGCCATCGCGCGCCCGCTGCTGCTCAACCCGCGCATCGTGCTGCTCGACGAGCCGTCGCAGGGACTGGCGCCGCTCGTGGTGCAGGAAGTGATGAACGTGGTTCGGGCGATGCGCGGGGAAGGGCTCGCCGTGCTGCTGGTGGAGCAGAACGTCCCGCTGTCGCTGAGCGTGGCCGACCGCGCCTACATCCTCGACGACGGCCGCGTCGCCTATGCGGGTACGGCCGCCGCGCTCGAACAGGAGCGCGAGCTGGTGCACAAGCTGGCCGGCGCGACGGCGTGACGGGCGCAGTCGTCCTGGCAGAGCGTCATGCTCTGCGCCAGCATCAGGCGGTGGAAATTCCAGCGCAGCGGCAGCGGCAGGTTGCCGGCCAGCGTCTGGTGCTTGAACGCCGACTGCAGCGGCGCCTCGAACTCCCCGTTGGCGGCGGTGATCAGCGTCATCAATGCGATGTACCGGCCCATGTCTGCGGTGGGGGCCCAGATGAACGCGCCGAACGCCTTCGGCGTCGCGGTTGAAGGCCGACGGCTGGGCGATTCGCCCATGAGACTTGTGATCAGCGGGCGGTTGCGTGACCGAAGGCTGCCTCGCCGCCCAAGAAGGTCTGCAGGTCCGCCAGCAATTCCTCGGGCATTTCTTCGGGAATGAAATGGCCGCAGGGGAGCGAATGGCCCCCGACCGTCTCCGCCTTCTCCTTCCAAGTCGCGATTACATCAAAGATTGCGTGCATCTTGCCGTACTCGCCCCAGATCGCCAGCACCGGGCAGCGCACGCGCTTTGCAAGGTCGCGCTCGTCGTCCTCGAAATCGCGGGTCGCCGCCGCACGATAATCCTCCAGCGTGGCGCGGATCGTTCCCGGCAAAGCGAACGCGCGCAAGTACTCCTGAACCAAGGGCTCCTCGATGGCCCCCGCGCGGAACGTCAGCGCGCGAAACATGTGGCGCAGGAACGCCTCCGGAGCTGCCGAAATCATCATCTCGGGCAAGTCAGGTGCCTGGAAGCTGAACCAATGCCAATACGCAGCGGCCAGATGCCGGTCGGTCCTCGCAAACACGGTGTGCGTCGGCACGATGTCGAGGACACACAGCCTCGTGACGGCGTCGGGGTACTCGAGCGCTTGGCGGTGCGCCACGCGCCCGCCGCGGTCGTGACCGACCAATGCGTACATTGCATGTCCGAGCTCCAGCATCAACTCGTGCATATCGCGTGCCATGGTCGTCTTGTCATACCCGTCGCGCGGCTTGTCGGAGTCGCCATAGCCACGCAGATCGGGGCAGACGACCGTGTACTGCCGCGCGAGCTGCGGCGCGATCTTGTGCCAGATCTGGGCGGTTTGCGGGTAACCGTGCAGGAGCGGGACCGGTGGCCCGTTGCCGCCCACCCAGAAGTTGATCTTGATGCCGTTGGCGCGGACCGCGCGTTGGTCCATCCCGGTCATGAAGTGCACTTGCTTCCTGTCTGTCATGGCCAGTCCTCGCCGAAGGAAACTGAAGTGGAGGCGGCGACGCGTTGTCTGGGGAACTGCCAGTGTGCCGTCACCGCCCTTCGGCAATCTGGCCCGAAGTCCTTGGGCGGCTTACCGGCTGCATCGCGCGTTGAGTCGGCCTCGCAGGTTCACACGATCTCGAAGTACCTCTTCAATTCCCAGTCCGTCACCCCATCCTGCCACTGCCGCCACTCCCACTCGCGCGTCAGCGCGAAGTGCTCGACGAAATCGTCGCCGAGCCAGTCGCGCGCGACGCGACTGTCCTTGAAGATCGCGGTCGTCGCTGCGAGTGAGCGCGGCGCGCGCGGGATGTTCTCGGCGCCGACGTTGGTGCCGGTGATCGGCTTGGCGGTGAGCTTCAGGTTCTTCTCGACGCCATGCAGCCCCGCCGCGATCAGCGCCGCGACCGCGAGGTACGGGTTGATGTCGCTGCCGGGGCAGCGCGTTTCCAGCCGCGTACTCTTCGGCGAGCCCGCGATCACGCGGAAGCTCGCGGTGCGGTTGTCGATGCCCCAGGTCGGCTTCACCGGCGCCCAGAAGCCGTCGACCAGCCG
>JAKORH010000306.1 GCA_029777935.1 Pseudomonadota bacterium
CTGATGCGCTGGCTGCGCGTCAGCATCGAGTACATGAACTGCTCGGGCTCGAGCTGGTCGCAGTAGCGTTCACCGCACACCTCGAACCACTCCATCGCATTCCAGGCCGCGTTCTGCAGCCGCACCACGTCGACCGCGCGAATCTCCTGGTAGCGCGCCAGCACCTCGGGAATGCGCTCGCGCGTGTCACCCCTCTGCTGGAACTGCGCGACCAGCTCGATCGCGTCCTCCAGCGCCAGCTTGGTGCCGGAGCCGATCGCGAAATGCGCGGTGTGCACCGCGTCGCCCATCAGCACGACGTGGCTGCGCCCGTTGTAGTGCGACCACTGCTCGCACCGGACGCGCTGGAAATTCAGCCACGCCGAGCCGCGCAGATGGCGCGCGTTGGTCATCAGCGTCTCGCCCCGCAGGTTGGCGGCGAACAGCCGCTCGCAGAATTCGATCGATTGCGCCTGGTCCGCCCGGTCCAGCCCGTGCGCGCGCCAGACCTGCTCCGGGCACTCGACGATGAAGGTCGACGTGGTGGCGTCGAACTTGTAGATGTGCGCCTGGAACCAGCCGTGTTCGGTCTTCTCGAACAGGAACGTGAAGGCGTCGTACTGCTTGTGCGTCCCGAGCCAGATGTAGCGATTCGGCCGCGTGACGATGTCGGGCCGGAAGACGTCCGCGTAACCGGTGCGGATCTTCGAGTTGATGCCGTCGCTGGCGACGATCAGATCCGCGTCCGGGAACTCGGTGTCGGAATCGACTTCGGTCTCGAACACCAGCTTCACGCCCACGGCCTCGCAGCGCGCCTGCAGGATGTTCAGCAGCCGCTTGCGGCCGATGCCGACGAAGCCGTGGCCGCCGGAGCGCAGCACCCGCCCCTTGAAGTGCAGTTCGATGTCGTCCCAGTGATTGAACGCCTGCTCGATCGCGTCGGCGGATTCGCGATCCCAGCGCCGCATGTTGTCCATCGTGGCGTCGGAGAACACCACGCCCCAGCCGAACGTGTCGTACGGCCGGTTGCGCTCGACCACGGTGATGTCGTGGTGCGCGCCCAGCTTCTTCATCAGCAGCGCCAAGTACAGTCCGGCGGGCCCGCCGCCGATACAGACGATCTTCATGGTGCCTCCCGCGGACCGCCGCGCGCGGCCCCGTTCCGGCAAATACTTTAAATATGAACTATTCAGGCGTCAAGCAGCTCGGCCGGTCCGGCCCGCCGCCCCGCGCGACAGTTCGCGGCGACGCCGCCTGTGTGGCGCCTATCATTCGCGACCGGCGCCGGGATCGGTCGGCGGCGGCGCCGGAGGCGGCTCGCGTTCCAGCGTCTGCCATCATCCGGCCGCGGCGCCGCCGCGACCAAAGCGCGGGGCGCGGCGCCGGAAGGACGCGAGGGGGGCTCTCGTTGAGAACTCAGGTCTGCATCATTGGCGCGGGACCGGCGGGGCTGCTGCTGTCGCAGCTTCTGCACCTGCGCGGCATCGCCACGGTCGTGCTGGAGAAGCACCGCCCCGAGCACGTGCTCGGCCGCATCCGCGCCGGCGTGCTCGAGCAGGTCACCGTCGATGCGCTCGACGAAGCCGGCGTCGGCGCCCGACTGCACCGCGAAGGGCTAGTGCACGATGGCATCGAACTGTGCTTCGACGGGCAGCGCCACCGGATCGACTTTCGCGGCCTCGCCGGCAGGGTCGTCACCGTCTACGGCCAGACCGAAATGACACGCGATCTGATCCAGGCGCGCCAGGACGAAGGACTCGCCACCATCTATGAAGCGGCGCACGTCTCGCTGCACGATTTCGACGGCGATCGGCCGCGCGTGCGCTACGAAAAGGACGGCACCTCGCACGAGATCGGCTGCGACTTCATCGCCGGCTGCGATGGCTTCCATGGCGCCTCGCGCGCCAGCGTCCCTTCTTCCGCGCTGCGCACTTTCGAGAAGGTCTACCCGTTCGGCTGGCTCGGCGTGCTGTCCGACACGCCGCCGGTCAACGACGAGCTGATCTACTGCAATCACGAGCGGGGCTTCGCCTTGTGCAGCATGCGCTCTCCCAGCCGCAGCCGCTATTACGTCCAGGTGGCCGCCGACGATCGCGTCGAACGCTGGCCGGATGCCATGTTCTGGGACGAGCTGAAGCGAAGGCTCGATCCCGAGACGGCAGCCGGCCTGGTGACCGGCCCGGCAATCGAGAAAAGCATCGCGCCACTGCGCAGCTTCGTCGCCGAGCCGATGCGGTTCGGTCGGCTCTTCCTAGCCGGGGACGCCGCCCACATCGTGCCGCCGACGGGCGCCAAGGGCCTGAATCTCGCCGCGTCCGACGTGCGATTTCTGGCGCGCGCGTTGGCCGCGTACTACGCCGGCGACGCGCACGGCATCGACACGTACTCGGAGCGGTGTCTCAGCCGCATCTGGAAGGCCGAGCGCTTCTCATGGTGGTTGACGGGACTGCTGCATCGTTTTCCGCAGACCAGCGGCTTCGACGAACGCATCCGGCACGCCGAACTCGATTACCTGATCGGCTCGACCGCCGCGCAGACAGCCCTCGCGGAGAACTACGTCGGGCTGCCGTTCGAAGGCTGACTTGCAGGGGATGAGATGACGACGCCTTCCATCATCACCGTGGCAATCACCGGATCGCTGCCGCGCAAGAAGGACAACCCGGCCGTGCCGATCAGCGTGGCCGAGCAGGTCGAATCGACGCACGAGGCGTTCGAAGCCGGCGCCACGCTCGTGCACCTGCACGTGCGCAACGACGACGAAACGCCGACCTCGTCGCCCGCGCGCTTCGCGCGTGTGATCGAAGGCATCCGCGCGCACTGCCCCGGGATGATCGTGCAGGTCTCCACCGGCGGACGCTCGGGCGCCGGGCGGGAGCGCGGCGGCATGCTGTCGCTCGAGCCCGACATGGCGTCGCTCGCGACCGGGTCGGTCAACTTCCCCACGCGCGTGTACGACAACCCGCCCGATCTCGTCGAATGGCTGGCCGACGAGATGCGCCGCTACTGCGTGAAGCCCGAGGTCGAGGCGTTCGATCTGTCGATGATCTTCTCGGCCGTCGCGCTGCAGAGGGCCGGCAAGCTCGACGCGCCGCTGCACGTGCAATTCGTGATGGGCGTGAAGAACGCGATGCCGGTGGACCGCGCGGTGTTCGAGTTCTACGTGGAAACGCTTAAGCGCCTCGCGCCGGAGGCGACCTGGACCGGCGCCGGCATCGGCAAGGACCAGATCACGCTGGCGCGCTGGTCGCTTGAACTGGGCGGCCACTGCCGCACGGGGATGGAAGACAACGTGCGCCTGGATCGCGACACGCTGGCGCCGTCGAACGCGGCGCTCGTCAGGCAGGTCGTGCAGTTGTGCGCCGAGTACGGGCGCCGCCCCGCCACGCCGGCCGAGGCGCGCCGGCTGCTGTCGTTGCCGGCGCGCTGATAGGCGCTTCTTCCGCGAAAGTGGCGACTCGGTTAGTGTCGGCGTCATGCCCGCCGGCACGAGTCTCACCCATTGGCTGACGCTGCACGCACTGGTCACCGTCGTGGCCGTGCTCGTCTACGTCGTGACGACCTACGCGATGCAGCAGCGGCGGCAGCCGGCCGCGGCGATCGCGTGGATCCTTTTCATTTTGCTGCTGCCCTACGCGGCGCTGCCGCTGTACTTGACCTTCGGCACGCGCAAGCTCGTGCGGCCGCATGCCGGCGTTCCCGCAGCGCCGGCGGCGGCGCGCCCCGGCGAGCCGTGGGCAGTCGAAACCCTGCTCGCGCTCGGCCAACCCGCTCCGGCCGCGTATCACGAACTCAACCTGCACGAGGACGGCGCGCGGGCAGGCCGCGCGCTGTTCGACGTGATCGGCGGCGCGCAAAGCAGCGTGGACATCTGCACGTTCATCCTGGCGCGCGACGGTCTCGGTGACGCGGTGCTCGACGCGCTGTGCCAGGCGGCGCGCCGCGGCGTGCGCGTGCGCCTGCTGCTCGACGGCCTCGGGTACTTGATGGCCAGCCGTCCGAAGCTCGATCGGCTCGCGGCGGCGGGTGGCGCCTGTACGCTGTTCGTGCCGCCGTTGAGTTCGCCGCTGAAGGGCCGGACCAATCTGCGCAATCACCGCAAGCTGATCGTGGCCGATGCCGGCCACGACGCGGCGCGCCTGTGGTGCGGCGGGCGCAACCTCGCCGCCGAGTATTTCGATGGCGCGGCCGCGGCGCCGCCGTGGCGCGACCTGAGCTTCGACCTGCGCGGACCGCTGGTGCAGCAGGCGGGCGACCTGTTCGAGCACGACTGGAATTTCGCGAACGGGCGGCCCGCAAGTCCGCTTTCCGCCGGCAGCGCGCCGCGCCAGGCCGCCCGCGGTGCACAGGTGGTGGCGTCGGGTCCCGATCAGTTCGACGACACGATCTATGCGCTGCTCGTCACGGCGGCCTATCGGGCGCGCCGCCGCATCGCACTCGCCACGCCGTACTTCGTTCCCGACGCCGGGCTGCTGATGGCACTCTCCATCGCGGCACGGAGCGGCGTCGCGGTCGATCTGCTGCTGCCCGCGCGATCGAATCATCGCCTGTCGGACCTGGCGCGCAGCCGCGCGCTGCGCGCACTGGCGCACGCGGGCGGCCGGATCTGGCTCGCACCCGCCATGCTGCATGCCAAACTGGCCGTCATCGACGACGAGCTGGCACTGGCCGGTTCCGCCAATTTCGACAACCGCAGCCTGTTCGTGAACTACGAACTGATGGTCGCCTTCCACGACAGCGCCGATGTGCGCCGCTTCGCCGCGTGGTTCGAAGCCGAACGGCGCACGGCGCAGCCGTACGTCGCGACTGCACCCGGACTGGTCCGCGACGTGGCGGAGGGCATGCTGCTGTGGATCGGATTCCAGCTTTGAATCAGCGCCAATCGCGTCTCGCCTTGCCCGACTCGGCCGACACGCAGGAAGCGCCCTTCTGGACGCGCCCGCTCGCCGACCTGCTGGCCGAACTCGCGGCCGATGCCCACGCCGGCCTGACGAGCGACGAAGCCGCGCGCCGGCATGCGCAGCACGGCGACAACGTGCTGGAACTGAAGCGCCGTCGTTCGCTGGCGCTCGACTACCTCGCGCGTTTTCGCAACCCGCTCGTGCTGCTGCTGCTGGCGGCGAGCATCGTTTCGGCGGCGCTCGGCGATGTCGCCAGCTTCGCGGTGATCGCGCTGGTGCTGATCGGCAGCGTCACGCTCGACTTCGTGCAGGAGCGCCGCGCGGGCAACGCCGCGGCGCGCCTGCGGGCGTCGGTCGCCGTGCGCGCCAGCGTGCTGCGCGACGGCCGCGCGGTGCAGCTTCCCACGGCCGCGCTGGTTCCGGGCGACGTCGTCGAACTCGCCGCCGGCGATCTGGTGCCCGCCGACGGGCGCGTGCTCGAAGCGCGCGACTTCTTCGTCCGCCAGTCGCTGCTGACCGGCGAGTCCTTCCCGGTCGAGAAGCAAGCCGCCGACCTGTCCGCGGGCGAGACCGAACTCGTCGCGGCGAGCAACGCCGCGTTCATGGGCTCGTCGGTCCTGAGCGGCAGCGCACGGCTGCTGATTGTCCGCACGGGTCGCGCCACCTACCTCGGCGGCATCGCCGAATCGCTGCGGACCGAGCCGCCGCCCACCGCGTTCGAGATCGGAACGCGGCGCTTCGGGCAACTGATCCTGCAGATGACGCTGCTGCTGGTGCTGTTCGTCGTGCTGGTCAACGCGTTCTCGCATCGGCCGGTGCTGGAGACGCTGATGTTCGCGGTGGCGCTGGCGGTCGGCCTGACGCCCGAACTGCTGCCGATGATCGTGTCGGTGACGCTGGCCCGCGGCGCGCTGCGGATGGCCGACAGGAAGGTCATCGTCAAGCGGCTGGCGTCGATCCAGAATCTCGGCAGCATGGACGTGCTGTGCACCGACAAGACCGGCACGCTGACCGAGGCGACGATCCGGCTCGAGCAGCACGTCGATGTCGCCGGCCGCGACAGCGACCACGTGCTGCTGCTGGCGTACCTGAACAGCCGCTTCGAGACCGGGCTGCGCAGCCCGCTCGACGACGCGATCCTCGCGCACGGCGAACTGAACATCGAGGGCTGGCGCAAGATCGACGAGGTCCCGTTCGGCTTCGAGCGGCGCCGCGTGTCCGTGCTGGTCGAGCGTGCGGGCGAACGGTTGCTGATCGTCAAGGGCGCGCCCGAGGACGTCGTGCGGCTGGCCTCGCAGTACGAAGACGGTGCGGCCGACCGGCTGCAGCCGCTCGACGACGCCGCGCGGCACGCCGCGCTCGCGCAGTTCGAGCGGCTGAGCCGGGAAGGGTTTCGCGTGCTCGCGGTCGCCTGGCGCCGGGTCGACCCGGACCACGCGCACGCGATCGTCGACGACGAGACTCAGCTCGTGCTCGCCGGCTTCGCGGCGTTCCTCGATCCGCCGAAGGCGAGCACTGCGGCCGCGCTGCAGGAACTGCGCCGCAGCCACGTGCAGGTCAAGGTGCTGACCGGCGACAACGAGTGGGTCACGCACCACGTCTGCGCGCAGGTCGGGTTGCCGGTGACGGCGACGCTGACCGGCGCGCAGATCGATCAGCTCGATGACCACGCGCTCGCGGTGCAGGCGCAGCGCGCCACCGCGTTCTGCCGCGTGTCGCCGGCGCAGAAGAGCCGTGTCCTGCGCACGCTGCGCCGCCGCGGCCACGTGGTCGGATTCCTCGGCGACGGCGTCAACGACGCGCCGTCGCTGCACGATGCCGACATCGGCATCTCGGTCGACTCCGCGGTCGACGTGGCCAAGGAAGCGGCCGACATGATCCTGCTCGAGCGCGATCTGGCCGTGCTGCACGACGGCGTGATCGAGGGGCGGCGCACGTTCGCCAACGTGATGAAGTACATCATGATGGGCACCAGCTCCAACTTCGGCAACATGTTCAGCATGGCCGCGGCGTCGCTCGCACTGCCCTTCCTGCCGATGCTGCCGGTGCAGATCCTGCTGAACAACCTGCTGTACGACCTGTCCGAAGTGCCCATCCCGCTCGATCGCGTCGACGCCGAGTACCTGCGCCGCCCGCACGACTGGGACCCGAACTTCATCCGCCGCTTCATGCTCACGCTGGGGCCGGTCAGCTCGGTGTTCGACCTGCTGACCTTCGCGCTGCTGCTCGCCGTCTTCCAGGCCGGCGAAGCCATGTTCCGCACCGGATGGTTCATCGAGTCCATGGCCACCCAGGTGCTGGTGATCTTCGTGATCCGCACCCGCGGCAATCCCTGGCGCAGCCGCCCGCATCCGTGGCTCGCTGCGACTGCGCTCGCGGTGGTGGCCATCGCGGTCGCGCTGCCGTACACGCCGCTCGCGGACCTGTTCGGCTTTGCTGCGCCGCCGCTCGCCTTCCTGCTGCTGATCGCCGCTCTCGTGGTCGTCTACCTGGCAGCGGCCGAAGCGGCGAAGCGCTGGTTCTATCGGAGCCGGCGCCGCCACCGCGCGGTGCGCCGCCGCGGTTAGGAAACGAAGGGAATCGGCGGCGTGTCGGACCGCGCGCATGATTGCGCGTTCGGGCGTCGTCCAGCGACCTGACAATTCTCAATCTCCCGCGCAGAGTTCCGCATAAGTTCGCGCCCGCAGGTCATGCAACTTGCACGACCGGAAGGGGTGGCCATGGCCGACATCGTGGAACTCGTGCCGCCGACGACGCACTTCGCTCGCGAGGCGTCGGCCCGTCCGGCGCCTCGGGCCGAGCGCGGCGCCGAGCGTCCCGGCCATGGCCTGCAGGTACGCGACACGACGGCGCTGGTACGCAGCACGATGGCGATCGTGCTGGCCGGCGGGCGCGGCACGCGACTGGCGAACCTGACCGATACGCGCGCCAAGCCGGCGGTGTCTTTCGGCGGCGCGTACCGGATGATCGACTTCGCGCTGTCGAACTGCGTGAACTCGGGCATCCGCCGCATCGGCGTGTGCACGCAGTACAAGGCCCAGAGCCTGATCGCGCACGTGCAGCAGGCATGGAACTTCCTCGACCGCCGCATCGGCGAGTTCATCGAACTGATGCCGGCGCAGCAGCGCGTCGACATGAACTGGTACCGCGGCACTGCCGATGCGGTATTCCAGAACATCGACTTGATCCGGCGCGAGCATGCCGACTTCGTGCTCGTGCTGGCCGGCGATCACGTCTACAAGATGGATTACCGGCGCATGCTCGCCGACCATGCGGCCCGCGGCGCCGACGTCACGGTCGGCTGCGTCGAGGTTCCGCTGCAGAGCGCGAGCCAGTTCGGCGTGATGCAGGTCGACGCCGACTCCCGCGTCACACGCTTCGAGGAAAAGCCGGCGCAGCCGAAGCCGTTACCCGATGCGCCGGGCCGCGTGCTCGCCAGCATGGGCATCTACGTGTTCGACACCGAGGTGCTGACGCGCGAACTGGCGCTCGATGCCAGGCTCGCCGGCTCGCAGCACGATTTCGGCCATGACCTTCTGCCGCGGCTGGTGGCCGGCGGCGCCCGCGTGCACGCGCATCCGCTTGCGCGCAGTGCGGCCGGCGCGCGGCCCGGCGCCTACTGGCGCGATGTCGGCACGGTCGATTCGTACTGGGCAGCGAATCTGGAACTGACGCGCGCCGACGCACCCCTGGATCTGTATGACCGCGACTGGCCGATCCTGTCGGCGCTTCGCCATCTGCCGCCGGCCAAGTTCGTGTTGGCAGACGGCCGCTGCGGACAGGCGATCGACTCGCTGGTCGCCAATGGCTGCATCGTGCGCGGCGCCACCGTGCGCAATTCGGTGCTGTCATGCAACGTCAGTGCCGATCCGGGCGCGGCGATCGAGGACTCGGTCATCCTGCCCAACGCGCAGATCGGAGCGCGCGCGATCGTCCGGCGCGCGGTGATCGACAAGAATTGCCGGCTGCCGGCGGACTTCGTGGTCGGCGTCTGTCCGGAACAGGATCGCCGCCGCTTCCACGTCACGCCAGGCGGCGTGACGCTGGTGACGCCGGCGATGCTCTAGAACCTATCTCGGTATCCGCGACTGTACTTCGTCCTCGCGCGTCAACGGGCCGTCGGCCGCACGCGCGCGGATCGCCGGCACTCGATCGCTGCCACGGCTGCGGCCGGCGGCGGTTCACAATGCAATCTCCGCGTACGACTCGAGTGGCAGATGAACGACACCGCCCCGCCGTTCAGTCCAACGCTTGCGCCGTTGTCGCCCGCAGTCGGCGCGAACGACCTGACCCGCCGCTTCGGCGACCTTGTCGCGGTCGATCGCGTGACTTTTTCGGTACCGGCGCGCGAGATCTTCGGGCTGATCGGACCCAACGGCGCCGGCAAGAGCACGCTGATCAAGATGCTGACCACACTGCTGCCGCCCACCGGCGGGTCGGCGCACGTGGCGGGCTTCGACATCGCCCGCGAGCCGGCTGCGGTGCGGAAGCGTATCGGCTACGTGCCGCAACTGCTGTCGGCCGACGGCGAGCTGACCGGCTACGAGAACCTGCTGCTGTCGGCGCGGCTGTATCTGATTCCGCGCCGCGAACGCGAAGGCCGGATCGCGCAGGCGCTGGCGATGATGGGACTGGACGAGGTGCGCGACCGCCTCGTTCGGACCTACTCGGGGGGCATGATCCGGCGGCTCGAAATCGCGCAGAGCACGCTGCATCGGCCGCGCGTGATCTTCATGGACGAGCCCACCGTCGGCCTCGATCCAAGCGGGCGGCACGCGGTCTGGAAGCACGTGCGCGCGCTGCGCGAGCAATTCGGCGCGGCGATCGTCCTGACCACGCACCAGATGGAAGAAGCCGACGAGCTGTGCGACCGCATCGGCGTGCTGCATGCCGGACGCCTGGTCGCGGTCGGCACGCCGCAGGAGCTGAAGGAAAGGGTCGGCGAAGGCGCCACGCTCGACGACGTGTTCGAGGCGCTCACCGGCGCGGTGCTCGCGGATCGCGGCGGTTACAGCGACGTGCGGAGCGAGCGGCGGGGAGTCCGCGAACATGGCTGAGCCCGGCACCATCCGATCCGCCGCCGCCGGCTACGTCGCGCAGGCGTGGGCCGTCACCGACACCGAGCTGCGCAAGCTGAGGCACGATCCGCTCGAGCTCCTCACACGCGCCGTGCAGCCGATCCTGTGGCTGACGCTGTTCGGCCAGGTGATGGCACACGTGCGCGGCGTCAGCCGCGAAGGCACGCCCTACCTCGATTTCCTGGCGCCGGGCGTGCTGGCGCAGAGCGTGCTGTTCGTCGCGATCTTCTACGGCATCTCCGTGATCTGGGAGCGCGATCTCGGCGCGCTGCACCGGTATCTCGTCAGCCCGGCGCCACGCAGCGCGCTCGTGATCGGCAAGGCGCTGTCGTCGGGCGCGCGCGGACTGTCGCAGGCGATCGTGATCTACCTGTGCGCGGCGGCACTGGGCGTCGGTCTGAGCCTGCGGCCGGGCGACATGCTGCTGGCGGCGCTGTTCGTGTGGATCGGCTCGGCGCTGTTCTCCACCTTCTCGCTGATCGTCGCCTGCATCGTCAAGACGCGCGAGCGCTTCATGGGCATCGGCCAGGTGCTGACGATGCCGATCTTCTTCGCCAGCAACGCCATCTATCCGATCGAACTGATGCCGCACTGGCTGCAGGCAGTCGCCTACCTCAACCCGTTGAGCTATGCAGTCGACGGCCTGCGTGCCGTGATGCTCGCCAGCGCGCACAGCGAGTTCGGCCTGCTGCGCGATCTCGCCGTGCTGTTCGGCGCCACCGCGCTCGTCGTGGCGATCGCGAGCCGCATGTACCCACGCATGACGCAGTAATCGACCGCTTTGCAACGGGTCGCGCGGCGGTCGTCAGCGTTGCCGTTCCTGCTCCACGTTGCGGGACGGCGGCGGGCGCGGCTGCTCCCGCGCGCCGGGCCGCGATGGCTCGCCATGAGGCCGGCCGGGCGCGGGCGCGCCGGGCGACTGTGAACGCGGACCCGGCACAGGCCGCGGAATCCGCGGCTGGTGCGCAGGCGGAGCAGGCGCCGCGCCGGGCGGAGGATGCGGCGGCCGCCCCGGGCCGATGGGCCGCGGTGGCCGCGGCTGGTGCAGCCAGCGGTCGCGGTCGGGATACCAGGGACGATCGCGGTAGAAATGGCCCCAGTAGTCGCCGAGCACGAACGGGATCACCACGATGCCGATCTGCGGCCCGTAGTCGAGCAGCGGCAACGGCGCATTCTGGTAGACGTAGTCGAGGTTCCCCGCGTAGACCCACCCGCGCTCGACGCCGGCGATGACATCGCACCAGCTGTAGTCGCTCAGACAGCCCTGCACCGCGACCTGCATGCCTGCCGGCAGGATGGCGACGACCGGGTAGTCGCGGCGCGGGCCCGCGCGCAGATGCGCGTCCTTCGTCGTGTATGCGATCTGCGCCTGCGCCGCCGCGGACACCGCGAGCAGCGACAACGCCATCATGACCATTGCAGCCAGACGTTTCATGGTGATCACCTGCGTTCTCGAATACAGCGATACGCGAAACCCGTCACGCGATGCTCGCGGCGGCGGCTAGGAATGCTCCGGCGAGCCAGCGCTGCGGCCACAGCGCTTCGACGCCGCGGGCGATCGCCCCACCGGACGGAAGAATGATCGCGCCGCGCAATTCGACGTCGCGCAGCCGCAAGTCCGACAGCAGTCGCCGGATCTCGGAGGCAGTGTGCCAGCGCGCGCCGCGATAGCCGCCGCGGCCGCCGTGCCGGCCCTTCTGCAGATACAGCAGGCTGTGCCGATTGAGAACGCCGAGCACGAGCCGCCTGCGCGTGACGCGAACCATCTCGCGCACGGCCTGCACCGGATCCGAAACGAAGCAAAGCGCGGCCACGCACAGGGTCCGATCGACGCTCTTGTCACGCAGCGGCAACTGTTCGGCTCGACCGGCGACAAACAGTTCCCCGCTCGCCGCTTGCGTGTACGCGTGGCCGAGCCAGTCGAAATTCGGGTCCAGCCCGATCGCCTGCACCTTCGACCCGTCGGCGACGCGGCGCGTGAACCAGCCGGTTCCGCAGCCGACATCGAGCACGGACTCGCCCGGCTGCGCCGCCAGCAGCCGGGACAGCAGCCGATACTCGATGTCGCCGATCCACGCCCCGCGCCTCGTGTGGTACCACGCTTCGTAGCGCGCAGCTTCGGTGAGGCACGCCGCCATCCGATGTTCAACCCGTTCCCGCGCTCCTCGCGCCGCGCACCGCGAGCCCAAGCGGCCCGTCGCACGCACGATTTGACCACGGACAGGTTCCGGGCGCCCGAGCCCGGCTCTTGCCGGCACACCGGCAAGGCCGTTGTCGCAAACAGGATCACCTCGACGTTGCGCTCGCCGGGATCAGGGCCGGCCGTTCGTTCGTGACTGTCCCGCCCCGGCGTCGAGTCAGAACGCCACGTTGTTCCTGCCCTTCAGTTGCAGGATCTCGCGCGCGTCGTCGGGAGTCGCGACCTCCAGCGACAACGCCTGAAGGATCGTGCGGATGCGCCGGACCTGCGCCGCGTTGTCGCGCGCCAGTTGGCCCGGCCCGTCCCACAACGAATCCTCGAGGCCGACACGCACGTTGCCGCCGATCGCGGCCGATAGAGTGGCCACCGTCATCTGGTTGCGCCCCGCTCCGAGCACCGACCACACGTAGTCGTCGCCGAACAGGCGATCCGCGGTTCGCTTCATCTGCAGCACGTCCTCCGGGTGCGGGCCGATGCCGCCGCGCAGCCCGAATACCGACTGGATGAACAGCGGCGGCTTCACCAGCCCGCGCTCGAGAAAGTGCGCCGCCGTGTACAGGTGGCTGATGTCGTAACACTCGATTTCGAAGCGCGTGCCGTTGTTGCTGCACGATTCGAGGATGAACGCGATGTCGGCAAAGGTGTTGCGGAAGATCCGGTCCCAGCTGCCCTCGAGATACGGCCGCTCCCACTCGTACTTGAATTCCTTCGTGCGATTGAGCATCTCGTACAGACCGAAGTTCATCGTGCCCATGTTCAGCGATGCCACCTCGGGCTTGAACTGCAGCGCGGGCCGCACGCGTTCCTGCACCAGCATCGTCGGCGCGCCGCCCGTGGTCAGGTTGACCACGACGTTCGAGGCGGCCTTGATCTTCTTCAGGAACGGCTCGAACAGCGCCGGCTCCTGCGACGGCCGCCCGTCTTTCGGGTCGCGCGCGTGCAGGTGCACGATGGCCGCGCCCGCCTCGGCCGCTCCGATCGCGCCGGCAGCGATCTCGTCGGCGGTGATCGGCAGGTGCGGTGACATCGACGGCGTGTGGATCGCGCCGGTGACGGCACAGGTGATGATGACCTTGCGTTTCCTTGCCATGGTGACCTCCGGTGACTTCAGTCCACGTTCAGGTCGAGATCGAGCAGCAGCCAGATCGCGGCCTTCTGCCAGTGCAAGCCCGCGCGCAGCGTCGCGTGCACGCCGCCCGGCAGGGCGTTGGGGGCGACGAAATGCAGCGCGCGCAGGCGCGGCAGCGCGTAGCGAAGCACCGGGCCGGGAACGACGCGATTCAGCGCCTGCGCGGCGCGTTCGGCGGTGAGCTCGCGCGCCAGCCGTTCGTAGTCGCGGTCGCTGTACGCGACCAGCGTCAGATCGAGCGCGTCGGCCTTGTCGCCGGCACGGCCGGCCGCGATGTCGCCGATCCTCATGCGCCCGCCCATTCGATCGTGGTGGGGACCTTGTCGCTCGGCAGAAAGCCGGTGATCGACTCCACCCGGCCGCGTCGTTCGCTGCGCACGCTGCCGCCGCCCGCAGGACCGCAGATCGTCAGCGTGTAGACCTCGTCCTCGACCGCCTGCGCGAGTTCGACGTCCGGGCACCGCGCCGACACGTGCACGCGCACTTCCGGCGGCTCGCAGGCGAGCGGGACCGATCCTGCGCCGAGCACGGAATCCACGCCGACCAGGTCGATGACGAACTCCTCGATGCCGAGCGCCTGTGGCAGGCGAAGGCGCAGCACGTCGGCGGCCAGCCGCGCGCGTGCCAGCGCCCGGCTGCCGGAGTACGCGATCTCGACATCGGCAATCTGCCCGCGCCGCGCGAGAAAGCCGATGACCTTCAAGGTATCGGTCCGCGCCGCGGCGCGCGCTCCCGTCAGGCGTACGCGGTTCGGTCCGAGCGCTTCGAAGCCGACCGACGTGAAGTCGAGCACCGCATCGGGCGTGACGTACGCGCCCGGGTCGTGCACCTCGTACAGAAGCTGCAGCGTGCAAGACACGGGGTTCAGGCGCCCCGGCTGGCCGTCGAGCAGGCGGATCACGGCCGAGCCGTCCCGAGCGATATCGGCGATCGGATAGCCGAGGCGCGACAGTTCTGCCGCCGAAAGGTCCGCGATGCCCGGCTCGGTGAGATTGCCGCCCGAGATCTGGCCGCTGCACTCGAGCAAATGCCCGACCGTGAGCGCAGCCGCGAGCTCCTGGCCGGTCAGCCCGAGCGCCTGCACCGGCGCGGCAGCGAGCAGCGACGAATCCGCCACGCGGCCGGTGATCACGAGATCGGCGCCCGCCTCGAGCGCGGCGACGATCGGGTCGAGGCCGAGATAGGCGTGGGCGCCGATCCACTGGCCGTCCTCGACCGGCTGGGTCCACGCGACCTCGTGCACGCGATCGCGCACGTCGTCGCCCAGCACGGCGGCGATGCGCAGCTTGGGCAGCCCGATCTCGGACGCCAGCCGCGCCGCCGCGCGCCCGGCGGCGGCGGGGTGCGCGGCACCGAGATTCGAGATCAGTTTCACGCCGTGCGCGGCGTGGGGCAGCAGCGGACGCAGCCGGCGCGCGAGCCGCGGGTCATAGCCGGATTCCGGATTCGCCTCGCGCAGCCGCAGCGCGTTGACCAGCGTGCGCTCGGCCAGGCATTCGAGCGCGATGGCGTCGACCTGGCCCGAGCGCGCCATCATGACGGCGGGTTCGATGCGGTCGCCGGCAAAGCCGGCGCCGGCGCCGATCGTGAAGGCGTTCCTGTTCGCCACGGCCGCTACAACCCCAGGTACGCGCGCTGGATGTCGGGATCGTCGAGCAGTTGCGCACCGGGCGCCGTCTTCACGATCCGTCCGCCCTCGACCACGTAAGCGCGGCTGGCCATCTCGAGGGCATCGGCGACGTTCTGCTCGATCAGCAACACCGTCAGGTCGCGCGATGCCACCACGGTGCGGACCAGGTCGAACACCTTCTCCAGCATCGCGGGCGACAGGCCGAGCGACGGCTCGTCGAGCATCAGCATCCGCGGCCGGCTCATCAGCGCGCGCGCGATCGCGCACATCTGCCGCTCACCGCCTGAAAGCGACCCGGCGAGTTGATCACCCCGCTCGCGCAGGATCGGAAAGAGGTGCATCACCTCTTCCAGGCTCTGCCTGAGGTCCTGCCTCGCGGTCGGGCCGAACGCGCCGAGCTGGAGGTTCTCCAGCACCGTCATGAACGGAAACAGCCGTCCGCCTTCGGGCACCAGCGCCAGCCCGTGGCCGATGATCGCGTGCGCGGGCATCCGGTCGATGCGCACGCCGTCGAAAACGATCTCGCCCTGCGTCGGCGTCACGAGCCCCGTGATCGTCCGCAGCAACGTGCTCTTGCCGACGCCATTGGCGCCGACCACCGCCACCACTTCGCCGGTGTCGACATGCATCGACACGTTGCGCAGCACTGGAGTCAGCCCGTAGCCCGAGGAAACGCCGTCGACGGAAAGCAGCCGGCTCATCGCTTTCTCGTCCCCAGGTAGGCGGTCACGACCTGCGGCATTGACAGGATTTCCTCGGCGTTGCCTTCGGCGATCTTGGCGCCGCGATCGATCACGATCACGCGCTTGGAGAACGCGCGCACGACCTTCAGGTTGTGCTCGATGATGAGGAAGGTCAGCCCCCGTTCGTTCAGCCGGCGGAACAGGTCGATCGACTCCGACACTTCGCTCGCGTTCAGCCCCGCCATGACCTCGTCGAGCAGCACGAGCGCGGGATCGAGCGCCAGCGCGCGCGCCACCTCGAGCCGGCGGCGTTCCGACAGCGTCAGTTGCGAAGCGCGAACCCCGGCGCGGCGCGCCAGCCCGACTTCGCGCAGCACTTCGTGGCCGCGCCGTTCGGCGTCCCTGAGCCTGGGATGCCGCAGGAACGCGCCGACCATCGTGTTCTCGAGCGCGGTCAGCGCCGGCAGCGGCTTGGCGATCTGGAACGTGCGGCCGAGCCCGAGACGCGCGCGCGCATCGGGCCGCAGATCGTTGATCACTGCGCCGTCGAAGCGGATTTCGCCGACGGTCGGAGCGAGCTGTCCGGTCACGAGGTTGAAGAGCGTGGTCTTGCCCGCGCCGTTCGGACCGATGATGCTGACGATCTCGCCGCGCGCGACGCTGAACGACACGTCGTTGACGGCGACCAGTCCGCCGAAGCGCTTGACCACGCCGCGCACCTCGAAGAAGGATGCGGTCATCGCCGGCCCCGGCTCTGCCAGCGCTGCCACAGATCCCCGATCGCGCCCGTGACCCCGCGCCGCATGAACAGCGCTGCCAGCAGCATCACGAGGCCGACGAGGATCAGGTGCACGCCCGGGTCGGCGCCGCCCAGCGTGGCGCGCAGGAAGCTTTCGAGCGGAATGATCAGGAACGCGCCGAGCACGGGCCCCGCGATCGTGCCGATGCCGCCGATCAGCGACAGCAGAGCGAACTTCACGCCGACATCGGGCAACGAAAACAGCGTCGGCGGATCGATCGTCCGCACGTACATCGCGAACAGCCCGCCGCCCAGCGCGGTCAGCGCGGCCGACAGCGCCGTGGCGCGGATCTTCACGCGCCTCACCGAGATACCGGCCGCGCGCGCCGCATCCTCGTCCTCGCGCACAGCGAGCAGGTAATAGCCGAGGCGGCTGCGCATCAGCACGACCACGACGACCAGCGCGGTCGCGAGGAACGCGAACATCACCAGCGCGTACGCGCGCGGATCGCCGAAGATCATGTTGGCGAGCCCGGCACGGAACGGCACCTGCAGGCCGCGCGGCCCGCCGGTGACACGTTCCAGGTAGTTGGCCAGGACGAATCCGACCTCGTTGAACGCCAGTGTGGCGATCGCGAAGAACGAACCCTTCAGCCGAAAGGTCGGCAGGAACACCAGCGGACCGATCACCGCGCACGCGAATGCGCCGGGCAGCACGCCGATCCATGGCGGCACGTGCCAGTCCAGGAACAGGCGCGCGGTCGCGTACGTGCCGATTGCGAAGAACACGCCGTGGCCAAGAGAGAACTGGCCGCCGAAACCGGCGACGATGTTCCACGCGACCGCCAGCCCCGCGAACAGATACGTGTACGTGACGATATTGACCCAGAAGTAATCCCGGCCCGCGGCCGCGAGCGGAAGCAGCGCCAACGCGAGTCCGCCCGCGAGCAGCAGCAGCACGCGTTGCCAGGAAATCAGTCCCAGCGCCGGATCGGGCGCCGCGTCGACGATCGCAGGCGTGGCGGCCGCGCCGGCATCGATCGCGCTCACGTCGTCACCCCTGCTCACGGAAGCCGACCTCCTCGGCACCGACCTGCCCGAACAGGCCGGTCGGCCGGATCACCAGCACCGCGAGAAAGATCAGGAACCAGATCGCCTGCTTCAGTTCCGGGTCGATGTAGAAGCCGGCGAACGCCTCCACCAAGCCGACGATCAGGCCGCCGCAGTAGGCCCCGGCCACGCTGCCGAGCCCGCCCAGCACGACGACCGCGAACGCGGCCAGCACGAAATTGCCGCCGATGCCGGGCGACAGCGTGTAGATCGGCGACAGCAGCACGCCGGCCAGCCCCGCCAGCGCCGTGCCGATGCCGAAGGTGATGACGAACGTGCGCTCGACGTTGATGCCCATCAGGCGCGCGGCCTGGCGATCCTGCGTAACGGCGCGGATCGACTTGCCGATCATGGTTCGCTGCAGGAAGAGGTGCAGCCCGACGGCGGCGAGCGTCAGCGCCGCGAAGATCACCAGCCGCGACACCGTCACGCGGATGTCGCCGAGCGCGAGCGTCATGCCCGCGATCTTCGACGGCACGCTGTAGCCCTCGCCGCGCGTGACCGCGAGCACGGTGTTCTGAAACAGGATCAGCAACCCGAAGGTGGCGAAGATCTGCATCGAAGGTTCGGTCTGCAGCGGTTGCAGCACCAGCCGATGCACGACGACCCCGAGCAGGAACATCGCGGGCACTACCACCAGCACCGACACGTACGGGTCGAATCCCAGCGTCGTGTAAGCGAGGTACGCGCCGTACATGCCCAGCATCACGAACTCGCCATGCGCGAAATTGACGATGCGGATCACGCCGAAGATCAGGTTCAGCCCGATCGC
>JAKORH010000307.1 GCA_029777935.1 Pseudomonadota bacterium
CTGGCTGACGGCTTGGGTGGACTCGGACATGATGGCCTCCTATGACATGGAACACATGGAAATGGAGAGACCATCCCCAGTGCGGGGATGGGACTCCCCGGCTGGGTAGAAGCAATGACGAAATCTCCGGGCCTTGCGGCCACCGGTTCTCAGGAGATCTGACCGGTTTCGGGCGATGCGTAACGGGCATCAACCGGGCTGACACAGCCAGCGAGAGACTCGGTCGTGCACGCCGTCATCAACGGCACGTGCAGGAAATCGACGCGACATGCTGATCGCGGATCCGATCGGCATGCAACTGCAATGCGGACACGATCGAGCGGCGCGTCGCCACCGTCGACGGCGAGCGTGATCTCGACGAGTGCCCCATCCGCTCCGGCGGCGCGGAGGCGCCTGGCATCGATCCGATAACCGCGAAACGAAAGCTGCGCAGCGCCGGACAGCGCGGCGACGGCGAGCGCATCGCGCGCAAGCACGCGCAGAAGCGCCCACTCGGCCGCGCTGGGGTGCCGAGCGCGCGCGCACGGCGCGTTCGTCACAGCAGCTGCCCTTTCGGCGCTTCCGGCGGCTCGGCGTCCGCGCCGAGCGAGACCTGCTGCATCAGCCGCAGTTCCGCCGCGGTCGGGGTGACGCGCCGCTGCGAGTGCCGCGGCGCCTCCTCACCGGTGAACACCTTGCGCGGGAGTTCGCCGAACAGCGCGACTGCGGCACGGACGCGCTGCCGCGCCGCATCGTCGGCTCCCGGGAGGAAGTCGCGCCGGCTGAGCGGGAGCATTTCCTCGCGCAACAGGTTGCGCTCCCAACGGATCGGCTCAAGGAACAGCGCGCGCAGGCCGCGGCCGATGGTGCGGATCTCGGCCCTGCCCGCCTCGTCGCCCATGCGGTCCTTGAGGACGAGCGTCTTGACCATCCGGACGTGGTAGTCGAACTCGACGATCGCCTCGGCCGTGGCATAGCCATACGGGCTGCGGAACCCCAGCTCCACCGTGACCGGGCTGCGCGACGCGAGCACCGACAGCGCAAGCCCTCGGCGGCGGAGCCGCTCGAACTCGGCCTCGCGCGTTTCGATGACCTGGCCCATCTGCGACCGGATGCCGGACAGCGACTGGTAGACGCGGATCAGGATCCAGTCGGCATAGGGGTTGTCGTTGGCCGAC
>JAKORH010000308.1 GCA_029777935.1 Pseudomonadota bacterium
CCGGCGATGTTGCCCTTGGTCGGCTGCGAGTCGGACAGGTCCGAGGTCTTGTGGCGGTTGATCACGTCCTGGTAGCGATCGAACATGAACATGAAGCGGCTGCGCACCGCGTCGCTGGCGCAGCGCGCGGCGACGATGTGCTCGCCGCCGGTCAGCTCCGTCGTCTCGCCGAAGCACAGGGTGTTGCCGAGCGCGTGCAGCTTGTCGAACGCGTTGCCGACCGTCGGGTTGGACCCGCAGCCGCTCGTGGTGTCGCTTTCGCCGCACTTGGTCGACACCCACAGGTCGCGGATATTGCACGGCTCGCGCTGCCGCTCGCTCGCCCACTGCACGTATTCGCGCGCGGCCTTGCTCGCGCGCATGATCGTGTCGTGGTCGCCGTGCAGCTCGATGCCGAAGCCGGTGACCGGCTTGCCGGTGGCGGCGATGCCCTCGACGACCTTCTGTGTCCAGCTTTCCTCGATGCCGATCACGACCACCGCCGCGACGTTCGGATTGCAGCCGGCGCCGATCAGCGTGCGGAAATGCAGCTCGAGATCGGCGCCGAACTGCAGCCGGCCATAGGGGTGCGGGATCGCCAGCGCGCCCTTGATGTTGTGCGCCACCGCCTCGGCCGCCGCGTTCGACAAGTCGTCGAGCGGCAGGACGATCACGTGATTGCGCACGCCGACGCGGCCGTTCTCGCGCCGGTAGCCGAGGAAGATGCTGTCCCTGCTTATCCCTGCCATCGCATGCTCCCGTTACCAGCGCTTGGTCTTGATGTTGTGCACATGCGCATGCTCGCCGGCCCGGATCGGCGCGACCACGCGGCCCATGTCGATGCCGTACTTCAGCACGGTATCGCCGGGCTGCATGTCCGTGAGCGCGATCTTGTGGCCGATCGGGATGTCCTGGCGCGCCTGCACCGTCATCGTCCTGTCTTCATCCATGATCCAGCCGTTGAGCGTCATGCCGGCCTTCACGCCTTCGATCACGACGACCGCGACCGTGTCCTGCGCGTCGTGCAGCACGAAATGAATCATTCGGACCTCCCGTCGACGCGATCACTGTAGGCAGCGCCCGGCAACCTGTCAAACAAGTCATATGAATCACTTGCATGACGGGCCGGACGGCGGCGACAATCGCGGCATGCCGACCGCCGCCGTCGCGCGCCCGCCCATCCGCCCCGCGGCACGCCGCGCGGCCGCGTTCCGGGCCATCGCACCCGAGGCGGCCGACATGCCGCTGTACCGCGTGGTCAAGCGCGCGCTGCTGCAGGCGATCGAGGACGGCAGCTATCCGCCCGGTGCGGCGCTGCCGAACGAGGCGGCGCTGGCGGCCGGCTTCGGTGTGTCGATCGGCACGCTGCGGCACGCGGTCGACGAGCTGGCAGCCGACCACATCGTGGTGCGGCGGCAGGGGCGGGGAACGTTCGTCGCCAGCCACAATGCCGACCGCTTCGTATTCCAGTTCTTCCATGTCGAGCGCGCCGACGGGCTGCGCGAGGCGCCGACGGTCGAACTGCTGTCGTTCCAACGCGCGCGGCTCGACGACGACGCCGCGCAGGCGCTCGGCACGCGCGCCGGCGAGCCGTGCTTCGCGATCGAGACGCGCCTCGCGCTTCAGGGCCGCGCCGTCGTCTACGATCGCATCGCGATCGCGGCGACGCTGTTCCGCGGGCTGACCGAGAGGCGCTTTCGCGAGCGACCGAGCACGATCTACCGCCTGTACCAGACCGAGTTCAGCATCACGGTGGTGCGCGCGCACGAGCGGCTGCGCGCGGTCGTGGCCGACCGGGCGGCCGCGCGCGTGCTCGGCGTGCCGGCCGGCAGCCCGGTGCTCCAGTTGCGACGCAGGGCGTTGACCTTCGGCGACAAGCCGGTCGAATACCGCGTCTCGACCGTCAATACCCAGCAGCACGATTACGTGAACCTCCTGACGAGGCCGACATGAGTGGCATCAAGCTGGCGCGCGCGCTCGAGGTGGCGCAGACCGCCGTCCGCGCCGCCGGGCGCTTCCTGCTCGACAGCCGCAAGCGCATCGGCAGCGCCGCGCTCGAGGGTCGCGCGCCGGCCGAAGTCGCGAAGGCTATCGACCGCGAGGCCGAGGCGATGATCCGCACCCGCATCAGCGCGGTTTTCCCCGAGCACGCGTATGCCGGCGCGCAGCTCGGCGGTGCGCTCGATTCGCGGCGCGCGCAGTGGCTGATCGCCGCCATCGACGGCGCCGACAATTTCCTGCACGGCTATCCGCAGTACGCGGTATCGCTGGCGCTGCAGCAGTTCGGCGAGCCGGTGCTCGGCGCGGTCTACGACCCGCATCGCGACGAGCTGTTCACCGCCACGCGCGGACAGGGCACGTACTGCAACGGCGTGCGCGTGGCGTGCAGCACGCGCGCCGCGCCGCTCGACAGTCTCGCCGCGACGGTGTTCCCGCCGCCGGCCTCCGAGCGCATGCCGCAGTATCTGGCCGAGTTGGGCCGCATGGTCAAGGGCTTCGGCGGATTGCGCCGCTCGGGCGCGCCGGCGCTCGATCTGGCGTACCTGGCGTCCGGCCGCGTCGAAGCCTTCTGGGCGCACGAACTCGGCCCGTGGACCGCGGCGGCGGCGATCGTGCTGCTGAAGGAGACGGGTGCGCGCGTCGAGGCGCTCGACCGCGCCCCGCTGCTGTCGGCGAAGGCGCTGCTGGCCGCCGCGCCGGCGCTGCTGGCGCCGACACGCGCGCTGCTCGGCGGCTGAATCGGCCCGATGCGCGTGGCCGGTACAATCGGCCGATGGCCAAGGCAACTCCCAAGCCGGTCGCGGAGCTGACGTTCGAACAGGCGCTCGAGGAACTCGACGCGCTGGTGCGCCGCATGGAGTCGGGCGAGCTGTCGCTCGACGATTCGATCGCCGCCTACCGTCGCGGTGCCGAGCTGGCGAAGTTCTGCCAGGCGCGGCTCGCCGCGGCGGAGCAGGAGATCAAGAAGCTCGACGGCGAACTGCTGGTGCCGTTGAATCCGGACGAACTGCGCGGCAACTGATGCACGGTGCCGTTACGCGGGCCACCGCGGCCGATCCGGTCGCGGACGAGGACGGGAACGAGGACTTCAGCGCCTGGATCGCGCGGCACCTGGCGCGCTTCGAGCGCGCGGCCGAAGCGCAGCTGCCGCCTGCGGCGCGCGCGCCGCAGCGCCTGCACGAGGCGATGCGTTACGCGGTGCTCGGCGGCGGCAAGCGCGTGCGCCCGCTGCTCGTGTACGCCGCCGGAGAGGTCAGCGGCGCGGCGCCGGCGGCACTCGACGCGGCCGCGCTCGCAGTCGAGTACGTGCACGTGTATTCGCTGATCCACGACGACCTGCCCTGCATGGACGACGACGTGCTGCGGCGGGGACGTCCGACCGTGCACGTCGCGTTCGACGAGGCTACTGCGATGCTCGCCGGCGACGGCCTGCAGGCCGAGGCATTCAAGGTGCTGGCCGACGCCGATCTTCCCGATCGCGCGCGCGCGGCGCTGATGGGCGAGCTGGCGCACGCTGCCTCGACCGCCGGCATGTGCGGCGGGCAGGCGCTCGACCTGGCGGCGGTCGGCCGCGCGCTGACGCTGGACGAACTGGAACGCATGCACCGGATGAAGACCGGCGCGCTGCTGCTCGCCTGCGTGCGGATGGGCGCGCAGGCGGGCGGAAACGGTGCCGCGGCCGCTGCCGCGCTCGACGGCTACGGCCGCGCGATCGGTCTGGCGTTCCAGGTCATCGACGACGTGCTCGATGTCGAGGCCTCATCGCATACCCTCGGCAAGACCGCGGGCAAGGACGCGCAGCAGGGCATGCCGACTTATGTGTCTGCGCTCGGATTGAGCGGCGCCAGGGCGCTCGCCGAGAAGCTGCGCCAGCAGGCGCACGGCGCGCTCGACGCGCTGCCGGCGGCGGTCGCGGCGCAGGCGTCGCGTCTGCGACAATTGGCCGACTTCATCGTCGTGCGCTCGTCGTAGCGCATGGTTTCAACCATGAACCTGCGCGCCCCTTACTCCGGCCTTTTCCCCGTGATCGGGGAGAGGGAGGAACACCCACTTTCCCGCATCAGCGGGAGAGGGTTGGGGTGAGGGCGGGCCGCTATCCATGTCCGACCTGCTTGCCACGATTCGCTCCCCCGCCGACCTGCGCAAGCTCGACGGCGACAAGCTCAAGCGCCTGGCCGACGAACTGCGCGCGTTCGTGCTCGACTCGGTGTCGAAGACCGGCGGCCACCTGTCTTCGAACCTCGGCACGGTCGAGCTGACGATCGCGCTGCATTACGTGTTCGACATGCCGCGCGATCGCATCGTGTGGGATGTCGGGCACCAGACCTACCCGCACAAGATCCTGACTGGACGCCGCGAGGCGATGAAGACGCTGCGGCAGTTCGGCGGCATCGCGGGCTTTCCCCGCCGCGGTGAATCCGAGTACGACGCGTTCGGCACCGCGCATTCGTCGACTTCGATTTCGGCCGCGCTCGGCATGGCGGTCGCGGCGCGGGCGAGCGGCAACAAGCGCCACAACATCGCCGTCATCGGCGACGGCGCGATGAGCGGCGGCATGGCGTTCGAGGCGCTGAACAACGCCGGCGTGATCGACGACATCCGGCTGCTGGTGATCCTGAACGACAACGACATGTCGATCTCGCCGGCGGTCGGCGCGCTGAACCGGTATCTGGCGCGGCTGATGAGTGGCAGGTTCTACGCCGCCGCGCGCCAGGCGGGCAAGCAGGTGCTGAAGAACTTCCCGCCGGTGCTGGCGCTCGCCCGCCGCTTCGAGGAGCACGCCAAGGGCATGGTGGTGCCGGCCACACTGTTCGAGGAATTCGGCTTCAACTACATCGGCCCGATCGACGGCCACGACCTGGAATCGCTGATCCCCACGCTGCAGAACATCAGGCAGTTGAGCGGCCCGCAGTTCCTGCACGTCGTCACGCGCAAGGGGCAGGGCTACAAGCTCGCCGAGGCCGACCCGGTGCTGTATCACGGTCCCGGCAAGTTCGATCCGACGCAGGGCATCCAGCCGGCCGCGCCCGGCAAGCCGACCTATACGCAGGTCTTCGGCGACTGGCTGTGCGACATGGCCGCGGTCGATACGCGGCTCGTCGGCATCACGCCGGCGATGCGCGAGGGGTCGGGCATGGTGCGTTTCGAGCAGGAGTATCCGGACCGCTACTTCGACGTCGGCATCGCCGAGCAGCACGCGGTGACGTTCGCCGCGGGGCTCGCGTGCGAGGGCATGAAGCCGGTCGTGGCGATCTATTCGACGTTCCTGCAGCGCGCCTACGACCAGTTGATCCACGACGTGGCGATCCAGAACCTGCCGGTGCTGTTCGCGATCGACCGCGGCGGGCTGGTCGGCGCCGACGGCGCCACGCATCACGGCGCGTTCGATCTGTCGTACCTGCGCTGCATCCCGAACCTGGCGGTGATCGCTCCCAGCGACGAGAACGAATGCCGGCGCCTGCTGACGACGGCATACCAGCACCATGGACCGGCTGCGGTGCGGTATCCGCGCGGCGCGGGCGTCGGCGCGACGATCGAACGCGAGCTGCACGGGCTGCCGTTCGGCAAGGGCGAGGTACGGCGCGAATGCGGCGCGCGCCCGGGCGCGCGCATCGCGATCCTCGCCTTCGGCCCGGCGCTGCATCCGGCGCTTGCAGCCGCGGTGAAGTTCGACGCGACGGTGGCCGACATGCGCTTCATCAAGCCGCTCGACCTCGAACTTGTCGAGCGCATCGCGCGCGCGCACGATGCGCTGGTGACCGTGGAGGAGAACGTGATCCACGGCGGCGCGGGCTCCGGCGTGGCCGAGGCGCTGGCGGAACTCGGCATCGTCAATCCGATCCTGCACCTCGGGCTGCCGGACCGCTTCATCGATCACGGCGATCCGGCGCGGCTGGCCGCCAGCGTGGGGCTCGATGCGATCGGCCTCGAGCAGTCGATCCGCATCCGCTTCGGCGACCTGCAGGCGCAGCCGCGGCTGCTGAAGTCGGCATAGGCGGGACAGGTCGTCGCCCCGGCGCAGAGCCTGCCCCGGCAGGCTTCAAGCCGGGGCCGGGGCCCGGTTCCGGCAGTTCAAATTAGGCCCCGGCCTGCGCCGGGGCGACGAACAGCATGAACCCCGTCGCAATCTTCCAGCACTCGCCAGAAGCCGGCCCCGGCTACTTCGCCGACTGGCTGGCGCAGCAGCGCATCCCGATGGAACTCATCCGCATCGATCGGGGCGACGCGGTGCCGGCGCATGTCAAGGCCTTCAGCGGCCTGTGTTTGATGGGCGGGCCGATGAGCGCCAACGATCCGATGCCGTGGATCGCGCAGGAGCTCGACCTGATCCGCGCGGCCGACGCCGGTGGCGCGCCGGTGATCGGCCATTGCCTCGGCGGACAGTTGCTCGCGAAGGCGCTCGGCGGCGCGGTCGCGCGCAATCCCTGCAAGGAGATCGGCTGGCAACGCCTGCGCGTGACCGACGCGGCGGTCGCGCGCGAGTGGCTCGGCGACGTGCCGGAGTCGCCGGAGTTCTTCCAGTGGCACGGCGACACTTTTTCGCTGCCGCCGGGCGCGGTCAACTTCCTCGCCAGCGACCTGTGCGCACGGCAGGCGTTCGTCATCGCGCGCGCCGGCTATGCGCATCTCGGCCTGCAGTTTCACTGCGAGATGACGCCGGCGCTGGTGCGAGACTGGGCCACCGATCCCGACGGCGTGGCCGAGGTCGCGGACGAGCGTGCGCGCAACGGTGGGCCGGGGGTCACGGACGCCGACGCGATGCTGGCGGAGGTCGACGCGCGCACGCAGCGGATGAATGCGCTGGCGGCGCACTTCTACGCGCGCTGGGCCGCCGGACTGCGCCGATAGAACCGGCGCGCCGTTGCGCAGCGCGTGTGTGCATACGTGCAAGCCCGCACGTGACCGGTGCGGCCCCATGCATCCGGTATCGCGTGGCGGATGGCTTGGTTGCGAGCGTGGATTCGCGCAGTCTATGGTGTCTCATTGTGGGCGTCGACATCACGAATCCATGAAGGTCATCGCTTGGAACATC
>JAKORH010000309.1 GCA_029777935.1 Pseudomonadota bacterium
ATCTTCACGCAGCTGGTCGAGGCCGCGCCGGCGCCGCTCGGCTTCGGCAAGGGCGCGCGGCCGAAGCCGCGCTGAGCGATCGGTCCACGCAATGAACGCGAATCGCGCGCTGGAGCGCGGCTATCCTCACGGCTCCCACTGGCTGCACGAGCCGACGATGAGCGCCGCACCCTCCGCCGAATTCATGCTCCCGGGCGACACGGGCTTCGTCACGGAGGAATTCCCTTTCTATTGGCTGGCGCGCTTCCACGCGCTGTACGAGAGCGAGGTCGAGAAGGTGCTGAAGAAGCTGCACACCGATCTGCCGGGGCGCCGCGTGCTGCTGCTGTTGCGCATGCACGGCACGATGAGCGTGTCCGAGCTGGCGACCCACGCGGTGTTCAAGCTGTCGACGATGACGCGCGTCGTGCAGCGCATGCGCGTCGAGGGCCTGGTGCACACGCATACCAACAAGGAAGACGCGCGCGTCACGGACGTCAGCATCACCCCCACCGGCACCGAGCTGGCGGCGCGCATCGACCTGGCGACACGCAAGATCTTCGTCGCCTGCTACGCCGGACTGTCGCCAACGCAGCTCGAGCGCTTCAGCCAGACGCTGCGCGCGATGTTCCGCAACCTCAGCGAAGCCTGAGCGCTGCGCGGTGCGGCGCGTCGCGGCGCTTTGCCGCGGCCGGCTTGGCGGCGACAATCGCAGCGCGAGTCCCCACCATGATCGACGACGAGTTCGACCACTGGAACGACGCGGTGCGCAGCATCTGCGGCCGCTTCGCGACCTCACCGTCGCGCGAGTTGCCGGTGTTCGTCGGCCAGATCGGCAAGAGCGCGCTCGGCAGCCTGTCGATCGCCCGCATCCGCACCAACGCCGAGCGCATCAGGCACCAGCGCGCACTCAGCACCGATGGCGAGTTCTGCTTCCTGGTGCTGCAGCAGCGCGGTTTCATGTCGGTGTGCCACGCCGATGGCGGCTTCCGGCTCGATCCCGGCGACATCGCCTTCCTCGATTCGGCGCACGACTTCGA
>JAKORH010000310.1 GCA_029777935.1 Pseudomonadota bacterium
CGAGTTGCTGCGCTACAAGCCGTTCGCCGTTGACGTGGCGCTCATTCGCGGATCGCTTGCCGACGGTGACGGCAACATCAGCCTCGACCAGGAGCCCGCGAATCTCGACGCCCACGCCGCCGCGCTGGCTGCGCACAATTCGGGCGGGCTAGTGATCGCCCAGGTGCGCACCGCCGTCGACCGCGGCACGCTCGCAGCGCGCGCGGTGCGCATTCCGGGCGTGCTGGTCGACGCCGTGGTCGTCGACCCGGCCCAGCAGCAGAACTACGAGACCGTCTACGACCCTACCCTGTCAGGCGAACGACGCGGACCGCTTGCGCCAGAGCCGCCGCCCCCCTTTGACGAGCGCCAGGCGATTGCGCGACGCGCGGCCGAGGAGTTGCGCCCCGATGCCGTCATCAATTACGGCTTCGGCATTCCCGACGCGGTCGCCAAGCTGGTCGCCGCGCGCGGCGACCTTGACCGCTACAGCCAGACCATCGAGCACGGCACCTATGGCGGTGCGCTGCTCGACGGCATGCTGTTCGGTTTCGCGCGCAACCCGAGCGCGATCATCGACGCGCCAACGCAGTTCGACTTCTATTCCGGCGGCGGCCTCGACGTCGCCTTCCTGGGCTTCGGCGAGCTCGACGCAGCGGGCAACGTCAATGTCTCGCGCCTCGGCGGCATCACGGTCGGCCCGGGGGGATTCATCGACATCGCACAGAATGCGCGCAAAGTCGTCTTCTGCGGCACGTTCGATGCCAAGGGCGCCGAGGTTGCGACTGGCGACGGACGGCTGCGCGTCGTGCGCGCAGGCGCGGTGCGCAAGCTCGTCAAATCCGTCGACCAGATCACCTTTTCCGGCGCCCAGGCGCTCGCGCGCGGCCGCGAGGTGATTTACGTGACCGAGCGCGCCGTGTTCCGCCTGACCGCCGCTGGCCTCGTGCTCCAGGAGATCGCACCGGGCATCGACCTGCGGCGCGACGTGCTCGAACGCATGGACTTCGCCCCGCTGCTTCCGGCGGAACCCGCGCTGATGGCGGCGGCACATTTCCAGGCTTGAAGGGGGAGGACCGGACCATGACCAAGCTGCGCATCGCCGTGATCGGCGCCGGCGCTTTCGGCCGCCAGCACGTCGCGCGCATTGCCGCGAGCGCCGACTGCACGCTTGCCGGCGTTGCCGATCCTGCACCGGCTGCACAGGCGCTTGCCGCTGAGCATGGCGTGCCGTGGCGCGCTGCGGCCGAGGATCTGCTCGACGCGGTGAAGCCGGATGGCGTGATCGTGGCCACGCCGAACGCGCTGCACGTGCCGGTCGCACTTGCCTGTGCCGCGCG
>JAKORH010000311.1 GCA_029777935.1 Pseudomonadota bacterium
CCGCCGGGCGCACGTCGCTCGCCTCGATCACCGCGCCGAGCCGCTTGGCGGTCGCGATCGCCTGCAGGCCCGCCACGCCGGCGCCGAGGATGACCACGCGCGCGGCCTTCAGCGTGCCCGCTGCGGTCATCATCATCGGCATCAGGCGGCCGTAGGTGTTGGCGGCCAGCAGCACCGCCTTGTAGCCGGCGATGTTGGCCTGCGAACTGAGCACGTCCATGCTCTGCGCGCGCGTGGTGCGCGGCGCGGCCTCGAGGGCGAACGCAGTCAGCCCGGCCGCGTTCATCGCGTTGATGCCTTCCGCGTTGAACGGCTCCAGCATGCCGACCAGCACGGTCCCGCGCTTCATCTTCGGCAGTTCGTCGGCGGTTGGCAGCCGCACCTTCAGCACCATGTCGCTGCCGAGCGCGTCGGCGGCGGCGCCGATGGTGGCGCCGGCTGCAACAAAGGCGTCATCCGGCTGCGCGGCGCTCACGCCGGCGCGGCTCTGCACGACCACGGCGTGCTTGCCGGCGACCAGCTTCTTGACGGTCTCCGGCGTGGCCGCAACACGCGTTTCTCCCGGCCGCGTTTCGGCGGGTATTCCGATGCGCATCGATCTCCCCCGAGCCTGGAATCGCGGCCGTTGCGCCGCCAGCCATCAGTAAAATCGCGCGCAAGCTTACCGAAAAGGACCGCAGGCCGCGATCGGCACGCGACAACTCTTGACCTACGTCTGGAAACCCTCCGTCACGGTCGCGGCGATCATCGAGAGCGCGGGCCGCTTCCTGCTGGTCGAGGAGAACACGCGTAACGGGCTGCGACTGAACCAGCCGGCCGGGCATCTGGAACAGGGCGAGTCGCTGCTCGACGCCGTCGCGCGCGAGACGCTGGAGGAAACCGCGTGCCGCTTCACGCCGGCGCATCTGCTCGGCGTCTACTTCTGGCGCGCGGACAACGACGTGACGTTCGCGCGCTTCGCGTTCGTCGGCCATGCGGGCGCGCCCGAGCCGGGGCGCGCGCTCGACGACGACATCGTGCGCGCGCTGTGGCTGAATGCCGACGAACTGCGCGCCCGCGCCGCCGAGCACCGCAGCCCACTGGTCATGCGCTGCGTCGACGACTACCTGCGCGGGCGGCGGCTGCCGCTGGATGCGATCTATACGCATCCGAACGTGACGGTGGCGCAACAGCAATGAAGCCCGACCACGCCCGCGCGCGTCATTCCCGCGGAAGCGGGAATCCAGGGACTTTGCATGAAAGACACTGGGTCCCCGCTGAAGCCTGCCCTCGAATGCCTTTATCGGGGGCGGGGACGACACAAGCATGACGACATGAGCAAGACACGCGTAGTCGTTGGACTCTCCGGCGGCGTCGATTCGTCGGTGGCCGCGTACCTGCTGAAGCAGGACGGCTACGAGGTCGTCGGTCTGTTCATGAAGAACTGGGAGGACGACGACGATGACGAGTACTGCTCCACGAGGCAGGACTGGATCGACGCGGCAGCCGCCGCCGACGTGCTCGGCATCGACCTCGAAGCGGTGAACTTCGCCGCCGAGTACAAGGACCGCGTGTTCGCCGAGTTCCTGCGCGAGTACTCCGCCGGCCGCACGCCGAACCCGGACGTGTTGTGCAACGCCGAGATCAAGTTCAAGGCGTTCCTCGATCACGCGCTCGCGCTCGGCGCCGAGCACATCGCCACCGGCCATTACGCGCGCGTGCGCGAGCGCGGTGGCATGTTCGAACTATTGCGTGGCGTCGATCCGGGCAAGGATCAGAGCTACTTCCTGCACCGGTTGAATCAATCGCAACTCGCGCGCACGCTGTTCCCGGTCGGACACCTGCGCAAGAGCGAGGTGCGTGCGATCGCGCGCGACATCGGGCTGCCGAACGCGGCCAAGCGTGACTCCACCGGCATCTGCTTCATCGGCGAGCGGCCGTTCCGCGAATTCCTCAACCGGTATCTGCCGATGAAGCCCGGCCCGATCCGCACGCCGGAGGGGACCGTGATCGGCGAGCATGTGGGCCTGGCCTTCTACACGATCGGCCAGCGCAAGGGCATCGGCGTGGGCGGCACCAGGGGCGGCAGCGGCGAGCCATGGTTCGTCGCGCGCAAGGACATGGCCGCCAACACGCTGTGGATCGTGCCGGGGCACGATCACTCCTGGCTGATGAGCGATCGGCTGGTCGCGCTCGACGCGGCCTGGATCGACGGCCGCGCGCCGCGAGCGGGCCGGCTGGCCGCGAAGACGCGCTACCGGCAGGGCGACGCCGCATGCACGATCGCGTCGGTCGCCGGCGAGCGCTTCGAACTCGCGTTTGATGAGCCGCAATGGGCGGTGACACCCGGGCAGTCGGCCGTCTTGTACGACGGCGAGGTGTGTCTGGGGGGTGGGGTGATCGAGGCGGCGCAGTGCGAAGTGCACGTTGCCCTGGCGCAGGCCGGGGCCTAATTTGCGGACCTGAAATTGGGTCCCGGCCTGCGCCGGGACGACGGCGGCAGCGCTACAAAGCATCGACCCGC
>JAKORH010000312.1 GCA_029777935.1 Pseudomonadota bacterium
CTTGCCGTGCTTGACCTTGTACAGCGGCGGCTGCGCGATGTAGATGTGGCCGCGCTCGACGAGCTGCGCCATCTGCCGGTAGAAGAGTGTCAGCAGCAGCGTGCGGATGTGGGCGCCGTCGACGTCGGCGTCGGTGTTGTGGCAGCACAGGCCGCCCATGCCCGCGATGAAGTTCTCGTCGCCTTCGACCGAGAAGTCGTACACGTTGCCGTTGCTGGCGACGACCGGCTCGATCGCGACGATCGGCAGCGCGATCAGGTCGCCGCCGATGCGCTCGAAGCGGCGGTTGCGGTCGTTGGTGGCCGGCGCGGCCAGATAGGCGCGCAGACGCTCCGCCGCCGCGTGGTCGCGCCACACGGGTTCGAGCTGGCGCAAGTCGTCCTTGGCGCAAACGCTCACGACCCAGTAGGGGTTGCGCGTGGCACAGGGCCGGTCGCGCACGCTGCGCTCGATGCCGTCGGGCTGCATCGGCGTGAGCGACGCCACCACGCCGAACGAGGCGAGCACGTACATGAGCGCGCTGGCGAGGTCGTACGACGAGGTCGAGAACGACATGCGCTTGCCGGACACGGTGCCGTCGCCGAGCAGATAGCCGCGAAGGAAGGCGAGCCGCAACTCGTCGTCGACATTGAACACGAGATCCGGCACGCGCTTGCTGCACGAATCCGCGTCCTTGAAACCGAACAAGTGCTGCCACGCCAGCGCCGCGACGCGGTGGACCACCTTCATCTCCTCCGCGCGATCGCCGTGCCGGTACATGATCGGCGCGTGGCCGAACACGGCGGTGAAATGCCGCGCGATCTCCTCGGCGAAGCGGCCGTTGCCGTTGCCGATGGACACGCGCACTCCGTTGCGGTCTGAGCAAGAGCCTTCAGCCAGATAGAAGCCGAGCAGCGTCATCAGGCTCGCGTCGACGGCGATATGACGGTTCAGCCCGCGTTCCGCGTAATGCTCGGCCGTCAGTTGCAGGTCGCTGCGCGCGCCGAGCCCGCGCACGTCATCGGGCGTGAGGTCGGCCAGCCTCACGTAGTCGCGCACCGCATTGCGGCCGGAGGGTCTGGATTCGCCCCAGAGCCGCTGCAGCCGGCTGCCGCCGACGGCGACCTTCTGCAGGTATTCGTCCTCGTTGGCGCCCAGCGCGCGCAGGTAGGCGGCGTAGTGATGCATCGTCGGCCGAGACAAGCCGCGTTCCCACGCGTAGAGGGTCACCGGTTGGCGGATGCCGACCGCTGCGCACAGCGCTTCGTTGGAAAGCCCACGGGCGCGGCGTTGCGCGGCGAGATCGGCGCGCACATCGGCGGGGATCTCGATGCGCGGGCTCGTCAGATCGGACGTTGCGTCGTGGCGCGCGAGCACCTTAGCGCGATGCCAATCCTCGACCGCGGGACCGCGCAGCCAGATCTGTTGCGCAGCTTCCGGCGCGGACCACAGTCCGTGCAGCAGGTCGATCGTCGCGGGAGCGCTTCGCGGGAAGCGAATCTTCTGCGGCGCGACCACGCGATCGCCGACGCGCAGTTCGTCGCCGCGCTTCAGGCGAATGGCGCCGTCCGCCTGCACGAACACGCTGTGGCTGGACGTCACGCGCACGGTGCGGCCGTATGCAGTGCGCACCGAGTACAGCGTCTCGTCGAGCGGATGGCGGATGACCGCCTTGATCGGCTTGAAGCGCACGTCGCGCGAATCGACGCCAAAGCACAGGACATCGCCGAGCGGAGCACCCTTGACCTTCGCGACGCCGTGCTCGTTTTCGATCGCGCCGTGCCGTGCGAGCGCCCTATCGACGAACTCGCCGATCCGAACCATCCGCACGCCGCGGCCTTCATCGCGCACGAACACGTGGTCGTCGCCATCGACGCTCATGATGATGATGCGGTGATAGCGCAGCTTGTCCGGATTGAACTCGGGGCCGATGCCGGTGCCGAGCGCGGTGATCAGCGTGGCGATCTGCTCGGACGAGATCAGCTTGTCGAAGCGCGCCTTC
>JAKORH010000313.1 GCA_029777935.1 Pseudomonadota bacterium
ACACCATGCGCATCTGGCGCGCGCGCTGGCTGCGCCGCCGCCCGAGCTTTGGGCCGAGGTCTATGCGCGGCCGGCGCCGGAGCAGCCAACCGACGTCGATGAGGATCTCTACGGCGCCTTCATCGGCAACGGCGACCGGCGCAACTTGCAGCGATTGCGCGGCCTGCCCCCGGATGCATTGGCGGGCAAGCATCCCGCTTTCGAGGACGGCCGGCTCGACGAGTTGCTGTTTCGCTATCGCGCGCGCAATTTTCCGCAGACGCTGGACGCTGCCGAGCAGGCGCGCTGGAGCGTGCATTGCAGCGCGCGGCTGCACGGCGGGGAGGGCGGCGGCGCCCTCACGCTGGCGGCGTACCAGGAACGGATCGATACGCTCGCCGAATCGACCGACGAACGCGGCCGGGAGATTCTCGAAGCGCTCGTCGACTATGCCGAGCAGATCGCGCCGCCCGCCTGATCCGCAAGAGAAGCCATGGCGGCGCGCGCGCCGGTCCGGGCGTGCGAAGATCCGTCAGGCGGAGGGGGTTCGATGCTGATCAACTGCGTGGTGTACGAGGACGGGCGCAAGCTTGCCGATATCGAGGTCGACGATATCGGCGCGTGGCTGCACCGGCCGGGCTGCTTCGTCTGGGTTGCGCTGCGCGACGCGACGGACGATGAACTGCACCGCATGCAGCAGCAGTTCGACCTGCACGAACTGGCGGTCGAGGACGCGCGGCACGGCCATCAGCGGCCGAAGGTCGAGGAGTACGGCGACATGGTCTTCGTCGTCATGCATCTGCTCGACTACGACGGCGACGACGTCCACCAGGGCGAGGTGGCGATCTTCGTCGGCCCGAACTACGTGCTTTCGGTGCGCAATGGCAGCCAACGCCACTTTCTCGGCGTGCGCGAGCGCGCCGAGCGCGAACCGGAGCTGCTGCGGCACGGCGCGGGTTTCGTCTTCTATGCGCTGATGGACGCAGTGGTCGACCGCTACTTCCCGTTTCTCGACGATATCGAGACCGAACTCGAGGATATCGAAGGCCAGATGTTCGAGTCCGGCTCGGCACGCGCGAATATCGAGCGTCTGTATGCCCTCAAGCGCCGCGGCGCCGTGCTGCGCCATGCGGTCGCGCCGCTGCTGGAAGTCGTCGGCAAGCTCCACGGCGGGCGCGTGCCGGCGGTGTGCGCGCAGACGCAGGAGTATTTTC
>JAKORH010000314.1 GCA_029777935.1 Pseudomonadota bacterium
CAACATCAAGCCGGGCGGCGACGAACAGACCGCGGTGGCGCGCCTGCCCGGCATCGTGCGGGCGCTCGCGCTGTACGCGCTCGGGCTGCGCAGCGAAGCGACGCAGGAGTGGGCCTGGGCGACGCGCAGCCTGAGCGATACGCAACTGCTGGCTGCGGCCGACCTGGCGCGGCGCGCCGAATGGTACGACCGCGCGATCAATACGGCCGAACGCACGCGCGACCTGCACGATTTCGAGTTGCGCTTCATCGCGCCCTACCGCGAACTGGCGCACGAGGCGGCGCGCGACAACGAGATCGACGAAGCCTGGGTATTCGGCCTGATGCGGCAGGAAAGCCGCTTCGTCAACGTGGCGCGTTCCAGCGTAGGGGCGGCCGGCCTGATGCAGATCATGCCGGCGACGGCGCGCTGGATCGCGCGACGGCTCGGTATCGAACGCTTCAAGTCGGCGGACATCCAGGATCCGGCCACCAATATCCGCTTCGGGGCGTATTACCTGAAGCACGTGCAGACCCAGCTGGACGGCTCGCCCGTGCTGGCGACCGCCGCCTACAACGCCGGTCCGGCGCGGGCGCAGCGCTGGCGCGACACGCGTCCGATGGAAGCGGCCGTCTACATCGAGTCGATCCCCTTCGCCGAAACCCGCGACTACGTGAAGAAGGTGATGAGCAATGCCATGTACTACGCTGCGCGCTTCGGCCAGCCCTCGGTGTTGTTGAAGGACCGGCTGGGCGTGGTACCCGCTCGCGCGGTTGCGGTCGAGGTGGCGCCGGACGAAGCGAACACGCAGGAGCCCGAAGCGGCCAGCGAGTGAGGCCCGACGCTCCGGTCGTCAGACTGACGGGGCAATCCGCAGGCCTGTTAAAATCGGGGCCATCACGCATCCGGAATCATCCAGACGGTTTTTCATGAAGATCGAACGCATCTGCATCCTCGGCGGGTCCGGCTTCGTCGGTACCCATCTCGTCAGCCAGCTCGCCGCGCGCGGCCTCAAGGTCCGCGTGCTGTCGCACCGCCGCGAAGCGGCCAAGGCGCTGATCCTGCTGCCGACGGTGGAGGTCGTCGAAGCCGACGTGCACGACCAGCACGAACTCGTGCGGCATTTTCGCGGCATGGATGCGGTGATCAACCTCGTCGGCATCCTGCACGAAAGCAATGTCGGCCGCGTCGACCTGCCCGGCGCGCGGCGCGGCG
>JAKORH010000036.1 GCA_029777935.1 Pseudomonadota bacterium
CATCCGAGCTTCGCTCGGCGCGCGCAGTCGGCGGTCGCGCGACTCTCAACACCGACTGCTCGCGGGCGCGTTCTTCTCCTTTGCGCCGCGGCGAGTCGCAGGAAAGCGCGGCGAGATGCGCATCGGCGGACTAGTCCCGTGACGCCGCTCGACCCGCACTTGATCATCGAGCGCGGAGCACGCGGCTTTTCTCTCGAGGTGCGCGCATCGAATCCTTGCGGGCCTACCGCGCCGCTTCGCTGATCGGCCAGGTGCTCGCCGCCGCACTCGGCACGGCCGCTGCGTGGCTCGCGCTCTCGATCGTCGGGGCGCTGCGCAGCGCCTCGACCTGTCTGCTGCGGCGCATCATTTCGTCGCAGATCACGTTTTAGGCGGGCGCTATTGTTCACTTATGGGGAGAGCCGTACACTTGCCCTCGACAAGTCGCCCCTACGTGCCGAATCGGCTCCGTATGGAGTTCTTGCTGCGGAATCCCGCAGCTAGGACGCAGGGCCGCAACGCTGAAGCCCCGCCTCGCGCGGGGCTTCGCCGTTCTGGCCTATCGAAAGGGCCAGATGTCTGCAATACGCGGCGCGAGCATACGCTTCCAGCGCGCTGCGTCTTCGCGGTCCCGTTCAGCCCGCGTGATCGCGCCGATGCACATGTCGGCTAACTGCATCAGCGGATCGCGCGCCGAGTCGGACATCTTCACTTCCCTGATCCGCTCACCCAGTTCCCGGCGCAGGTACGCATTGAGTGATCTCTGAAACTGCTGGCTACCGCTGCCATCTATGCGCACTCGAGCTGCATTCAATGTCCGGCCATCTTGCGCCATGAGCATCTTCACGAAGTAGTTGTAGAAGCTGTCAACGTCTGCGCGCAGTCGCTGGCTGTAGAGCACGTCCTTGCGAACAATCAGCGCGCGGACCACAAAAGGGCAGCCAGCAACCGCATGGAAGAACTCGTCGCGCAGTCTGTCGCTCGACTTGCTGAACTTGAACTCTGGCTTATGGCCCGGCGCCTGGGGCGCGAACAGACCTCGGGCAGGCGCCTACCCGAGGTTCGATAGAGATGGTCGAGAGCGGCACGCCGATGACTCGCAGGGAGGCGGCCCAAGCGGCCGGCCTTTCAGAGCATCAGCGCAAGACCGCCCTGCGCGTCGCCAACGTCCCGGAGTCCACGTTCACCGAGCAGGTGGAGAGCGGCACGCCGCCGAACTCGAGCGCCAGGCAGACGCGCCATGACTCCTGCGGAAGCGCGCGCGCTGTATCTCGCGGAATACGACCGCCTGGTGCTCGTACACCTCGCCGACGATAGGC
>JAKORH010000315.1 GCA_029777935.1 Pseudomonadota bacterium
CCGGCGCGCCCTGCTGGCGCCTGCGGCCGGTGCACGCCGCGCGCTGGGCGGCCGTTGCACCCGGCGCCCGGCGCGCGCGCCTGCATCGCGTGGACGGGCACCGCGTCTGGCAGCTGCCCGATGCCTGGCTGTGGCCCCTGACGGAGGACCACATCGCCCGCCTGGAGGAAGCCTGCGCGTTCACGCGGATGCAGGCGCAGATGGATCGGTGGATGGTGTTGATGGGGGAGATCAGGCGGACGTAGGAGCGGACATCATTGAACGCAGTTCACGCCGCCTCGATCGCCCAGCACGCCTCTCCCGGCAGCCGTGCGATCCGCACCCGATACACCCGGGCGAAGTCCAGCAGCCGGTCGTCGCCGAACAGCGCCTGCAGCTCCGTCACCAGCAGGTTGCCCGCGCCGCGCGCGTCCGACGGCGCATCGCGCATCACGTTGATCGCCACCTTCGCGAACTTCGCGTAGCGGTAGCGTCCGTTGATCCGCACGAGCTGCCAGCCCTCGCCGCGCGGCATACCGTCTCCGGATGCGTTGCCGAGCATGATGCAGGCGCCGCCGCCCTGTCCGGTGGGAATCACCTTGTACAGGTTGCACGCCGGCCCGGGACGCTGCGCATAGCGCTGCAGGCGCCAGTCGACACGCTCGGTCACCGCCGCGAGGAAGGCATCGACCTGCTCCGGTCGCGGCCCCACGTAGCGGAACAGGCTGCCTGCCGGGTCCCACGCGAAGAAGCGCGACGCTTCGCGCGTCTTGCCGCCCACCCAGGCGTTGATCGGATTCTTCGCGATGTACCGCGCGATCACGTCACCCGCCACGTGCGCGACGTCGGCGAGCTCGGTGTCGGCGATGTCGGCACGATGACGCTCGGCTTCGAAGTGCCGCCGGAAATACGCGACGAGATCGTCGAGGCGGATCGCGCCGGGCAGGCTGCGATGCTCGAGCATCGCCTTGAGCACCACCATCTTGAAGGACCGCGTCATCGCCGTACGCTCGAGCTCGGCCAGGAACGCGCCGCACTGCGCCTCGAGCGCGGCCTCGTCGGCACTCAGGTGCCCCATCGCATCGAGCACCCGGTACCAGCTGCGTCCGAACTGGCGGCGATACAGCTCCGGCGCATACCGTCCTCGGCACTCGAGCTCCAGCAGCGTCGGCCGGCGACCGAGCGCGGTCGTCAACTCGGCAAAGGCCTGCTTCAACAGCACGCGCAGTCCGTCGCCGGCATGCAGCGCCTGCTCGAGATGCGCGAGCGCGCGCTCCTCCAGTTGCACCTCCACGCCGTCGGGCAGCGTCGACGGCCGCTCGCCGGCGACGAGGCGGCGCACACCATCGAACGCCTTCCTCGGCGCATCGGGCCCGTCGTCCTTCAGCCCCAGCAGGAACGGCAGCTTGAACTGTGCCTTGCGATGATTGCCGATCAGGTCGACCACGGTCAGGCGCATCTTGCCCGGGTGCAGACGCAGCCCGCGGCCGAGCTGTTGCAGGAACACCGTCATCGACTCGGTCGGCCGCAGGAACATCACCAGATCGAGGTACGGGATGTCGACGCCCTCGTTGAAGAGATCGACCGTGAAGAGGATGCGCAGCGTGCCGTTCTCGAGCTGAGCAAGCGCCTGCGCGCGCGCGTGGGCATCGAGCCCCGAATGCACCGCACGGGCCGCGATGCCGGCCGCTTCGAACGCCTCGGCCATCGCCTCGGCGTGCGCGATCGACACGCAAAAGCCCAGCGCGGCACGGCCTGCATGCGCACGGAACTGCGCGATCACGAGCTCGGTCCGGGCCGCCGCGGCGTACAGCGCCGAAAGCTTGGCCGCGTCGTACGCGGAGCCCGACGCATTCAGCAGCGACCGGTCGTAGTCGACCGGATCGGCCACGCCCAGGTAGCGGAACGGCGCGAGCCAGCCGAATGCGATCGCCTCGAACAGACGGATCTCGTAGGCGACGTTGCCGTCGCACAGCGCGTACAGGTCGCGGTTGTCGCCGCGATACGGCGTTGCGGTCAGCCCCAGCAGGAAAGCCGGCGACAGAGACGCGAACACCTTCAGGTAGCTGTCGGCGGCCGCGTGGTGGAACTCGTCGACCACCACGTAGTCGAACGACGCGAGCATCGTCCGGTGTGCGTCGTCGTCGAGCACGGCGTCGCGCGACAGCGTCTGCACGGACGCAAACACCAGGTCGCGGTCGAACTCGAGCCGGTCGCCCAGCACGTAGCCGACCGAGTCCCCCGGCCGGGCCGCGCGGAACGCGCGCTCGGCCTGCTGCAGCAGCTCGCGGCGATGCGCGATGAACAGCACCCGCGCGAAGGGCCGCGCATCGAAGGCCGCGAGCCACGTCTTGCCCAGACCGGTGGCCGCGATCACCAGCGCACGACGCTGACCGTCGGCGCGCAGGCGCTCGAGCTCACGCAGCGCGAGCTGCTGCGCTGGTCGCGGCGACGGTCCGTCCGGCACCTGCTGCGATGCGTCGGCTTCGGAACGCGGGCGGCGGCGCAAGGCATAGACGTCGATCCACGTCGGCGTCACCACCTGCGCGTGCGGCGAATCGAACAGTTCGGCGAAGCGTCCGAACAGTTCCGCCATCGGATGCCCACGGTCG
>JAKORH010000316.1 GCA_029777935.1 Pseudomonadota bacterium
AGGCGCTGCCAGGCCGCCGTATTGAGCGGGATCGTTCGACGCGCATCGGCACTGCGCCCGGTCGGGTTCGCCCGCTTCGGCAGGTGAAGCGTCGGCCTGTGGGTCTTGATCGCCTTCGGCATCACGCGGCCTGCCGAGCGGGAAGGTTCTCAAGACGGCGCACCTCGTCAACGTCGAGCCATCCATCGGCAATGCCTCGCTCGTAGAACTGCGCCCTGTTCAGGCTGTCGCCTCGGAGCAGCCCTTCGACGCTGTGCTCGGCGAAGAGGGTTCGCCGGCCGGCTTCGGTGAGCAGTTGCCTGCTGATCGCCTGCTCCCACATGGCCAGGTGCCGGCGCAAGGTGAGCGTTACGAACTGGCGCGCCATCTCGACGCTGTTCGAGTAGTTGCCGTGGCGCAGGTCGCCGATCACGGTCGGCGGCACCCGGAAGAGTCGCGCGACTTCCTCGACGCTGAATTGCCGCGCCGCGATCCACTCGGCGTCTTCGAGCGTCATGCTCACCGGCTTGAACTCGACGCCCGCGCCGAGGATCGCCGTCTTGCCGTGGTTGGCCGCGCCTTCGTGCCGCTGCGACCACGCGGCAGCAAGTTGTTCGCGCTGCTCGGCGCTGATCGTGCCAGGCGTTTGCAGGATGCCGCTCAGGCGCGTCCCGTTGCGAAACGTGCTCACGCCGTGGTCGCGCTCGGAAAGCGCCAGCTCGAGCACTTCGCGCGCCGCTGCGATCGGCGAGACGCCGACACGTCCGTCTTCGCTTCGGTGGCGCAGGTGGAAGCACTCTTCCTGTACCAGTCGGCGGACGCGCCCCTTGCCGTCGATCACGTCATAGCCCAGCCGGCCGGAATCGTGCTCGATCACGGTCACGCGGTCGTTGTGAAGCGGGATCAGCTCGCGTACCTGCCCGTCCCAGCCGAAGCGAACCTCGGCATAGGCATTGCCGCGCAGTAGTACCGCCGCTTGCATCTGCTCGCGGAACTCCAGCGCCGATTGCTGGCCGTTCGGCGCATCGTGAAGCACCCGGTACAGCGGATGATCGGTCGCGCGTTCCCGGTCGTCATAGGCTGCGCGCCGGTACAGGACTAGCGGCAGGCTGGCGATCGTCTCCGAGATTGCAGCCACGCACGCGTACACGGCCGAGACGGACTCGGCGCGCTTCGGCGTGACAGCGCCGCCGCCGCGCGTCGCCAGGAAGTCCGACCAGTAGCGATCGAACCCGCCTTCCTTGAGCGAGCGCCGCTCGCGCCCGAAGACATTCAGAACTCGCCGGACGATGCTCATAGGACAGTCGAGAGATAGAGCCGCGCGAGGATCAGGCTCGGCGCGGCCTGCGCGTACCAGTGGTCGAGCGAACGCTTGGCGACCGACGTATCCGCGTAGGCGGGATTCGCCGTGATCGTGATTTCCGAAAGCGTCACGTCGAGCAGCTCGCGGATCAGGTGGTCGCCGCGCTTCTCCCAGCGCTGGCCGTCGGCCGTCACGCTGAAGGCGAATGAACAACCGGCCACGTCGCCGCGTTCGACCAGCGCGGCCAGGTCGCGCGCATAGGTGGTCGGGGGAAGATCCACCTCGAAAGCGAGTCCGCGAGTGTCTTCCCGAAGGCGCAGCGTGCCTGCGCCGACCCGCCCGAGCACTTGCCCGCTGTCGTGATCGTAGAGCGCGCGCACCTGGTCGGCGCTGGACAGCGAGCGCCGAAACGCCCCCGGTCGAATCACCTCCACGAACCCGCCCAGGTCGCGCGAAGGCGAATCGAAGACGGCGGCGTAGCCGGCCAGCTTGCCGCTGCCGGCCGCGCGCAGCTCGCCGAAGGTGCGTCGCTCGATCGTCATCAGATCGTGATGTCGTCCGCGACGACGAACGCGTCTGCGTGCCGGACTGCGACATCGACCGTGGACATCGCGCGCACCTGGACGTTGCCCTTCGTGAACGCGGTCGATTCGTAGGGGTTCACCAGCAGGTCGATCTCCGACCAGATGCCGAGCAGCACTTGCGACCAGTCGCCTGCGATCAGGCGGCCGGTAGCCGGCGAACCGGACTTCTCGGGAACCTGGTTCGAGAAGTAGGCCGGCAGGTCCGCGATGCGGCCGTCCTGGTAGATGAAGCCCGCGCCCGCGTCGCCGCTTACCTTCAGCGTGCCAGCGACCTTCGCCTTGACCTTCATCGACGCGACGATGTTGGCGGCCGGCGCGTTCACGATGTCCAGCTTCTGGAGCAGCGCCAGGACGTTGGCCCACGAGAGCGTTGCGAGGCTCGAAGTCTGCGGCGTCGAACTGAGCACGCCGTCGGGTTCGTTCGCGCCGCCGCCGAGGATCGTCGCGCTGTCGATCGCTTGCGCGAGGATCGCGGCCAGCTCGTCACGGACCAGTTGTTCGATGTCCGGCGACGATTGCTGGATCAGTTGCCGCGACAGCTCGGTCAGCCCGCCCGCGTGCTTC
>JAKORH010000317.1 GCA_029777935.1 Pseudomonadota bacterium
AGGCGCTTTGCGCCTGCGCGCGTCCATACGCCCGATCGGGCCCGCAACGGCGTCCGCCGTTGCTCAGCGGCCCGTCCCTTCGGGTTGTCGCCAGAAAGCCCGGCTGCGGCGTTGCCCGGCTTGGCCGTAGGCCGGGCTACTGTCCTGCGCCGGGCGCCTTGCATCCGGGCTTTCTGGCGACAACGCATCGCACGAATTATTCACGGATAGGTTCTTAAGGAAGAGCGCTGACCGTATCGTGGAGACGGTCCATGTCCAGTCCGACCAGGCGGTTCGGCTCGATGCGGTACCCACTGCACCGTGCGCGAGCGGCTTCTACTGGCTCGACCTGACCCACGAGGAGTTCGCGACCGATCCCGAGCGATTGCGCGACACGGTCGCGCAACTGACCGGAGCGCGGCTCTTCGACCTGCACCTGCAGGACGCGGCCAATCTGCAGCACCCGTCGTACTTCGAGTCGACCTCGGACTACGACATGCTGATCTTCCGCAAGCTGACTCCCGTCGGCGATCGCTCGGTGCTGCCGCTGACCGACCTCGACCCGCACGCTCAACTGGCGCGCCGCGGGCATCGGCTGCAGGAGATCGTCACGCGGCCGGTCACGTTCTTCGTGTTCGAGCGCTTGCTGGTCACGGTGCGCAACGCGCACTCGCGCACGATCGAACTGGTGCGCGCGCGCCTGCTCGAATTCCGCTCGCGCCCGAGCCTGAAGATTGCGGCGGCGAACCGGGAAGCGCCGCTGACGCGGCTGCCGCAGCGCCCCGACGAACTGGTGCTGCGGCTGCTCAACGGCATGGTCGACCGCTATCTGGATCTGCGCCAGCCGCTGACCGATCGGCTCGACCGCTGGCAGCGCGAACTGCTGGACCCGCGCCGCCCGTTCAGCGACTGGAGCGCGCTGCTCGACGCGCGGATCGAGATCCGCCGCCTCGAGAACCTGTGCGAGGAACAGCACGATGCCGTGCAGGAGATGCGCGACACGTACCTGGAGGAAACGCCCGAGGCACAGCAGAGCGACGCGTATCTGGTCCGCATCGCCGACGTGATCGAGCATATCCATCGGGTGCTGAATCACGCGCGGCGGCTGGAGTCGTCGATCGAGACCGCGGTGCAACTGCACTTTTCCGCCACCGCGCATCGAACCAATCAGGTCGTGCGCGTTCTGACGGTGATCACCGCGGTGTTCGCGCCGCTGACGCTGATAACGGGAATATTCGGCATGAACTTCGAGCACATGCCGCTGCTGAAGCATCGCGAAGGCTTCTGGCTGACGCTCTTCGGCATGATGGCGCTGGCCGCCGCGATGCTGCTCTACTTCTCCATCAATCGCGTGCTGAGCGACCGGCCGTTGCGCATGCGCCGCTGGTGGCGCGCGTGGGCTCGGCGCGGATGAACGCGCTGCGGGCGCCGGATCGGTCGCGCCGCGCGCTGGTAGCTGCCCTCGGCATCGCCGCGTTCGGCGTCGCCCGCGCGCAGACAGCGCTACAGCCGTGGTCCGGACCGCCGGCGGCGCCGGAACTCGCGCTGCGCACACTCGACGGCGAGCCGCTCGCGCTTTCCGACCTGCGGGGCAAGGTGGTGCTGGTCAACTTCTGGGCCACATGGTGCGAGCCCTGTGTTGAGGAAATGCCGTCGATGCAGCGGCTGCGCGATCGGCTCGGAACGGAGGCGTTCGAAGTGCTCGCGGTCGATTATCAGGAGGGCGGGCCGCGCATCCGCGCGTTCCTGCAGAAAGTGCCGGTCCGGTTTCCGATCGTGCGCGACACCGACGGCGGCGTGGCGCGCGCGTGGACAGTGCGCATATTCCCTACGTCCTTTGTGGTCGATGCCGAGCAGAGGATCCGCTATTCGCTCGCCGGCAGCCTCGACTGGACCGCCCCCGAAGTCGAGCGCCGCATCGATGCGCTACTGCCGCGCAGGCGCGCCGGCCGTATAGTCGTCGCGCCTCGAACCGACCCCTCGCGGTGAGGAGCTTTCATGACACTGCTTGCCCGCATGACGTCGCGTGCCAGCCGTTCGCTTGCACGCATGAGCCAATCGATCACAGCCACGGGCCTGCCGCCGCGCTTCGACACGACGCCGCGCTGAACCAGATCCAGGAGGTCCCATGCTTCGTCGCTCGCTGCTCAAGTCCATTCCCGCGGCCGGAGTCGCCGCGCTTTCTCCCCGCTCCCGCGCCCAGTCGGCCACGCCGGCGGCCCCGACCGGCTGGCGCAACTTCGAAGTCATCACGCACGTCGAGATCGCTCAGCCGGCCGGACAGGCACGCGTATGGGTGCCGCTGCCGCTGACGCAGGACACGGACTACTTCCGCACGTTGTCCGACCGCTGGAGCGGCAACGCGCAGCAGGTCGAGATGGTGATCGAGCCGACCTACCGCGCGGCGATGGCGGTGGCGCGCTTCAAGCCCGAGGAGCCGGCGCCGACGCTGGAGGTGGCGAGCCGCTTCACCGCGCGCGAGCGCAAAGTGCCGCTCAAGCCCGGTGCCGGCATGCAGGCCACGCGCGACGAACTCGCACTGGCACTGATCGCGACCGACCTGATCCCGACCGACGGCATCGTGAAGAAGACCGCCGACCGTATCACCAAGGGCGCGCACGCCGACGTCGACAAGGCGCGCGCGATCTACGACTGGGTGGTCGACAATACGTTCCGCGATCCGAAGACGCGCGGCTGCGGCATCGGCGACATCAAGACGATGCTGGAAACCGGCGCGCTCGGCGGCAAGTGCGCGGATCTGAACGCGCTGTTTGTCGGACTGTGCCGCGCCGCCGGCGTGCCGGCGCGCGACGTGTACGGCGTGCGCGTGGTCGAGTCGCCGCGCGGCTACAAGAGCATGGGCAAGCTGGGCGACATCACGCGCGCGCAGCACTGCCGCGCCGAGTTCTATGCCGAAGGGGTGGGCTGGGTGCCGGTCGATCCGGCCGACGTGCGCAAGGTGGTGCTGGAGGAAAGGCCGCACCTGACGCTCGCAGATGACGCGGTAAAGTTCATGCGTCAGTTCCTGTTCGGCAACTGGGAAGGCAACTGGCTCGCGTACAACTACGCGCACGACGTAAGACTGCCGGGCTCGAAGGGCGCGCCGCTGCCGTTCCTGATGTACCCGCAGGCGGAGACCGCCGACGGTCGGCTCGACGCGCTCGACCCCGACAACTTCGTGTACCAGCTCACGTCGCGCGAGCAGCCGGCGTAGACCTATCTCAGCATCCCCGGCGCAACCCGCGCAGCGCGCGGCCTTCCTTCTTGGTCGGCCGGCCCTTGATCGTCGCGGCGGGCTCGCCGCCGAAGCGCCGGATCTCGGCCGTGCGCGCGCGCCGGGTGCGGCTGTCGGGGGTCTCTTCGTACAGCTCGCGTGCCGCTGGCGCCGGCCCGCGCACGATCGCGAGCGCTCGCACGACGACTTCGATACGTTGGGTCGGAAGCTGGATCTGCAGCAGCTCGCCCACGCGCACTTCGTGGGCGGGCTTCACGCGCTCGCCGTCGGCGCGCACACGGCCGAGGTCGATCTCGCGGGTCGCGATTGACCGCGTCTTGAAGAAGCGCGCGGCCCACAGCCACTTGTCGAGCCGCACGCGCCCGGCGTCGTTCATGCGATCAGCGGCGGCTGTGTCTCGTCGTCGACCCAGCGCAGATACGGGCCGTAGCCCGCCGCGACCGGAACCGCGACGATCTCGGGCACCGTGTAGGGATGCAGTTCGCGGATTGTCTGCTCGACCGCCGGATAGCGCTCGCGCGTGCACTTGATCAGCAACGGAACCTCCTCGGCGTCCTCGATCTCGCCCTCCCAGCGGTAGGTCGACGCCACCGGCGCCAGCCGGTTCACGCAGGCCGCGCAGCGGTTCTCGACCAGTGCGCGCGCGATGCGCGCCGCGCTTGCATCGTCCGGGCAGTTGGTCAGCACGACAAGCACGTCCTTCATTTCAGCAGCCTCCGGCGCGTCAGCACCAATGCGACGTAGTAGCAGGCGGCAAGATACGCCGCCAGCAGCGCGAAGTCGGCCGCCGCGCGCACCGGCATCCGGCCCAGCACCAGCGGGCGCATGATGTCGACCGCTGCAGTCAGCGGCAGCCAGTGCGCAACGGCGCGCAGCCAGTCCGGCAACTGCGACAGCGGGAAGAACACGCCGCTGACAAACACCATTGGCGTGACCACGACCACGAAATAGTTCGACAGCGTGTCGTAGCCTCTCGCGACCGCGGTGACGATCAGCGCCATTGCGGAGAAGGTCAGCGCGACCACGAACGCGACGGGAATCGCCAGCAGCGACAGCGGCGCGCGCGTGATGTCGAGCGCCCATATCACCGCGAGGATTGCCGCACCCGTGAACGCCGCTTTGGTCGCCGCCCAGACGACTTCGCCGGCCAGGATGTCGTCGATCGAGGTTGGCGTATTCATGATGCCGGCCCACGTCTTCTGCGTGTCCAGCCGGCCGAAAGCGCCCCACAGCGATTCGAACTTGGCCGAGTACATCACGCTCATGCAGATCGAGCCGCTGGCGAGGAACTGCAGGTAGGTGACGCCGTCGATCCGGGGCAACAGGCTGCCGAGCCCGTAGCCGAACGCGACCAGCGTGATCAGCGGCTCGACGATGTTCGACAGGACGCGTTCCAGCATCAGCTTGCGCCAGACGAAGAAATTGCGGCGCCACACCGGCAGGAAGCGCGCCGACGGCCGTGGCAGTGCCCAGTGCGAGCGGCGGGCGCTCGCGCGCGCGCCGACCGATGCGCCCGGCGCGACCGAGGTCATGCCTCGTCCCGCATCTCGCGCCCGGTCAGCTTCAGGAACAGGTCTTCGAGGTTCGCCGGGCGGTGCAGATAGCGCAGTGCCGGGCGGTTGGCGAGATCGCGCAAGAGCGTGGCGGGATCGGTCGCATAGCAGAACGCGGTTTCGCCGGCCAACTCCAGCCGCGCCGCGCTGCGCGCGCCGGTGTCGCGCGCCCAGCCGAGCGCGCCGTCGCCGTACACCTCGATCACGTGCGGTTCGATGTGGGCGGCGATCAGATCGCGCGGCGCGCCCTCGGCGATCTTGCGGCCGTGATCGATCACAGCCAGCCTATGCGCGAGCCGCTCGGCCTCATCCATGAAATGCGTGGTCAGCAGGATCGTCTTGCCCTGCGCGAGCAACGCCTTCAGCCGCTCCCAGATCAGGTGGCGCGCCTGCGGATCGAGCCCGGTCGTCGGCTCGTCCATCACGATGAAATCCGGGTCGTTGACCAGCGCGCGCGCCAGCGTCAGTCGTCGCTTCATGCCGCCCGACAGTTCGGAGATCCGCGCATCGCGCTTGTGCGCGAGGCTGGCGAATTCGAGCAGCGCGGGGATGCGCGCGCGGATCGCGTCGTCGCGCAGCCCGAAGTAGCGGCCGTAGACCTGCAGGTTCTCGGCGACGGTGAAATCCGGATCGAGATTGTCCGCCTGCGGCACGACGCCGACGCGCAGCCGCGCCCGGCGTGCGCGCCGCGGCACGGGCTCGCTCAGCAGGCGGATCTCGCCGCCGTCAGGATCGGTCAGCCCCAGGCACAGACGCAGCGTAGTGGTCTTGCCTGCGCCGTTGGGACCGAGCAGCCCGTAGCACTCGCCGCGGCGAATCTCGAACTCAAGGCCGTCGACCACCATCGCATTGCCGTAGCGCTTGCGCAGATCGCGCACGGCGAGCACGGCATCACGCGCGAGTGCGGCCCGTTCGGCGTCGGTCACGGCGTTCATCGACTGAAGATGACAAGGCCCGCGCGCGGCGGGCTTTGCAGCTTATCGCAGTCGAGCCGCGCGTCAGTTCGCGGCTTCGGCCGCCGCATCTTCCTGCCTGGGCCGCCGACGAGCCGCCGGTTCCATCAGCGCCATCGGCGCATCGTGACTGCGGCCGGCGCTGCGCGCCTTACGACTGAGCTTCTTCGGCCGCGGCAGCTTCGACGGGCTGCGGCCGGTCCACCAGTTCCATCAGCGCCATCGGCGCATTGTCGCCGACACGGAACCCGAACTTCAGGATGCGCGTATAGCCGCCGTTGCGCGACTTGTAGCGCGGGCCGATCTGGTCGAACAGCTTGACCACCATCTCGCGGTCACGCAGGCGATTGAAGGCGAGCCGCTTGTTGGCGAGCGTGGGCTCCTTGCCGAGCGTGATCAGCGGCTCGATCACGCGCCGCAGTTCCTTCGCCTTCGGCAGCGTGGTCTTGATCGCCTCGTGCCGGAGCAGCGAGTTCGACATGTTGCGCAGCATCGCCAGGCGATGGCTGCTGGTGCGGTTCAGCTTCCGCAGTCCGTGACGGTGACGCATTCGTTCTTCCTTTCAGTCTTGAATCGGTCGGCTCTTCTATCCCGTGGGCGGGCCGACTGGGCTTTCACCACAGAGGACACAGAGAAGTGGTTTCTCTGTGCTCTCCGTGTTCTCTGTGATTCGCCGTTACTTCTCCAAACCGGCCGGCGGCCAATTC
>JAKORH010000318.1 GCA_029777935.1 Pseudomonadota bacterium
TCGATGATCAGCACGCGGCAGTTGCGGATGTCGGCGGTCAGGAACTTGCCGTCGGAAAGCAGGTGCGAATCGTCCGGGTAATCGAGCAGCGCGCCGCCCGCGCCGCGGTGATCGGGCACGCCGTAGGTCCACGTGACGGTGCGCGTGTCGTAATCGACGATGTGCAGGTCGTAGTTGTCCTCTTCGCTGACGGCGAGCTGCTTGCCGTTCTCGGAGAAGTTCACGTCCTCGTTGCCGCGGTAGTAGGACAGGTCCGGCGACGGCATCTCCCATACGATGCGCTTGTCGGGCGCGATCTCGATCAGCCGGTTGTTGCGCCGGTCGGCGATGATGATCGGATACGGCAGCGGCTTGCCCCACGACGCGACCGGGCTCCTGCGATTGCCGGTGATGGGTGGGATCGGCGGCAGCGGTGCGCCGCTCGAGACAATGCCGGCGCCCCGCATGTCTGGCGTGACGGTGACGCGCTTGGCTGCGTGCTTCGGCGTCGCGGGATCGGCCGCGGACGCGGCCGCGGAGATAAGGGCGAGCAGCGCAACGCAGACGGCGCGCGCTCCATTTGCATGAATGAACACTCGGTGGCCTCGCGGAGACGTCGATCGTCGCATCATCGACCGGCCACGCGCTGAAATCCGTGGCGCAGATCAATTCTGCGCCGGCATCGGCCGGGCTATTTCGCCTTGGCAGCTTCGGTCAACTGCTTCAAGGTGAACGTATAGCTCGTTCGGTCGAGCGGCTTGTGACAGGCCAGGCATTCGGCCTGGTTCACGCCCGGTCGAGGCTGCCTGTCGGTGGCAAAGAGCGCGTAGTTCCAGTCCTCGTTACGGAGCATGTCGGGGATGTCCTTGCCCCACCCCGCGGCGCGAGCCATCGCACTGTAACCGACCAGCTTCTCGGGCACGAAGAACCCGTCGGATCCCGTGATCGGCTTGCCGCCGGCATCGAGTTTCGCCGCGTAGACCTCGGCCAGGATGATCGCACCATCGGGCAGTGACTGGCCGTCGCGTGCGGCCTGCAGCGCGGCGCCGTTCGCGTAATAGTGCCGGACCTGGCGTGCGGCGGGGAAATTGATCGTGTGATAACGGGTGAAACTGTTCTTGTAGTCTTCAGGAAGGACGACATGGGTCTTCGCGATGTTCGGCAGCAGGTCCGACTTCGCCCCTGCGGCTGCGCCGGTCTGCGCGGCAAAGTAAGCGGCGACGTCGGCGATATCCTCGTCGCTCAACTGGCCCGCGATCGCATTCATGATCGCGTTCTTGCGCGAGCCCTCCCGGAGCGCCTTCAGCTGCGCTTCGAGATAGCTAGACTTCTGCGCGGCGAGGTTCGGAATTGCATCGCTGACGCTGACGCCGCTGGCGCCGTGGCACGCCGAGCACACGTTCTGCACCTTCAACTTGCCGGCCTCGATGTTGGCCGCCTCTGCGGCCGAAACGAAGCCGATGATCACTGCCAGACCGCGAATCGCCTTCATCAGCGTTCTCCCTGGGCTGCGGCCTGCAACGGTCGGACCAGTCGCGCTTCCTTGCCTCCGGAGCGGGAACGCCCGTTGCCGGCGCGGCAGATCATGCGCGCGTCGGCTGACGCGACGGAATCGCATATGAACGGCACGTGAGCCGGCGCCGCTGGCAGGCGATCGACGCGGCCGCGATTCAGGCCGGTTCGCGCGCCGTGTGGTCGCCGGCTTTCGTCACCGGCCGCTCGACCAGCCGCAGCATCGTCGCCAAGGTGATCGAACTGAACGTCGCCCTGGCGAGTTCGTCGATCTCCGACAGCACCGCGTTCAGTGCGCCCTCGACCGCAGCCGCCTGCGTGCCGCCGTTGCGAGCGGACAAGGTGGGGCTCAGGTCCTCGAAGTGCTGGATCACGTCCATCAGCGTCACGCGCTTCGGATTGGCGGCGAAGCGGTAGCCGCCGCCGACTCCGCGAACCGATTCGAGCAGCCCGACGCGCGCCAGTTCCGCCAGCACCTTGGCCAGGTGATGCGCGGACACGCCGTATTTCTCCGCGATCTCGGAAGCGGGAATGTGGCGCGACGGGTCGCGCGCGAACTCGAGCACGCTGAACAGCGCCAGCGACGTGTTGGTCTGCAGCTTCATGCGTCCAGGTCCATCTCGAGCGGGATCAGCGAGCCGGCCATCATGCCGTGGCTGCGAAAGAACGACAGGATCAGCGTGTTGTCGCGCGCCAGCATGGTGCGCATCTTGCGCACGCCGGCGCGGCGGAACGTCGCCGCCAGCGCCTGCACGAGCCGCGTGCCGATTCCGCCCTCGCGCGCGTGCGGGTCGACACTGAGCGCGAACACCCACCCGCACGGCGGCGAGCCGAATTCCCAGTCGCGCACCTCGCCGATCACGTAGCCGACCACGTGCCGGTCGGCGACCGCGACTAGGAACTGGCGCTGCTGCTCGCCGCCGCTGCCATAGCGGCGCAGCACCGTGCGCCAGTAGGCCGGCTTCTCGATGCCGGTCACCTGAGCGTCGATCGTGATCACCTGCTCGAGGTCGCCGCGTCGCACCGGGCGGACTACCACGCCGCCGGGCGCGTCCGGGGATCTGCGGGCTGCTGTCCTGGCCACCGTCGTCCGAAAAGGATGAACTAGATCAAATGTAAACCGGCATTTCGGTACCAGAATGATTTTAATCAGGCGCGCGGCCGGTCGCGGCCGCCGCCACCAGGAGACGAATCCCGTGAATCCTTCACCGCAGCGCGGCGTTGCGACGCACGCGGCCTGAACGCAAGGCAGCAGCAAGATGACCCGCTGGGCGATGATCGCCGACCTGCGCCGTTGCGTCGGCTGCCAGACCTGCACCGCGGCGTGCAAGGTCACCAACGCGACGCCGCCGGGCGTGCAGTGGCGGCGCGTGCTGGACATGGAGTTCGGCACGTATCCGAGCGTGCAGCGCGTGTTCGTGCCGGTGAGCTGCCAGCACTGCGACGATCCGCCGTGCATGGAGGTATGCCCGACCACCGCGACAAAGAAACGCGCCGACGGCATCGTCACGATCGACTACGACCTGTGCATCGGCTGCGCGTACTGCGCGGTCGCCTGCCCGTACCAGCAGCGCTACAAGACGAGCCGCGCCACGTTCGCCTACGGCGAGGCGATCGAAAGCGAGGCGCAGCGCTTCGACGAAGCCAAGCTCGCGGTCGCCACCAAGTGCACGTTCTGCGTCGATCGCATCGACGCCGGGCTGGCGCGCGGGCTGAAACCCGGCGTCGATCCCGACGCCACGCCGGCGTGCGTGAATTCGTGCATCACGCAGGCGCTCGCGTTCGGCGACCTCGACGATCCGGCGAGCAACGTGTCGAAGCTGCTGGCGGAGAACCGGCACTTCCGCATGCACGAGGAACTGGGCACCGGGCCGGGCATGTTCTACCTGTGGGACCGGGAAGCCGTCGACCGATCCCAATCCCTTCCCCCTGCCATCGAAAGACAGGAGAAGAGCACGGCGCAGCACGAGGACGTGGCATGAAGGACGTGGCATGAAGGACGAGGCATGACCTACGGTCCGCGACCCTGGCAGCAGACGCAATGGGACTGGCGCGCGGCCGGCAACTTCATGTGCGGCGGCGCGGGCAGCGGGCTCATCGTGTTCACCGCGCTGTCGGGCGCGCGCGGCCATGAACTCGCGGTGCTGCTGCTCGCGGGGCTGGCGCTGGTCGGCCTCGGGCTCACCTGCGTGTGGCTGGAGATCGGCCGGCCGCTGCGTGCTGTCAACGTGTTCTTCAATCCGCGCACGTCGTGGATGTCGCGCGAGGCGATCGCCGCCACGCTGCTGCTGCCGGTCGGGCTGGCGGCTGCCTTCGTGGCGCCGCAGCTCGCGTGGGTCGCCGCCGCGCTCGCGCTCGCGTTCGTCTACTGCCAGAGCCGCATGCTGCAGGCCGCGAAGGGCATTGCTGCGTGGCGCGAGCCGAGGCTCGTGCCGCTGCTGGTGGCCACCGGCCTGACCGAGGGCGCGGGGCTGTTCTGGCTCGGTGCGCCGTGGCACGGGCGCGGCACGCTCGCGCTGCTGCTGCTGTTTGCCGCGCTCCTGATCGTGCGCCTGCTGCTGTGGCGCGCGTGGCGGCAGCGGCTCGCCGCCCACGCTGCCGCGCGTGCGCTGGCCTCGATCGATGCCGCGGGCAGATCGCTGCTGCTCGCCGGCACGCTGGTTCCGCTGGTTGCGATCGCGGTGGCGGGGGTCGGGCAGTTCGGCGCGCCCGCCACCGCGATTGCCGCCGCTGCGGGCCTGCTGGCCGCGCTCGGAGGAAGCTGGTTCAAGTTCACGCTCATCACGCGCGGCGGCTTCAACCAGGGCTTCTCGCTGCCGCGCCTGCCGATCCGCGGCGCGCGGCGGTGAATTAGATGAGACCGCTTTCCCTCACCCTCGGTCCCTCTCCCGGAGGGGCGGAGGCGGGGTTTCGCGAAGCGCGAGCTTCGCGCCGCCGCAGCGACGCGCGCCTGCAAGCGCGCGGCTCCCGGGCTTTCTTCCCTCTTCCCTTGGGAGAGGGATCGAGGGTGAGGGCGAGAGATTCGCAGACATGACCACACGCCTTCTGCAAGTCACCGTCAACGGCCGCGCGCGCGAGCATGCGGTGGCCGATCACACGCTGCTGGTCGAGTTCCTGCGCGACGCGCTCGGACTCACCGGGACCAAGCAGGGCTGCGATGGCGGCGAGTGCGGCGCGTGCACGGTGCTGATCGAAGGCGAGCCGCGGCTCGCCTGCATCACGCTGGCGGCGACGTGCGAAGGCGCGCACGTCGAGACGATCGAAGGCCTCGCCGCCAACGGCCGCATGAGCAAGCTGCAGCAGGCGTTCCACGAGAATCTGGGCACGCAGTGCGGGTTCTGCACGCCGGGGATGATCATGGCGGCCGAGGCGCTGCTGCGGCGGAACCCGCGGCCCAGCGAGAGCGAGATCCGCGAGGCGCTGGCCGGCAACCTGTGCCGCTGCACCGGCTACGTGAAGATCATTGAATCGGTGCAGGCCGCGGTAGGCTGAGGCGATGGAGACGATCGGCCAGCGCACGCCGCTCATCGACGGCATCGAGAAGGTCACGGGCCGCGCGCGCTACACGGCCGACCTGCCGTTCGGCGAGACGCTGGTCGGGCGCATCTTCAGGAGTCCGGTCGCGCACGGCGTGATCCGCCGCATCGACACCAGCAAGGCGCGCGCGCTGCCCGGCGTGCGCGCGATCGTTACCGGCGAGGACTTCGCGGCGCCGTACGGCGTAATACCGATCGCGCAGAACGAATGGCCGCTGGCGCGCGGCAAGGTGCGCTACCGTGGCGAGCCGCTGGTGGCGGTGGCCGCGGTCGACGAGGCGACCGCGCAGGCGGCGCTCGCTTTGATCGCGATCGACATCGAGCCGCTGCCGGCGTACTTCAGCGCGAATGATGCGCGCGCCGACGGCGCGCTGCTGCTGCACGAGAAGAAGGCGGGCAACATCGAGCGCGACGTCGACCACACGTTCGGCGATGTCGAGTTGGGCTTCGCGCAGGCGGACCTCGTGCGCGAACAGACTTTTCACTACGCCGAGGTCGCGCACGGGCAGATCGAGCTGAACGCCGCGGTCGCCCAGTACGAGCCCGAGCGCGGGCGGCTGACCACGCACTCGGTGACGCAGGTGCCGTACTACCTGCACCTGACGCTGGCGCAGTGCCTCGGCATGGACACCTCGCAGATCCGCGTGGTCAAGCCCTTCGTCGGCGGCGGTTTCGGCCACCGCGTCGAGCCGCTGAATTTCGAGATGGTGACCGCGGCGCTGGCGCGCGCCGCCGGCGCCACGGTGACGATGAAGCAGTCGCGCGAGGACAGCTTCCTCACGCACCGCGGTCGCCCCGAAACCGACATCCGCCTGAAGATCGGGCTAAAGCAGAGCGGCGCGATCACCGCGGTCGACTGCGAGATCGTCCAGCGCGGCGGCGCCTACGGCGGCTACGGGCTGGTGACGATCCTGTACGCGGGCGCGCTGCTGCACGCGCTGTACA
>JAKORH010000319.1 GCA_029777935.1 Pseudomonadota bacterium
AACGCCGGTCGGCACAGCAGCGCCATCGCGATCATCACGCGCTGGCGCATGCCGCCCGACAGCCGGTGCGGGTACTCGTCGATGCGCGCGTCGGGTGCGGGGATGCGCACGTGCTTCAGCATCGCGATCGCCGCGTCGCGCGCCGCGCGCGGGCTCGCGCCGCGATGACGCACCAGCACTTCGCACAACTGCGCGCCGATCGTGAACGCCGGGTTCAGCGACGTCATCGGCTCCTGGAAGATCATCGCCAGCCGATTGCCGCGCAGGTCGGCGAGCGCGCGGCCCGGCAGGTGCAACAGATCGCTGCCGTCGAACTCGACGCGGCCCTCGACGGTGGCCGGCGGCCGCGGCAGCAGGCCCATGATCGCGAGCGCGGTCACGCTCTTGCCGCAGCCCGATTCGCCGACCAGGCACAGCGTCTGCCCCGGCTTCACCGCGAGGGACACGCCGTCGACCGCGCGCGCCGGTCCATGGTCGGTCGCAAAGGTGATACTCAGGTTGTCGACGGCCAGCAACGGCATTGCGTCAGAATAGCCCGACGATGCGCCCGCGCTCGTCGATGTCGATGCGCGCCGCAGCCGGGTCCTTCGGCAGGCCCGGCATGGTCATGATGTCGCCGCACATCATGATGACGAACTCCGCTCCTGCCGCGAGGCGTACCTCGCGGACGTTGACCACGTGGTTCGACGGCGCGCCGCGCAACTGCGGGTCGGTCGAGAACGAATACTGCGTCTTCGCCACGCACACAGGCAGTGCGCCGTAGCCTTCGTCCTGCAGCCGGCGGATCTGCGTGCGCACCTTGGTGTCCGCGGTGATGTCGGAGGCGCCGTAGATCCTGGTCGCCACCGTCTTCATCTTCTGCCACAGCGGCTCGTCTTCCTCGTACAGGAAGCGGCAGTCCGCGGTGCCGCTCTCGGCCAGGCGCACCACTTCGCGCGCGAGTTCCTCGGCGCCGCGGCTGCCGTCGGCCCAGTGCTTCGTGACGATCACGGCCGCGCCGTGGTGCGCCATCTTCTTCTGCAGCAGCGCGATCTCGGCGCCGGTGTCGGCTTCGAAGTGGTTGACCGCGATCACGCACGGCAGGCCGAAGTGGTTGCGCACGTTGTTCAGGTGCCGCTCGAGATTGATGATGCCGCGCTCGAGCGCCGGCAGGTTCTCCTGCGTCAGCGCATCGACGTTGACGCCGCCGTGATATTTCAGCGCGCGGATCGTGGCGACGATCACCGCCGCGTCCGGGCGCAGCCCCGACTTGCGGCACTTGATGTCGATGAATTTCTCCGCACCCAGATCCGCGCCGAAGCCCGCTTCGGTCACGACGTACTCGCCGAGCTTCAGAGCCGCGCGGGTGGCGATCACCGAGTTGCAGCCGTGCGCGATGTTGCCGAACGGCCCGCCGTGGATGATCGCCGGGTTGTTCTCGAGCGTCTGCACGAGGTTGGGCTTCAGCGCGTCGCGCAGGAGCGCCGCCATCGCGCCGTGCGCCTTGAGGTCGCGCGCGCGGATCGGCGCCAGGTCGCGCCGGTAGCCGACCACGATACGGCCGAGACGCTCCTTCAGGTCCGCGAGCGAAGTCGCGAGACAGAAGATCGCCATCACCTCGCTCGCGACCACGATGTCGAAGCCGTCCTCGCGCGGAAAGCCGTTGGCCGGCCCGCCGAG
>JAKORH010000320.1 GCA_029777935.1 Pseudomonadota bacterium
GGCGCCGAGCACCAGCGTGACGAGCCCGACCGGCGCGACGATCCAGAACCACGCCTCGGTGCCGCCGAGCGCCGGATACAGCCGGGCCAGCAGGAACACGCCCGCCTTGACCATCGTCGCCGAGTGCAGGTACGCGGACACCGGCGTCGGCGCCGCCATCGCGTGCGGCAGCCAGAAGTGGAACGGGAACTGGGCGCTCTTGGTGAACGCGCCGGCGAGGATCAGCGCCAGCGCCGGCAGGTACAGCGGATGTGCGCGGACCAGGTTTCCCGACGCGAGCACCAGATCGAGGCCGTAGCCGCCGGCGATCTGCCCCAGCAGCAGCACACCGGCCAGCAGGGCGAGGCCGCCGGCGCCGGTGACCGCCAGCGCCATGCGCGCGCCGTTCCTCGCGTCGCTGCGCTCGTTCCAGAAGCCGATCAACAGGAAGCTCGACAGGCTGGTCAGTTCCCAGAACACCGCGAGCAGCAGCAGGTTGTCGGCGAGCACGATGCCGAGCATCGCGCCCATGAAGATCTGCAGGTGCGCGAAGAAGCGCGCGGCCGGTTCGTCGCGTTCGAGGTAGTACGCGGCGTACAGCACGATCAGCGCGCCGATGCCGCACACCAGCAATGCAAACAGCCACGCCAGGCCGTCGAGGCGGAAGCCGAACGACAGTCCGAGCTGCGGCAGCCACTCGACGCGCCAGCGCACGACCTGATCGGCGAAGATAGCCGGCGCCAGCGCCAGCACGATCGCACCGCCGGTGAGTGCCACCACACCCGCGATCGCCGCCGCGCGACGGCGCTCGCCGTTGGGCGTGGCGAGCGCGAGCAGGCTGCCGGCGAACGGCAGCAGCGCAAGCAGGGGCAGCAGCGCGGCAAAGGGCATGATGGATCGTGGTCGGCCGCGGCAACCGGTGCCGCGGGGCTGCCGGCGGACGGCAGCGCAGTATAGGGATCGAGGATCGAGGAGCGAGGATTGAGGACAGGGAGTCGGAGATCGGGGGCGGCGGTCGGTTATGGAACGTTTGCCGCCGTCATCCTGCTGCCTACGTGCACGTCCCCATATTGTTTAGGGGAACTCGCGTTTTCCCGCGCGATCGGATGAGCTTCCTTACGCGATAATTCGTACGCTGAGTTCCGCGCCATGAACGGCTTCCGCGCCATGCCAACCCTGCCTCGCGTGTACATCATCGACGACGATTCGGCCGTGCGCGATTCGCTCGCGCTGTGGCTCGGCATGCGCGGCCACCGCACGCAGGTGTACGAGTCGGGCGAGGCGTTTCTCGCCGCCTCGCGTGCGCCGCTGCGCGGCTGCGCTCTGGTCGACCTGCGGCTCGGCGGCATCGACGGACTGGAACTGCAGCGCCAGCTCGCCGCGCGCGCGATCACGCTGCCGCTGGTGTTCGTCACCGGCCACGGCGACGTGGCCACCGCGCGCAATGCCCTGAAGGCGGGCGCGTTCGATTTCATCGAAAAGCCGATCGACAACGACCGCCTGGTCGAAGTGGTCGCGGCAGCGCTGGCCGAGGATGCGCGCCGCGCCGAGCACGAGGCGCAGGCGCACCATCTGTCGGAGCGCATGAAGCGCCTGACGCAGCGCGAACGCCAGGTGCTGGCGCAGGTCGTCGCCGGCAAGCACAACCGCGAGATCGCGGTCGAACTGGGCATCAGCGCGCGCACGGTCGAGGTGTACAAGGCGCGGGTGATGGACAAGCTGCACGTGCGCCGTGTGCCCGACCTCGTACGCCTGGTGCTGAACGCCGAAGGCGGCGCGCCCGCCTCCGACAGCGCGCGCTCGCTGAGCGCCTGACCGCCACACGAAAAAAAGTCCGCGCGGTGGAGACGCCGCGCGGACTCAAAGAAGCGAGCTAGGGAGGAGAGGCCCGCTTTGTCGCTCTACAGGAGCAACCAACCGTCTGGCGCACCCCGGACAACCCGGCACTCGATGCCGCATCGAGGAGCCGGATCGCCGGAGACGCCAAACGCATCGTGCCATGGCACGCATACGACCGCATCAGCGCACAACCTACGCGATGCTACGTATGCGCGACGAATGCGTGCGGCGGGCGACCCGGCGCGCGCCGGTCGAGGTCGAAGCGCAGGCGGAACAGGTCGGCCACGCGGCGCGCGCCGACCTTCTCCATCAGGCGCGCGCGGTGGACCTCGACGGTGCGCGGGCTGATGCCGAGTTCCTCGGCAATTTCGCGGTTGTGCAGGCCGTCGGTGATGCGCTCGAACACGACCAGCTCGCGTTCGGTCAGTCGCTGCATCAGCGCGACGATGTTCTCGTGCTCGCGATCGCGCGCGAGCTGGGCCAGATCGCTCCGCAGCGCCAGTTCGACGGCCTCGAGCAGATCGGCCTCGTCGACCGGTTTCTCGAGGAAATCGACCGCGCCGTCGCGCAGCGCGGAGCGCGCGGTGGCCGCATCGCCGTGCGCGGTCATCACGATCACCGGCAGCGCCGGCTGCGCGTCGCGCAGCCGCTGCTGCAACTCCAGGCCCGACATGCCGGGCAGCCGCACGTCGACCAGCACGCACGCCGGCCGCGCGAACGACTCGAGCGCGAGGAACTGCTCGGCGCTCTCGCAGGTGACGATCTCGTAGCCGCGCAGCTTCAGCAGCAGCGTCAGCGATTCGCGCACGGCCGCGTCGTCCTCGACGATGTAGACGCTGCGCAGTTCGGAGGCGTGGCTATTCATCGGCAGGCAGGTCCAGGTAGAACGTGGTGCGCGGCGCGGCGGCATCGAACGAAAGGCCGCCGCCGAGCCGCTCGGCAATCGAGCGCGACAGTGCCAATCCCAGCCCCATGCCGTGCGGCTTGCTGGTGGCGAGCGGCTTGAAAAGCTGCTCGCGCACCTCGGCCGGCACGCCGGGTCCGGTGTCCTGCACACAGATGCGCAGCAGCGGCCGCGCACCTTCGGCGCGCGCGACGCTGACGCGGATCGCGCGTTCGCCGGCCGCCTCGTGCAGCGCATCGCAGGCGTTGGCGAACAAGTTGTCGAGCACCGCACCGACCTGCACTGCGTCGCCGCGTGCCGCCGGCACATCGGGCGCGAACGACTCGTACCACGCGATCGACTCGCGCTGCAGGCGGTCGCGCAGGTGCGCGTGCGCGGCCGCGACCAGCCGGGCCACGTCGATGCGCTCGTCGCGCATCGCGCCGCTGCTGAAGAACTCGCGCATGCGCCGCACGTACTGGCCGGCGCGCTGGCTTTCGGCCACCAGGCGGCCGAGCACGCGCAGCAGCTCCTCGCGGTCGAGCGTCGCGCGTTCGACCAGGAGGCGGCAGGCGCGCGCGTAGGTACCGATCGCCGACAGCGGCTGGTTCAGGTCGTGAGCGACCGCGGCGGCGAGCTCCGCGGTCGACGCGGTGCGCTGCGCGTCGGACAGCGCCGCGCGCTGCTCGCGCAATTCGCGCTCGCCCTCGGCGAGCTGGTCGGCCGCGCGCTCGCGCTCGCTGGAGGCGGCGCCGAGGTACAGCGTGGTCAGCGCCATCGTCAGCATCAGCACCTGGAATTCGAATGCAGTCGTGGCGCGCGTGGCGAACAGCGCCAGCGCGGCGATCAACCCCACCTGCACGATCGGCAGCGCGACCGCGGCGCCCGGCAGGCCGTAGCGCATCGCCGCCGGAATGATCGGCAGGAACATCAGGTAGAACATGCGGAACTCGTCGAACGGCTTGAGCCCGAACACGAGCAGCAGCACCAGTGCCATCGCGATCACGAACAGCACGAGGTCGCGCAGCATGGCGCGGCCTTGCGGGCGCGTGACGAACCACGCGCGCCACGCGCCGCCCGCCAGCAGCAGCAGCAGCGGACCGGCAACGGCCAGGCCCACCGCGTTGCCGATCGCGACCTGCCGCGTCAGTTGCGTGAGCCCCGCGCCGACCCGCAGGCCGGATGCGTAGCCGGCGATGCCGAACACGACGGTGGTGGCCACGCCCGTCGCGAGCGCGGCCGCGATCAGGATCGTCACGTCGCGCAGTCCGGCATCGCGCGCCGACCAGCGCGTGAAACGAGCGATGGCCCACCCGGCGACGCAATAGCAGGCAGCGGCGCCGACGCCGGCGATCGCCAGCGCAAACGACGAGAAGCCCGCGAGCGGCGTGAGCCAGGCGGCCAGCAGCACGGCCGCGAACACGGATGGCACGTACTCGAGACCGCCGGCCGCGAGCAGCGTGACCGCGAGCGCGGGCTGCGGATACCACGGCGCGTTCGCCCGCAAGGTTTCCGCCAGCAGATGCGTGCTGGCGTCGACCAGCACGTACAGCGCGCAGAACGCCGCGCCGACCGCGAGCCGGCGCGGAGCCGCACCGCCGATGAGCGAGCGAAGGGTCAGTTGCATCGCCACGCGATCCCCGCGCGGCAGAGCCGGCACGCGCGCGGCCATCACGCTCTCCTCGCGCGGCGCACCCGGCCGGCCGCACGGGCCGAGGGTTGACGCATCAAACGTAGCACAGGGCAAGCCTTCGCTCGCCGCAGCCTGCGCTCTACTTGTAGACGATGTCGGCGCGCCGGTTCTGAGCCCAGGCTGCTTCGTCGTGGCCGAGCGCGCGCGGACGCTCCTTGCCGAAGCTGATCGTCTCGATCTGCGCGTTGCGCGCGCCCAACAGCAGCAACCGCTCCTTCACTGCGTCGGCGCGCCGCTGGCCGAGCGCGAGGTTGTATTCGCGGCTGCCGCGCTCGTCGGCGTTGCCTTCGATCACGATGTGTCGCGCCGAATGCTCGGCGAGGTACTTGCCATGCGCCTCGACTGTCGGGAAGAAGTCGGGCTTGACGACGAACTGGTCGAAGTCGAAGAACACGCTGCGCTTGGCGAGCGGGCTATTCGGGTCGTTCAGCGCATCGTAGGCCGGCTGGGCGGCAGGAGCGACCGGTGCGGGCGCCGCAGACGGCGGCGTGGGCGCGGCCGACGGCGCGGGCGCGGCCGGCGCGGCGGGCTTCTGTTCGAGCGGCGTACTGGCACAGGCGGCCAACAGCACGGCCGCGGAGACGGAAATCAACCAACGAATCGCTTGCATGGGGCTTTCTCGGATCGGTTCTGGGATCCCTGAATTTTGGCCGATCAGGCACGGCTCCGTCATCGTCCAGTGCCGTACGTGTTTCCCGCATTGACGCCGCGCTGCCCGGGCCGACGGGATCCGGGAATGCCCCGATCCCGCGGGGTGACGGCCATCAACCGCACTGCGGCCGGGTCTGCGAACATGAGGCCGATCCGCCGGCGCGCTGGCGCCGGGCTGCCGCGATGACGATCCGCAATCTCGAGTTCCTGCTGGCGCCGCGCTCGGTCGCGGTGATCGGCGGGTCGGACCGGCCGGGCACCGTTGGCGCCACGGTGATGCGCAATTTGCGCGCGGGCGGCTTTGCCGGTCCGGTCTGGCCGGTGAACCTGAGGCATCGCGAAGTCGCGGGACAGCCCGCATACGCGCGGGTGCGCGACCTGCCGCAGGCACCGGACCTGGCGGTGATCTGCGCGCCGCCCGCGACCGTTTCCGCCCTCGTCGCCGAACTCGGCGCACGCGGCAACAAGGCCGTGGTCGTTCTGAGCGACGGGCTGGCCGCGGTCGAGCGCGGCAAGGGCCCGATGAAGCAGATGCTCGAGGGGGCGCGGCCGCACCTGCTGCGCGTGCTCGGCCCCAATTGCGTCGGACTGCTGGTGCCGGGCATCGGGCTGAATGCGAGCTTCGCGCCCACCGCCGCGCAGCCGGGCAAGCTCGCGTTCGTGTCGCAGTCGGGAGCGCTTCTCACCGCGGTGCTCGACTGGGCGAACGCGCGCGGCATCGGCTTCTCGCACCTGATCGCAGTGGGCGAGATGGCCGACGTCGACTTCGGCGATCTGATCGACTATCTCGGCAGCGATCCCGGCACGCGCGCGATCCTGCTGTACGTCGAGTCGATCAAGTCGGCCCGCAAGTTCCTGTCGGCGGCGCGCGCGGCATCGCGCAACAAGCCGGTGCTGGTGGTCAAGAGCGGACGCGCGGCCGAAAGCGCGCGCGCCGCCGCCGCGCACACCGGCGCGCTCGCCGGCGACGACGACGTGTTCGACGCCGCGATCCGCCGCGCCGGCATGCTGCGCGTGGAGAACCTGCTCGACCTGTTCGTCGCGGTGGAGACGCTGGCGCGCGCGCCGCGCTTTGCCGGCGACCGGCTCGCGATCGTGACCAACGGCGGCGGCGCCGGCGTGCTGGCGGCCGACGCGGCACTGCTGGGAGGCGCGCGCATCGCCGAACTGTCGGCCGACACGCTGGCGAAGCTCGATGCGCTGCTGCCGCCGGCGTGGTCGCGCGGCAATCCGGTCGACATCGTCGGCGATGCGCCGGTCGACCGCTACGCCGAAACGCTGCGCGTGCTCGGCGCGAGCGACGACGCCGACGCGCTGCTGCTGATCCACGCGCCGTCGGCGCTGGTGCCGGCCGAGGACATCGCCGCCGCATGCGTGCCGATCGCGCAGCAGGCGGCGCGGCCGGTGCTCGCATGCTGGCTCGGCGCGCAGGCAGTCGAAGGCGCGTGGCACACGACCGCGCAGGCGGGCATCGCCAGCTATCGCACGCCGGAAGAAGCCGTACGCGCCTTCGTGCAGTCGGTGACCTTCCGGCGCAACCAGGAACAGCTGATGCAGGCGCCGCCATCGCACGCCGATGCGTACGCGCCTGACGCCGAAGCGGCGCGGACGCTGCTGCGCGGCGCGCTGGCGGCGAAACGGGAGCGGCTGACGGAGCCGGAAGCGAGGCAACTGCTCGCGCTGTACGGCGTTCCGGTCGTCGACACGAGAGTGGCCGATTCGATCGACGCCGCGGTCGCGGCAGGCGCCGCGATCGGCTACCCGGTCGCGCTGAAGATCCTGTCGCCCGACATCGAGCACAAGTCGGACGTCGGCGGCGTGGCGCTCGACATCGATTCGGCCGAGGAACTGCAGGCCGCCGCCGCGCTGATGACCCGGCGCGCGCAACGGCTGCAGCCGCAGGCGCGCATCGAGGGCTTCACCGTGCAGGCGATGGCGCGCCGGCCGCTGGCGCACGAGCTGATCGTCGGCGTGACGACCGATCCGCTGTTCGGGCCGGTCATCGTGTTCGGCCACGGCGGCACCGCGGCCGAGGTCCTTGCCGATCGCGCGGTCGCGCTGCCGCCGCTGAACGAGGCGCTGGCGAAGGAGGTCGTGTCGCGCACGCGCATCGCGCGGCTGCTCGCCGGCTATCGCGATCGGCCCGCCGCAGACCTGGCACGCATCCATCACGTGCTGGTGCAGGTGTCGCAGATGGTGATCGACCTGCCGGAGCTGGCCGAGCTCGACATCAACCCGTTGCTGGCCGACGAGCGCGGCGTGATCGCGCTCGCGGCGCGCGTGCGCGTGCGGTCCGCCCGGGCGGGCGAGGCGCGGCTGGCGATCCGGCCCTATCCGCGCGAACTGGAGGAAACGATCGCCTGGCGCGGGCAAGCGCTGCTCGTGCGGCCGATCCGTCCCGACGACGAGACGCGCCACCTCGCGTTTCTGCGGCAGCTCGACCCGGAGGACATCCGGATGCGCGTGTTCACGATCCGGCGCACGATCGAGCACAGCGAGCTGGCGCGCCTGACGCAGATCGATTACGAGCGCGAGATGGCGTTCATCGCGCTGGTGCCGGGGGCCGACGGCACGCCGGAAACGGTCGCCACCGTGCGCGCGGTGGCCGATCCGAACAACGTCAGCGCCGACTTCGGCATCATCGTGCGCTCGGATCTGAAGAACCGCGGCCTCGGCCACCTGCTGCTCGACAAGATGATCCGCTACTGCGCCAGCCGCGGCACGCGCGAGCTGGTGGGCGACGTGCTCCAGGCCAATCACGCGATGCTGCAGCTCGCGCGCACGCTGGGCTTCGAGCTGGCGCAAACCGAAGACGGCATCGTGCGGCTGCGGCGGCCGCTGCAGGGCTGAGCGTTCGGAAAGTAGTTGACGTTCTTCGGCGCGGTGTCGTCCCCGCCCCCGATAAAGGCATTCGAGGGCTCCAGCGGGGACCCAGTGCCGTGCGTCGAAAGGCGCTGGGTTCCCGCTTTCGCGGGAACGACACTTTCCTCGTCGCCGCGCAGGCGGCGCTTACTGAGCGCTACCGGCGCCGGCCGATCGCCTCTGCGCTCGTCCACGCCAGCGCGAAGCCGAGGCCGACCGCTGCCCATTCGGCCGGCGTCAGCGTCGACAGGCCCAGCAGTTCGCGCAGCGGCGGAACCAGTACGGTCGCGACCTGCAGCGCCACGCCGAGCGCAATCACCGCATGCAGTGACGCGTTGGGAAGCGGCGTCACGCTGACCACGCGCGCCGGATACGCATAGACGATCTGCGCCAGCGATTCGAGCAGGAACAGCGCCGTGCGCGTGGCGGCGAGATCGGCGCCGAACCACGGCAGCAGGAGCAGCAACGCGACACCGGCGAGCGCCTTGGCCAGACCGCTCGCCGCGATGAAGCGCAGCGACGCGCGGTCGAGCAGCGGCGCATCCAGCGGACGCGGCGGCTTGCGCATCACGCCGGGATTGCGGTCCAGCGCCAGCGCGAGCGCGGGCGGTCCGTCGGCGACCACGTTGATCCACAGCAGTTGCACGGCGGTCAGCGGCAGGAACAGCAGCCCGCCCGCCTCGGTGAAGCCGTGCGCGAGCGCGATCGCCAGCCCGAGCACGATCAGCAGCACCAGCGCCAGATCGGTCGAGAAGAAGAAGCGGATGAACTTCTGGATGTTCTCGGTGATGCTCCGCCCCTCCTCGATCGCCGCGACGATCGTGGCGAAGTTGTCGTCGGTCAGCACGAGGTCCGCGACTTCGCGCGCGACGTCGCTGCCGCGCTGACCCATCGCCACGCCGACATCGGCGCGCTTCAGCGCCGGCGCATCGTTGACGCCGTCGCCGGTCACCGCGACGACTTCGCCCGCGCGCTTCAACGCCTCCACCACGCGCAGCTTGTGCTCGGGGGTCACGCGCGCGAACACGCTCGCCGTGCGCACTGCGTCGGCGAGCTCGCCGTCGGACAGCCGCTCGACCTCGGCCCCGTTCAGCGTGCGGCCGCGCGCGATGCCGATCGAATCGGCCACCGCGGCCGCCGTCGCCGGATGGTCGCCGGTGATCATCAGCACGCGGATGCCGGCCGCCTGCGCGGCGGCGATCGCATCCGGCACCTCGGGGCGCGGCGGATCCCACAGCAGCGCCAGGCCCAGGAAATCGAGTCCATCGTCGCCCTCGCCGGCGCGCGCGGCGAGCGCGATCACGCGCGCGCCCCCGCTCGCGTGCGACTGCGCGCGCTGCGACCAGCGTGCCGCCTCGTCCGCCGCCAGGCGGCTGCGCGCGAGCACCGCTTCCGGCGCGCCCTTGACATAGCTCGCCACGCCGCCGGCCTCGCGCACGGTCGCGCGCATCATGCGGAGCGCGCTGTCGAACGACAGCGCGCTCACGCGCTCGGTCGCCGCGAGCGCGGCGACGTCGAGGCCGCGCGCGGCGGCGAAGTCGAGCAGCGCCAGTTCGAGCGGATCGCCGGCGCGCGTGCCGACCTCGGCATCGTTGGCGATCACCATCGCGCGCAGCGCGCGCAGCTCGTCGACCGCGTCGAGCGCGCGCACCACCATCCGGTTCTCGGTCAGCGTGCCGGTCTTGTCGGTGGCGATCACCGTCACCGAGCCGAGCGCTTCCACCGACGACAGCCGGCGGACGATCGCGCGCCGCCGCGCCATGCGTTCGACGCCGAGCGCGAGCGTCAGCGTCAGCACCGCGGGCAGTCCCTCCGGGATCACCGCCACCGCGAGCGCCACCGCGAACAGGAACACACGGTCGATGTGCTGCCAGCCTTCGAGCGCGGTGCCGGCGACGATCATCAGCGCGCCGAGCGCCAGCACTGCCCACGCGACCTGCTGGCCGAAGCGCGCCAGCCGCCGCCCCAGCGGGGTGGCTTCCTCCTCGATCGTGCCGAGCAGCGCAGCCAGCCGCCCCATCGCGCTCGCCGCGCCGGTGCGCAGCACGCGCGCATACGCGGTGCCGCGCACGAGCAGCGTGCCGGCGGCGAGTTCCTCGCCCGAGTCGCGGTCGACCGGCACCGACTCGCCGGTCAGCACCGATTCGTCGACCATCACGCCGGCGTCGAGCAGCAGCGCATCGGCCGGCACGCGGTCGCCCGCCTCGAGCCGCACCACGTCGTCGGGCACGAGCTGCTCGGCGGGCACGCGCGCCAGCCGACCGTCGCGCAGCGCCCACGCCATCGCCGCCGAGATCGACTTGAGCCGCGCCAGCGCCGCCTCGGCCTTGCGTTCCTGGAACACGCCAAAGCCTGCGTTCAGCAGCAGGATCGCTGCGATCGCGATCGCATCCAGCGGCCAGCCGCGCGCACCGTGCGCCCACCACAGGCCGAAATCGAGCGCGACCGCGGCCGCCAGCACGTACATCAGCGGGCTCGCGAACTGGCGCGCGAAGCGCAGCGCGAGCGGCACCGGCCGCGCGCGCGGCAGCGCGTTGTGCCCGTGCGCGCGCAAGCGCGCCGCGGCTTGCGCGCTGCTCAGCCCGAGCAGCGGCGACGAGGAGTTGCGTTCCGTATCCACGCCCCCGGATTGCATCACAACCGAAACACGCGATGAGCGCGAACGGCAAAATGGGCAACATCCTCGAATGTCCCGACGCGATGCATGACGATCGGAGATCGCATGACGACCGGAGCCCTGCCCTTGCATACCTCGCGGCTCGCACGTGCCGGCGCGACGCTGGCATGGATCAGCCTGATCGCAGCCGTGCTGTGCGCGCTCGGCGCGCTCGGCGCCGGGCCGGGTTACCGGCTCGGGCTGTGGCGGTTCGGCACCGGCATAAAGTTCATCGGCTGGTCGGCGATCGCTGCGCTCGCGGCGCTGGTGCTCGCGCTCATCGCGTACGTGCTCGCGCATCTGCGCCACGCGCGCCGGGCACGGATCGCGAGCGCGCTCGCGATCGTGATCGCGGTACTCACCGCGGCGCCGCCGCTGTACTTGTACTGGCGCGCGACCCATCTGCCGGCGATTCACGACATCAGCACCGACACCACGAATCCGCCGCAGTTCGTGGCCGTGCTGCCGCTGCGGCAAGGCGCCAATCCGCTCGATTACAGCGCCAAGGTGGCGGCGAAGCAGAAGCAGGCGTATCCGGACCTCCAGCCCGCGCTGCTCGCCTTGCGACCGGCACAGGCGCTCGAGCGCGCCGAAGGCGTGGCGCGCGACATGAATTGGCAAATCGTCGCCGTCGATGCTGCGGCGGGCCGGCTCGAAGCGACCGCGAGCACGTGGCTGTTCGGCTTCAAGGACGACGTGGTCGTACGCGTGACGCCGAGCGGGGACGGCAGCCGCGTCGACGTGCGTTCGACCTCGCGCGTGGGCGCGAGCGACCTCGGCACCAACGCGGATCGTGTGCGGCAGTTCCTGGCCAGGCTGCGCCAGGCGCAATGAGCCGCGCCGGCTGACGCGTGCCGGGCGACGCGCGTTCGGCGCGCGTTCCCTTTCGAACGATCGACGACTCCGCGCGCGAGGGCGCCGTCCCGGCCCCTGTCCCCGTCGTCGCGCGTGGCGCGATCGGCTGCACCTGGCCCGCGGAACACGATCACCCCTTCGATCAGGCATTAGCCCGGCGGGCCGCCGGGATGCATTTCCGCTACGCCGGCAGGGTTGACAAGCCGGGAACCTGTTTTCGATAATACGAAGTAGTTTTCAGCCTATCGAAATTACTCAGGCGCATGCAGGCCGAGTCCGTTCCCGCCGCGGCGCGCACGCTCGACGTCCTCGAGACGTTTCGCGCCGCGCGGCGGCCGCTGACGCTGTCGGAGCTCGCCCGGCTGGCGCGGATTCCGGTGTCGACCTGCCACGGGCTGATCCGCACGCTCGAGCGGCGCGGCTTTCTGTACTTCCCGTCGCAGCGCGAGGTCTATCCGACGCGCAAGCTGCTGGAGCTGGCGCGCGAGATCGATGCGCACGATCCGATCGCGGCGCGGCTCGCGCCCGCGCTCGAGGCGCTGCGCGACGCGACCGGGGAGACCGTGATCCTGGGCATCCGCCACGACGACGCGGTGCTGTACCTGCTGGTACTCGACAGCCCGCAGATCGTCCGCTACACGGCACGCGCCGGCGAACACAAGCCGCTGCATTCGAGCTCGATCGGCAAGGTGATGCTGGGCGCGCTGAGCGACGCGGCACTCGACGCGTGGATGAAGTCGCACGCACTGTCACGCATCACCGAGAACACGATCACGTCGGCGCGGAAGCTGAAACGCGACCTGCAGCAGGCGCGCGAGCGCGGCTATTTCGTCACCCGCGGCGAAAACGTCGCCGACGTGATGGCGGTGGCCGCGCCGCTGCGGCTGGGGTCGGAAATGCTCGGCGTGGCCATCGCCGGCCCGCTGCACCGGATGCAGGAGATGGAGCGCAGGCACGCGGCGCGACTGGCGCAGACGGTGCGATCGATCGAGGAGAGCCTGGGTGGCTGACGAGGACGTACGGGTCGAGCACGCGGGGCGCGTGCTGCGCGTGACGCTGAACCGGCCCGACAAGCACAACCCGCTGTCGCGGCCGGTGCTGGCGCGGCTGCGCGAAGTCTTCACCGCGGCGAGTTCCGAGCCGGACCTCGCCTGCGCGGTCGTGCGCGGTGCCGGCGACAAGTACTTCGCCGCTGGAGGCGACCTGCGCGACCTGGCGAACGTGCGCACCGAGGCCGACGCGCGCACGATGGCCACGGAAGCGCGCGCCGCGCTCGACGCGATCCGCGAGTTTCCGGTTCCGGTGGTCGCGCTCGTCAACGGCGACGCGCTCGGCGGCGGCGCCGAACTCGCGGTCGCGTGCGACCTGCGCGTGATGCGCGAAGGCGCTCACATCGGCTACATCCAGGGGCGGCTGGCGATCACGTCCGCCTGGGGCGGCAGCCCGGACCTGGCGGCACTGGTCGGCCCGGCGCGCGCGCTGCGCATGACGACGCGCTCCGAACTGATAGCCGCCGCGACGGCGCTCGAGTGGGGGCTGGCCGATGCGGTCGCGCCCGTGGACGCGGTGGAAGCCGCGCTGAAGGATTTCATCGCACCGATGCTCAAGCAGTCGTCCGCCGTGCTGCGCGGTTTCAAGGCGTTCGCGCGCGCGGCGCGCCGCGGCGCCTCGTACGAGGAGCGGCGCGCGCTCGAGCAGGACCATTTCGTCGCCACCTGGACGCACGACGATCACTGGGCCGCTGCCGAGCGGCTGCTGGCGCGGAGCAAGTGATTGCAAGGTCTTCGAATGCGATGAAGCGCCGTATCCCTCACCCCTCGCCCCTCTCCCGGAGGGAGAGGGGAAGTCTCACCGCCGCCCTCACCCCTTCCCCCTCTCCCGGAGGGAGAGGAGAAGTCTTCTGGACCGCGCGCGACTGATGCCGTGCGCTGTATCCCTCACCCCTTGCCCCTCTCCCGGAGGGAGAGGGGAAGTCAGGTGGAGTAAGCCATGAATGCACCCGAATCGGTCCGACCGCTGCAACCGCCGCGGCTCGCGCAGATCAGCGCCTCCGGCATCGACGTGCCGGTCAAGGTCGGCCCCGATGCGGTCGATCCGAGCCGCATCGGCGAACCGGGGCAATTTCCGTTCACGCGCGGGATCTTCCCCGACGGCTACCGCGGTCGCCTGTGGACGATCCGCCAGTACTCGGGCTTCGGCACCGCGGAGGAATCGAACGAGCGTTACCGGTTCCTGCTCGACCAGGGGCAGACGGGGCTGTCGGTCGCGCTCGACCTGCCGACGCAGTGCGGCTACGACCCGGTCGATCCGATGGCGCGCCCGGAGATCGGCAAGGTCGGCGTGTCGCTGTCGAACCTCAGCGAGGCGGAGATCCTGTTCAAGGGTCTCGATCTGTCCGCGATCTCGACCTCGTTCACGATCAACGGCACCGCGGCGATCATCTATGCGATGTATCTGGCGGTCGCCGACAAGCAGGGCGTGCCGCGCGCGAAGCTCACCGGCACGATCCAGAACGACATCCTGAAGGAGTACGTCGCGCGCGGCACGTGGATCTTTCCGGTGCGGCCGTCGCTGCGGCTGATCGCCGATTCGATCCTGTTCTCCAACGACGCCACGCCGCGCTTCAACCCGATCAGCATCGCCGGCGCGCACGTGCGCGACGCCGGCTCGACCGCGGCCGAGGAAATGGCGTACACGCTGGCCAACGGGCTGGCCTACGTCGAGGAACTGAGGCGGCGCGGCGGCGATGTGGAGAAGTTCGCCAAGCGCCTGTCGTTCTTCTTCTACGTCCACATGGACTTCTTCGACGAGGTCGCCAAGTTCCGCGCCGGCCGCCGGCTGTGGGCGCAACTGATGCAGCAGCGCTACGGCGTGCGCGACCCGAAGGCGCAGCACTTCCGCTTCGGCGTGGTGTGCGGCGGCTCCTCGTTGGTGGCGGCGCAGCCGTACAACAACATCGTGCGGGTAGCGATCGAGACGATGGCCGCGGTGATGGGCGGCGCGCAGTCGATCTTCACCTGCGCGTTCGACGAGGCGTTCCAGATCCCGACCGAGTTCTCGGCCGAGATCGCCGTGCGCACGCAGCAGATGATCGCGTACGAGGCCGGCATCGCGCGCAGCGTCGACCCGCTCGGCGGCGGCTACCTGGTCGAGCACCACACCGATCGCATGCAGCAGGAAATCGAGCGCGTGATGCGCGAGATCGACGACTACGGCGGCGTGATCAAGGCGATCGAGGATGGCTGGCTGCAGATGCGGCTGGCCGAGCGCGCGCTGGAGCGCAAGGCGCGCGTAGACAGCGGCGAGACGGTGATCGTCGGCCAGAACCACTTCCGGCGCGCGGACCAGAAGAACGAGGTCGGGGAGGTGTTCCACCTCGACCCGAACGTCGCGCAGCGCGTGCTCGAGAAGTACCGGCGCCTGCTCGATGCGCGCAGCGCCGCGCAGGTCGACCAGGCGCTCGCCGCGCTCGCGCGCGCCGCGGCGAAGGACGACGAGAACCTGATGCCGTATCTGGTCGACTGCTGCCACGCGTACGCGACCGTCGGCGAGATGGTGGCGACGCTGAAGAAGCAATGGGGCGAGTTCCAGGAACCGGTACGGCTATGAGCACAGCGACGATCGATGAAACCGCAACACCGCTGCGCGGCAAGCGCATCGTGGTGGCCAAGCCCGGGCTCGACGGCCACGACATCGGCGCCAAGGTGATCGCGCTGGCACTGCGCAACGCCGGCGCCGAGGTCATCTACACCGGGCTGCGCAAGAGCCCGGAGTACATCGCCCGCGTCGCGGTCGACGAAGGCGTGGACGCGGTGGGGCTGAGCATCCTGTCGGGCAGCCACCGAGAGCTCGTGCAACAGGTCGTCGGCGAGTTGAGAAGGCTCGATGCGGCGGACATCAAGGTGTTCGTCGGCGGCACGATTCCCGCCGACGATGTGGCGGCGCTGCAGGCGCTGGGCGTGGGCGGCGTGTACACCAGCGACCAGCCGCTGGCCGACGTGGTTGCCGCGCTTGCGCTGGCGCTGGCGTGAGCACACGGGGCCGTCCCGAGCGCGAAGGATCGCTGATGACTCGCGAAGCCGCCGACCCTCACCCCAACCCCTCTCCCGGAGGGAGAGGGGCTTTCCTTCCCTCTGCCTCCGGGAGAGGGATCGAGGGTGAGGGCCCGTACGCCGACAAGGGCACGATGAGCGGACCGCTGGCGGGTGTGCGCGTGCTGGAGGTCGGCCACATGCTGGCCGGACCTTACTGCGGGCTGCTGCTCGCGGACCTCGGCGCCGAGGTGATCAAGATCGAGCCGCCCGAGGGCGACATCGCGCGCCGCGTGAGCCCGCACCGGATCGGGCCGCACAACGCGTACTTCGCGAGCCTGAATCGCAGCAAGAAGAGCGTGGTGCTGGATCTGGCAAGCGACGCCGGCCAGCGCGACCTGGCACGGCTCGCCGTGGGCGCGCGCGCGCTGGTCACGAACCTGCGCCCGAGCGCGATCCGCAAGCTGGGCCTCACCTACGAAAGCCTGAAGCGCCACAACGAACGCATCGTCTGCGTGGCGCTGACCGGCTTCGGCCTCGAAGGCACGCATGCCGAGCGACCGGCCTACGACTACGTGATCCAGGCGCTGACCGGCGTGATGGCGCTGACCGGCGATCCGGACGCGCCGCCGACCAAGGCCGGCTATTCGGCGGTCGACAACTCCGCCGGAATCATGGCCGCGGTCGGCCTGCTCGCCAAACTGGTCGAAGGCAAGGGCGGACAGGTCGACGTGGCGATGTACGACGTGATGCTGTCGCAACTGAACTACCTCGCCGGCGCGAGCCTGAACGCGGGCGAGCGCACGCGCCGCTATGCAGACTCCGCGCACCCCTACATCGTGCCGGCGCAGCTCTTCCGCGCACGCGACGGCTGGGTGGTGCTGTTCATCACGCACGACGAGTTCTGGCGCAAGTTCTGCGACGAGGTCGGCCGACCCGAGTGGCTGACCGACGAGCGCTTCGCGACGATGGCGGCGCGGCGCGCGAACCGCGAGACCGTGCTGGCGGCGATCGCCGAACTGCTGGCGACCGACACCGCCCGGCACTGGGTGGAGCGTCTGGCGCCGCTCGGCATCGTCGTGTCCAACATCGAGACGCTGGAGGACGCGCTGGCCAGTGATCTGACGCGCAGCCGCGAGATGGTGGTCGACCTGCCGTGCGCAGAAGGCCGGCTGCAGGCCATCGGCGCGGCCATCAAGTGTGCCGGCGTGCGGCCGCAATTCGGATCCCCGCCGCTGCTGAACGAGCACGCGGCCGAGCTCGGAACAGGAGCGGCGCGCCGGTGAAATCGCCGCTCGACCGGCGCGGCCTCGGTCGCGCGCTGACGCAACTGGCCAATGCCACCGTGGCCGACGTGCTGAGTCTCGCACCGCTGCCGCCGCGCGATGGCTCTCTCGCGCGCCGCATCGGGCTGACCGGAGCGCCGGGCGCCGGCAAGAGCACGCTCGCCGGCCGACTCGGAGCACAGCGGGCGGGCAGCGGCCGCCGCATCGGCGTGCTGGCGATCGATCCGTCGAGCCCGAAGACGCACGGCGCCATCCTCGGCGACCGCATCCGCATGGACGACGTCGAAGGTGCCGGGAACCTGTACATCCGGTCGCTCGCGTCGCGCTCGGCGGCCGACGGGCTCGCCGACAACCTGCCCGAGCTGCTCGACCTGATGGACGCCTACGGCTTCGACGAGGTGCTGCTGGAGACCGTGGGGGTCGGCCAGGCCGAGTACGCGGCGCGCACGCAGGTCGATACGCTCGTACTCGTGCTGCCGCCGGACGGCGGCGACGCCGTGCAGGCGATGAAGGCCGGCATCATGGAAGTCGCCGACATCTACGCGATCAACAAGGCCGATCTGCCGGCGGCAGCCAGAATGGCCGCCGAGGTCAGGCGCATCCTCGCGCTCACACAACACGACGCCGACGGCTGGGTCCCGCCGGTGCTCCTGACGTCGGCGACGAATCCCGATTCGATCGCCGCGCTGTCGCGCGAGCTCGACCGCCACTTCGAGTGGCTCGCGCGCACCGCCCGGCAGGACGCACGCCGGACCGAGCGCAGGAAATACCGGCTGCGCCGCTGGCTCGAGCGCAGCGTCGACGAGGCGCTCGAGCGCCGACCCGCGTCGTTCTTCGAATTGCCCGTTCGGCAGCAGGTTGCCGCCCTGCTGCACGAACTTGTTCAACCGTGATGGAAAGGAGCTTGAAGATGATTCCGAGGAGACGATTCGGCGCCTGGGCGCTCGGCGCGGCACTTGCACTGCTGACGCAGACGGCGTCGGCGCAGGCGCAGATCACGCTGAAGATGGCGCACCAGTGGCCGCAGGACGAATCCGACTACGTGATCGCCACCGCGGTGAAGTTCGCGAAGGAAGTCGAGAAGCGCAGCAACGGGCAGATCAAGATCAACATCTTTCCGGCCGAATCGATCGTCAAGGCGCTGGCCACGCACACGGCGCTGAAGAGCGGCGCGGTCGATCTCGCGGTGTACCCGTACATCTACGCCGCCGGTGCGATTCCCGAGATGAACCTGACGCTGCTGCCCGGCGTGTGGAAGACGCACGACGACGTGTATCGCTTCCGCACCAGTGGCGCGTGGAAGCGGCTCGAGCAGAAGGCCGAGGAGTTCGGCTTCAAGACGCTGACCTGGATCCAGATCTCGGGCGGCGTGGCCTCGACGAAGAAACCGATCGTCGGCCCGGCCGACATCGCGGGCGCGAAGGCGCGCGCGGCGGGCAAGATGATGGAGGCCGCGCTGCAGAAGGCCGGCGCGAGCACCGTTTCGGTGGCCTCGTCGGAAACGTACAACGCGATGCAGCTCGGGCTGCTCGACGCGGTGTGGACTTCGTCGAGCACGTTCGGCTCGTTCCGGCTGTACGAAGTGGCGAAGTACTACACGTCGCCCGAGCAGTACAGCATCTACTTCACGATCGAGCCGATCTGCATCAGCATGAAGACGTGGAACCGGCTGACGCCGGCGCAGCAGAAGATCCTCGCCGACGTCGGCGCGAGCCTCGAGGAAGGCGCGCTCGCGGGCGCGAAAGCGGAGGACAAGCGCGTGACCAAGCTCTTCACCGAGCGCGGCGTCAAGGTCGAGCAGATGTCGCTGCAGTCCTGGCAGCAGTGGCAGAAGCTGTTCCAGGAGGTGTCGTTTCCCAAGTTCCGCCAGGAGATCCCCGGCGGCGCCGAGCTGCTGGACGAGACGCTGTCCTTCTACAAGTAGGGCGCTGACGTCGTGAAGTCCGCGCTGAGGGAGCTGCTGGATCACGTGTCCGCCTTCATCGGGCTGACGGCGGGGCTGGCGGCGTTCGCGATCGCCCTGCTCGTCGCCTGGTCGGTGATCGCGCGCGAGCTGTTTCGCGCCTCGGCCAGCGGGACCGACGACATCAGCTCGTACCTGATGGCGTACATCACCTTCGTCGGCGCCGCGTACGGGTTGTGGGAGGGCGGCCACGTGGGCGTCCACCTGCTGACCGCGCGGCTGCACGGCCGCGCACGCGCGGCCGTGCTCGGCATCGCCAACGCGCTGCTCACCGCGGTGGCGGCGCTGCTGGCGTGGCTCGCGATCGGCTTCTGGCTGGACGCATGGCGCAGCGGCGAGCGCGCATGGGGAACGCTGTCGATCCCGCTGTGGATTCCGTACAGCTCGCTCGCCGTCGGCACGCTGCTGTTCCTGCTGCTGCAGATCGCACGCATGGTCCTCGGGCGCATCGATTTCGGCCGCTCCGATCACGGGTCGGAGTGAACGATGGAGATCTGGATCGGGCTCGGCATGTTCGGCGGATTGATTGCCGCGCTGCTGATCGGCATTCCGGTCGCCTATTCGCTGCTGCTGGTGGCCACCGCGTCGCTGGTGCTCGTCGGCGGCGGGCTGGGCGGGCTCGATCTGATCGCAACGACTGCGTGGGGATCGGTCGCCTCCTTCACGCTGACCGCGGTGCCGGTGTTCATCCTGATGGGCGCGATCATCTCGGTATCCGGCATGGGCGCGCGGCTGTACCGGGCGCTTTCGACCGCACTGCACGGCATGCCCGGCGGGCTCGCGGTCGCGACGACGCTGGCATGCACGATCATGGCCGCGACCTCGGGATCGAGCGTGGCCACCGCGGCCGCGATCGGCGGATTCGCGATCAAGGAGATGCGGCGGTACGGCTATCGGGATTCCGACGCCAGCGGCGCGGTGGCCGCCGGCGGCACGCTCGGCATCCTGATCCCGCCGAGCATTCCGATGATCGTGTACGGCATCATCGCCGGGCAGTCGATCGGCAAGCTCTTCATGGCCGGCATCGTGCCGGGCATCTTGATGGCGTTCGCGTTCGCGCTGTACCAGGTCCTGCTGGCGATGCGCCGCCAGCGGGACCTGATGCAGCGTGAACCTGCGGCGGCGGACTTGCGGCCGGTCAGCCTGCGCGAGCGCATTGCGGCGCTGAAGGACATCGTGCCGATGGCGATCCTGATCTGGATCATCCTGGGCTCGATGTACACGGGCTTCGCGACGCCCACGGAGTCCGCGGCGCTCGGCACCGTCGCCAGCCTGGTCATCTCGGGCGCCGTGTACCGCGAGCTGACCTGGGAGAAGGTCAGAGAGGTGCTGCGTGCCACCGCGCGCGGCAGCGTGATGGTGCTGATGATCATTGCCGGCGCGATGGTGTTCGGCTACGTGATGACGACCACGCAGGTCGCGGCGGCGATCGCGCAGTGGGTCGCAAACTCGGCGCTTCCGCCGTGGGCGCTGTTCATCTCGATCAACGTGCTGCTGATCTTCCTCGGCTGCTTCATGGAGACGCTGTCGATCATCGTCGTGACGATGCCGATCCTGGTGCCGATCGTGAGCGCGCTCGGCTGGGACCTGATCTGGTTCGGCATCATCCTGACGATCAACATGGAGATGGCGCTGATCCATCCGCCGGTCGGGCTCAATCTCTTCGTGGTGCAAGGCGTGGCGCCCGACATCCGGCTGATCCGCATCATCATCGGCGCGCTGCCCTATGTCTTCATCATGGCGGCGGTGTTGATCCTTATTGCGGTCTACCCGTCGATCGCCACCGGACTGCTGGCCTTGCAGACCGGGGCGGTGCGGTGATGCCCCGCGGCCGCACTCGTCTCGACCACTTACTTCCTCTTCAACCGCCGCGAGGACACCGCTCGCGTTTCGCTCGGCAGTAAATCCGCGGCTGCCTCGAGCGCCTCAAACGCCGCGCACGCATCGCGGTCGCACCGTGAAGAGGGAGGTCGCGAGGCTCCGCCTCGAGCGCCTCGACCAGTAGTGATGCGACGCGGATATTGCCGAACCGCGAGGAACCGATTCCGGTAACATCGCGGCCTCGCTTGAAACCGCTTTCCAAGAGCTCGGTTTCGGCGGCAGCAAGGCCAGGCCAAGTAGCTCAGTTGGTAGAGCAGAGGACTGAAAATCCTTGTGTCGGTGGTTCGATTCCGCCCTTGGCCACCACCACTTAACGCCCAACCCTAATCGGTTGGGCGTCTTCGTTTGCGGGCTTCGCGGGTTTCGGGCAAGTCTGCGTGTGCTCGTCGCTGCTGGCACGACGGCCGGAACGCGCCCGGTTTGACTCTCTATCGCTCTCTGCCATCTCGTCTGGATGCGCGCCAAGCGCTACGGCTGGCGCGACATAACGATCCGCTTCGCCTGCGATCGGGCCACGGCGTGGCAGTACTGGCAGCGGGCGCTGCAGACGTGGCCGAGAGGCTGAACGGCCGTGCGCATTGACGATGGAGCGCTGCGAGAATACTATTAGATAGTAACTGTTAGGAGATCATCCCATGCCCACCAGCGTAGCCCTTGGCAGTCACTTCGAGACCTTCGTGCGGGACCAGGTGGAAAGCGGTCGCTTCAACAATGCCAGCGAAGTCGTGCGTGCCGGCCTGCGCCTGCTCGAAGAGGGTGAGCAGCGCCGGCAACTTGAGTTGGAAGCCCTGCGCGCCGAGATCACGGCGGGTCGGGCCAGCGGACCCGCCAAGCCTGCCAAGGCAGTGTTCAAACGGCTGGAGTCCAAGTACCGCACGGCGGCCAAAGGGCGCTGATGCATCTGACGATCACGCCTCTGGCCGAGCAGGACCTCGAGGCCATTGGTGACTACATCGCACAGGACAACCCGCGCCGCGCCCTGAGCTTCGTCGAGGAGTTGCATAGACAGTGCGAGCGCATCGCTCGCAACCCGCAGGGGTATCGCAGGCGGCCCGAGCTCGGTCAGGGTCTGCGGTCCTGCGCCCACGGCCACTACGTGATCTTCTTCGAGGCGAACGAGGGAGAGGTTCTGATCATCCGTGTGCTGCACGGCGCTCGCGACCTGCCGTCCCTGTTTGCTGATGAAGAGCAGCGGTGAACATCAAATCGCGCAAGACGACCAAGGCCAAGACCTGCACCCTGCAGGCCGTCCATGAGACCGCCAATGCTCTGCCAGAAGAAGACCGAGCAAACAGGCAAGGCCGATATCGCGTTGGCGGCGAAGCGATATCGACAGTTGTTGCAGGAGCTGGACCGATGAGCAAGAAGCGCTATGCAAGCGTGTGGGACGCGATCGAAGACACGCCCGCGGAGGCCGAGGCGGCGGAACGGATGGGCGTGACGCAACCACGCGTGTCGGACCTGATGCGCGGCAAGATCGACTTGTTCGGCCTCGACACGCTGGTCAACATGGCCACCGCCGCCGGCCTGAAGGTGCAGATGCGCGTGCTCAAGACGGCGTAAGAGGGGGCGGCCCGGCGCTCTCACGCGCTGTCGGTGAGCGCGACCGTGTGGGGCCGCTCGGTCAGACGCTGGCGCCGCGCGAGCTCCGGAAACAGGCGCATCCACAGGCCGACGACGACCAGCGTGCCGATGCCGCCCAGCAGCACCGAGCCCACCGCGCCGAACAGCGCCGCCGTGACGCCGGATTCGAACTCGCCGAGCTGATTGCTGGCGCCGATGAAGATCGAATTGACGGCCGACACCCGGCCGCGCATCGCGTCGGGCGTGTCGAGCTGCACCAGCGAATGGCGGATCACCACGCTCACCATGTCGGCCGCCCCGGTGACAAGCAGCGCAGCGAACGACAGCCAGAAGGCGGTGGACAGTCCGAAACCGATGGTCGCCGCGCCATAGAGCGCGACGGCGCCGAACATCACCCGCCCCACGCGGCGCTCAATCGGCCAGTGGGTGAGCGCAATCGACGTCGCCAGCGCGCCCACGGCCGGCGCCGCGCGCAGCAGGCCCATGCCCCAAGGGCCCGTGTGCAGGATGTCCTTCGCGAAGATCGGCAGCAGCGCCGTTGCTCCGCCCAGCAGCACCGCGAAGAGATCGAGCGAGATCGCGCCCAGCACGGACTTGCGCCTCCAGATGAAATGAAAGCCGGCGAACAACGTACGCAGCGTGGTCGCCTCGCGCACGGTCGGCTGGCGCCGGACGCGCAGCGTGAGCAGCAGTGCACTGCCGGCGACGAACAGCAGCGCGCACAGCGCGTAGGCCGCGGTCGCGTCGATGGCGTAGACGAAACCGCCGAGGGCCGGACCGGCGATGATGGCCGTCTGCATGCCGGCCGAACTGAATGCAAACGCGCGCGGCAGCATGTCCGCCGGCACGAGCTGCGGCGTGAGCGCCTGCTGGGCCGGCATCTGGAACGCCCGCGCCGAGCCGAGCAGCAGCGACAGGGAAAGGATCCACTCGCGGCTGACCCAGCCGCCGAACGAGGCGGCGACCAGCGCGAGCGCGACGATGGTCTGCAGCACCAGGCAGGCGGCGATGATCACATGGCGCGCGCTGCGATCGATCACGTGGCCCGCCGGCAGCGCGAGCGCGAGTGCCGGCACGAACTGCGCGAAGCCGACGAGTCCGAGATCCCACGCGCTGCCGGTCAGCGCGTACATCTGCCAGCCGAGCGCCACCATCAGGATCTGCTGCGCCATCGTGCCGGCGACCCGGGCCAGCCAGAAGCGCACGAACGCGCGGTGCGCTGCGAGCGCGGCGGGAATCATCGGCCGCGGCCAGTCGCCGCCCTTGCGGCAGCGCCCTTCACTTCCCCTTTCACTTCCCCTGCTCGACGATGCCGATGCGCCGGCGCAGCCGTTGCGCCGCGTCGCTGTCTCCTGCCTTTTCGGCGCGCAGCAGTTGCACACCGAGCCACGCCAGCAGCGGCCTGCGCCAGCCCTGCGCGGATGCGGTGTCGATCGCCTGCGAGATCACCGCGGGGCTGGCGCGTCCCGACTGCAGCAGCACGCCGGCGGCGACGAGCCGCGACAGCGGATCGCCGATGGCCTGCACGGCCGCGCCGGCGGCTTCCCCGCTCGCGCTCGCCGCGGCGCGCTGCGCGGGCGGCAGCAGCGCGATGTCTTGCTGCTTGATGCGCGCGCCGAGATAGTCGGCGTACGCGCGCTCGGCCGGCGGCGCGTCGGCGCGCAGCGGCTCGAAGCGCTCGCACGGTTCGAACACGAGGCTCGCCACTCGCGCGGCGCATTGCGCCAGTTCGACGCGCGCCAGCAGGTCGGCGCGGCCGGTGCGAGCGACTTCGCCGCGCGCGCGCGCGAACTCGACGTCGGCCACGCGCATATCGCCCTTCAGGTACGCGGTCGTCGCGCGGTCGAGCGAATCCTTCGCGTTCGCCTGCCAGTCGGGAACGGGCGGGCCGCTGGCGCACGCTGCAAGCAGAGTGCAGGCGGCGAGCGCGGCCCACCGATGGCTCATGGTGCCCCCTTGTATGTTTCCACGGAAGGGGATTTCATTTCCAAGGCCGATGGTGAGGCACAGTGGAGTTCGTGAATGGAGACGCATGCCGTGGCCCGGACGTGCCGGCTGCAGGCCTTCGCGAGTGCAGGCACAGCCCGTTGCCCCCTGGAGCTTCGAGCTCGTCGCGAAGCACTTGGGCGTGCCTGCACTGGCGTTCGTTGCCAAGCCCGAACGGTTGTCCGAATGCACTTCGCATCTTGCAAGGACGGGATATGACGAACGCGATTCGTGAGGCTGCCGCCGCGCGGCACGTCGA
>JAKORH010000005.1 GCA_029777935.1 Pseudomonadota bacterium
GAGCGTGCGCGGGATCGGCGTGGCGGTCAGCGTCAGCACGTCGACCTCGGCGCGCAGCGATTTGAGCCTCTCCTTCTGGCGCACGCCGAAGCGGTGCTCCTCGTCGATGATCACGAGGCCGAGCCGGTCGAACTTCACCGCTTCGCCGAGCAGCTTGTGGGTGCCGATCACGATGTCGATCGTGCCGGCATTGATGCCGGCGACCGCCGCGGCGACTTCCTTCGGCGAGCGGAAGCGCGACAGCTCGACGATGTTCACCGGCAAGTCGTGCTCGATGAGGGCAAAGCGGTCGCGGAAGGTCTGCGTGTGCTGCTCGGCCAGCAGCGTGGTCGGGCACAGCACCGCGACCTGCTTGCCGCCCGCCACCGCGACGAAGGCGGCGCGCAGCGCGACCTCGGTCTTGCCGAATCCCACGTCGCCGCACACCAGGCGATCCATCGGAAAGCCCGCGCTCATGTCGCGCGTGACCGCCTCGATCGCGGCGAGCTGGTCGGGAGTTTCCTCGAAGCCGAAGCCTTCGGCGAACGCCTCCACGTCGTGCGGCTTGAATTCGAACGAATGACCCTTGCGCGCGGCGCGCAGCGCGTACAGGTTCAGCAGTTCCGCCGCGGTGTCGCGCACTTGTTTCGCGGCCTTCTTCTTGGCCTTCTCCCAGTCGCCGCCGCCGAGGTGGTGCAGCGGAGCGGCGTCCGGATCGGCACCGCTGTAGCGGGAGATCAGGTGCAGTTGCGCCACCGGCACGTACAGCTTGGCGTCGTTCGCGTACGCGAGGTGCAGGAACTCGGTGGGAGCGTCACCCGCCACGTCGAGCGTTTCGAGGCCGAGGTAGCGGCCGATGCCGTGCTCGACGTGCACGACCGGATCGCCGACGCGCAGCTCGGCGAGATCGCGCACCATCGCCTCGACGTTCGACGCGCGCTCGCGCGCCTTGCCGCGCAGCCGGCGCGGGCTGGTCGCGTACAGCTCCGTCTCGGTGAGGAGCGCGATGCCCGGATCGCGCAGCACGAAGCCCGCGTGCAGCGGGCCGACTCCGAGGGCGAGCTTGGCGTCGCCGGCGAGAAACGCGTTGAAGTCGGCGTTGTCGGCAAAGTCGATCCGGTATTCGCGCAGCATCTGCGCGATCGTTTCGCGGCGGCCGTGCGAATCCGCCAGCAGCAGCGCGCGGCCGTCGAGGTGTTCGACGTAGTCGCGCAAGCGCTGCACCGGATCGTCGGCCTTGCGATCGACGGCGACGGGGGGTGGGGAGAGGAAGTTTCCCTCACCCCGGTCCTCTCCCCGTGATCGGGGAGAGGGGGTCTCTTCTCCCTCGCCCGCATCAGCGGGGCGGAGGCGGGGTTTCGCGAAGCAATCGCTTCGCGCCGCCGCAGCGACGGGCGCCTGTATGCGCCCGGCTCCGGGCCGGGGTGAGGGTTCAGTTGCTTCAGCGTCCACCAGCGCCAGCCGCGCATGCACCTTCGCGCGCGAGAAGAACTCCTCCGCATCCATGAAGAGCCGCGCCGGTGCCAGGCACGGCCGCTCGCGATCGCGCGCGAGGAAACGATGGCGCTCGCCGGTCTCGTTCAGAAAGCGATGCGCCGCAGCCTCGATCGGACCGTGCAGCACGAGCTGCGCTTCCGCCGGCAGGTAGTCGAACAGCGTGGCGGTCGAGTCGAAGAACAGCGGCAGGTAGTACTCGATGCCCGCGCTGGCGATGCCATTGCCGATGTCACGGTAGACGCTGGCGCGGCTCGGGTCGCCCTCGAACGTCTCGCGCCAGCGGCCGCGGAAGGCGGTGCGCGCGGCGTCGTCGAGCGGGAATTCGCGTCCCGGCAGCAGCCGGATCTCCGGCACCGGATACAGGCTCCTCTGCGTGTCCGGATCGAAGGTGCGGATCGATTCGATCGCGTCGTCGAGCAGGTCGAGACGGTAAGGAAGCGAAGAGCCCATCGGAAAGAGGTCGATCAGACCGCCGCGCACCGAGAACTCGCCGGGTGCGACGACCTGCGACACGTTCTCGTAGCCGGCCAGCACCAGCCGCGCGCGCAGCGCCTCGCCGGACAGGCGCTCGCCCTGGCGGAAGAAGAACGTGTGACCGGCGACGTAGGCGGTGGGTGCCAGGCGGTACAGCGCCGTCGTCGCCGGCACCACGAGCACGTCGAGCGGCGAGTTCGCTTCGCGCGCGATCAGCCGGTACAGCGCCTCGAGCCGCTCGGACACCAGGTCCTGGTGCGGCGACAGGATGTCGTACGGCAGAGTCTCCCAGTCGGGGAACGCGCGCGCTGCGAGTTGCGGCTCGAACCAGGGCAGCTCGTCGGTCAGGCGCTGCGCGTCGAGCGCATCGGCGCAGATCACGACGACGAGCTGTCCGCGCCGCCGCGCGCGGGCGGCGAACTGCGCGATCAGCAGCGCATCACCGGAGCCCGGCGGCAGCGGCAGGGCAAAACGACTCCCCGCTGCGATCTCCGGCAGCGCGATTTCGATCTTCGTTGCTTGAGCCAGTACGTCCACAAAGAACCTATCTCAGAATCGCCGGCGATCTGCCGGGGATTCTGAGATAGGTTCTACACAAACGACTCGCGGCGGCCGGATCAAGCGTCCGGCCGCCGCGAGCGCACCGCTATTATAGGTCGCGACTCCCACTGGGCCGTCCACGTTGAACGACTTCGCGCGCCTGATCGGACTGATTCCCGCCGCCGGCGGCGGTACGCGGGTCGGCGGCGCGGTTCCCAAGCAGTACCTGTCGATCGGCGGCCGCGCGATGCTCGAGCATTCGATCGACGCGCTGGCGAGCGACGCGCGCGTGAGCGAGATCGTGGTCATCGTTGCGCGTGACGACGCGTTTCATCTCCGGCTGGCTGCGCGGCGCGGCGTGCGTTTCCTCGCGGTCGGCGGCGACACGCGCGCGGAGTCGGTGCGCAACGGCTTGCGTGCGCTCGATGCCGGCGATGCCTGGGTGCTGGTGCACGATGCGGCGCGGCCGTGCCTGTCGGCGCCAGAACTGGCGCGGCTGATCGACGCGGTGATCGGTGACGATGCCGGCGGCTTGCTGGCGTTGCCGCTCGCCGACACGCTGAAGCGTGCGCGCGACGAGCGTGTCGAGTCCACGCTGCCGCGGGAGTCGCTGTGGCGGGCGCAGACGCCGCAGATGTTTCGTCGCGATCCCCTGCTGCGCGCGCTCGAGGCGGCGCCCGATCCATCCGAGATCACCGACGAGGCCAGCGCAGTCGAGCGGCTCGGTGCGCGGCCGCGACTGGTCGTCGGGGCGGCCACCAACATCAAGGTCACGATGGCGGACGACCTGCCGCTCGCGGCGGCGATTCTCAAGGCACAGGGGCGAATCCCATGAAGTTTCGGATCGGGCAAGGGTTCGATGTCCACGCTCTCGTCGAAGGACGCCGCCTCGTGCTGGGCGGGGTCGACATCCCGTTCGCGCGCGGACTGGCGGGCCACTCGGATGCCGACGTGCTGCTGCACGCGATCACCGATGCACTGCTCGGCGCGGCAGGACTCGGCGACATCGGCCGCATGTTTCCGGATACCGACGCGCGCTACGCCGGCGCCGACAGTCTCGAGCTGCTGAAGAGCGCCGCGGCGCGCGTGCGCGCGGCCGGGTGGCGCATAGAGAACATCGACAGCACGGTGATCGCGCAGCAACCGAAGATCGCTCCCTACGTCGACGAGATGCGCGGGCGAGTTGCCGGCGCGCTCGGCATCGACGTCGACGCGGTCGCGATCAAGGGCAAGACCACCGAGGGCCTGGGCTTCGCCGGACGCGTCGAGGGCATCGCCGCGCAGGCGGTCGCGCTGCTGTCGGGTTGAGTCCCCATGGATGCCGGGCACTGTCGCCCCTGTCGGTATTGCTTACAGTCTGCTCGGATGTCTCGTAGCAATGCTGCGCAGGCCGTTGATTTCCCAGCGAGGAACAGTTTCCGGAACGAATCTTGCTTGCTCCAGAAACCGCTTGGCACATCGGCAGGAGAGGGGATGAAAACGAAGTTGGCGCATTGGGTTGTCGCAGCGGCCGCTGCCTTCGGTCTTTCGGCCAGTGCCGATGCCGCGCTGCTGGCGACGGACTGGAGTTTCGAGGACTCGCAGCTCTACCGGATCGACACCGCGACCGCGTCTGTCACGCTGATCGGCGCGACCGGACAGGCGCGAATGATCGGACTGGTCGTCGACACCGACGGCACGGTGTACGCAATCAGCGAGGAGGCCCAGAGCAAGCTTTGGACGCTCAATTCGTCCACAGGGGCGGCTACGCTGGTCGGGTCGCTGGGTTTCAATCTGCAGGAAGGCGACATGACGATCGACCCGCTCACAGGGCAGATGTTCGTGGCGGACGGTACGGGAGACAAGCTCTACACGGTCAACAAGTCGACCGGTGCGGCGAGTCTCGTCGGCGCGTTCGGCAGCGACGGCAGAGATGTCTCCGGCCTGCAGTTCATCGGTTCCACGTTGTATGGCTTGGCGTTGAACGATGCCGGCGCCGATGTGCTCGGCACGGTTGATCCTGCGAGTGGCGCGTTCACGACCATCGGCGCCACCGGCACGGATTGTGGTGGGATCGCGGCGCTCGGGCGGGATCTCTCGAACGGCTCGACCTTCATGGCGTGCCCGAACACGCTGTTTGGCAACGACAACGTGTTGTATTCGCTGAATCTCGCGACCGGCGCGGCCACGGCGGTCGGTGACCTGGCCGGAATCGCCGCCAGCATTTCCGGCTTCTCGACGGCGGGCGACGCGGTCAGCGTGCCCGAGCCGCAGTCGCTCGCATTGCTCGGCATCGGGTTGCTGGCGATGGCGGCGCTGCGGCGCCGAAACCCGGGCGCCGATCCGCGCTGAGTGCGGCTGAACCGACATCCGGGGCCCTGCAATCGCGGGGCCCTCGCGTTTTCATGGCTCAGCGATCCGATTCGGCCGGAATCCGCAACACGGCCCGCACGCCGCGCGGAGCGTTGGCCTTCAACTCGAACGATCCACCGTGCATGCGCGCGATGCGTTCCACGATGGCCAGCCCGAGGCCCGCGCCTTTGACCTCGCTGCGCGCCGTGTCGCCACGCTCGAACGGCCGCATCAATTGCTCGATGCGTTCCGGCGCGATGCCGGGTCCGCGATCCGCCACGCCCAGCACGGCGTCGGCGTTGTCACGCTCCAGGCTGACGGCCAGCTCGAGGCGGCCGCTGTCCGCCGTCCGGCCGTAACGATCCGCGTTCGTCAGCAGATTGTCGATCGCGCGCAGCAGCTCCGTGCGGTGGCCCTGCACGAAGATGCCATGACGCACGTCGCGCGCGATCGTCGCCGCGTCGGTGTGCATCAGGCGGCTCGCGGCCAATGCCTCGTCGACCAGTGCCGAGAAGTCGAGCCGCTCGGCGGCCTGCTGCGGCTTGGCGCGCGCATAGTCCAGGAACTGGCCGACGATCGCATCCATCTGCTCGATGTCGCCGATCATCGCGCGGCGCGTTTCCTCCGGCAGATCGTTGATCTCGACCTCGAGCCGCAACCGGGTCAGCGGCGTGCGCAGATCGTGCGAGATGCCTGCCAGCAGCACGGCACGGTCCTGCTCCAGCTTGGCCAGATCGCTGACCATGCGGTTGAAGCTCAGGTTGACGGTGCGGATTTCGCTCGGCCCGGTCTCCGGCAGAAGGGTGGGACTGCGGCCGGCGCCCAGCTCGCGCGCGGCGCGCGACAGCCGTTGCAGCGGGCGATTGACCACGCGCGTGATGGCCACGGTGGCCAGCAGCGACAGCACGGCGGCGACGATCGCCCAGCCGATCCACTTCGTGCCGATGTCGCGCGCCAGCAGGTCGCCTTCGATGAAGACCCAGTAAGCATCGCCCTGGATGTCGAAGCTGACCCACACGCCGGGCACGCCGTTGACTTCGGCGCCGATGCGAGTGTCGGGCCCAAGTTGCGCGCGAATCTTCTCGGCCACCAGCGGCGCGATCGCCACGTTCGGCAGCGGCACGAATTCGTCGTTCGGCTCCAGCGGCACGACGCGGATGCCGACGTTCTCCGTCAGTTCCGACAGCAACTGCCGCCGTTCGGTGGGGTCGGAATAGACCAGCGCCGCGCGCGTGATGTTCACGATCGACACGATGTGCTGCGCGATGCGCTCCGCACGCGGTTCGCGCTCGAACACGCGGAAGCTCTGCAGCCAGGCGAGCAGGCAGGCGACGATCAGCAGCAGGATCAGCAGGAACGTGCGCCAGAACAGGCTGGGCGAACGGAGTCTCAACTCAGTCCCCGCCGGGCCGCCCCAAGGGGGTTGAGCGCCCCCTCGGGGCGCAGCGGACAAAGTGAGCGTGGGGGCCGTTCACCTTAGAACCTATCCGTGAATAATTCGTGTGTGCGACGGGCCTAATTGGCTTGCAGCGCTAGGCGCGAGGAGCGCGGTTTGGTTCATCCAAATAAGCGACGAGCAACAACGCGATGCGAGCCAATTCGGCCCGTCCCTTCGGGTTGTCGCCAGAAAGCCCGGCTGCGGCGTTGCCCGGC
>JAKORH010000321.1 GCA_029777935.1 Pseudomonadota bacterium
TCGTCGGCCGCGGCCGCGAGCTGGCCGAGGTGAGGCAGTTGCTCTCGGCGCATCGCCTGGTGACGTTGCTCGGCATGGGCGGCATCGGCAAGTCGCGGCTATCGGTGCAGCTCGGCGCGGATCTGCTCGACGACTTCGCGGACGGCGTGTGGCTGATCGAACTGGCTCCAGTCGCCGATCCGCGCCTGGTCGCGCAGGCGGTGGCCTCCGTGCTCGGCGTCAAGGAATCAGCCGGCCGGTCGGTAGCCGATGCGCTGGCGGAGTTCGCCCGCGAGCGCAAGCTGCTGCTGATCCTCGATAACTGCGAGCACGTGCTGCAGGCGAGCGCCGATCTGGTCAAGCGGCTTCTGCAGGCGGGCGCGGACGCCAAGGTGCTCGCGACCAGCCGCGATTTCCTGCGCATCGCGGGTGAAGCCGCCTATCACGTGCCCGCATTGGCGACTCCCGCGGCCGAACCGCAGCAGCCGATCGCACCGCAGGCGCTGGCGCAGCACGCCGCGGTGCAGCTCTTCGTCGATCGCGCCGCGGCGGCGCAGCCGTCGTTTCGCCTCGCCGCCGACAATGCCGGGCACGTAGCCGAGATCTGCCGCCGGCTCGACGGCATTCCGCTCGCGCTCGAACTGGCGGCCGCGCGCGCGCGCTCGCTGTCGGTGGCGGCGATCGCGGCGCGGCTGGACGATCGCTTTCGCCTGCTCGTCAGCGGTGACCAGACCGTTGCGCCGCGCCAGCGCACGCTGCGCGCGCTGATCGACTGGAGCCACGACCTGCTGGACGAGGACGAACGGTGGCTCTTCTCGCGCCTCGCGGTGTTCGCCGGCGGCTTCACGCTGGAGGCAGCCGAAGAGATCGGCGCGAGTGCCACGCATGCAGCCGAGGTGCTCGACCTGCTGACGAGCCTGGTGGAGAAATCGCTGGTCGTGATGGACGCCGGCGGCGCGCGCTACCGGATGCTGGAGACGGTGCGCGAATACGCGCGCGAGAAGCTCGACGCCGGCGGCGACGGCGAACCGGCGCGCGACCGGCACTTGCGGTTCTGCGTCGGGTTCGCCGAGCGCGTGCGGCCCGGCCTGAGCGGGGCCGAGCAGGGCCAGTGCCTGCGCCAGCTCGACCTCGAACTGGAAAACATTCTGGCTGCCATCGACTGGAGCGGACGCGCGGCCGATCGCGCCGAACTGCAGTGGCGGCTGGTCGAGGCGCTGCGGTTGTACTGGATCAACCGCGGCCTGCTGTCGCTCGGGCTGCGGCTGAACTTCAACCTGCTGATGCGCACCGACCCGCCGCTGCCGGCGGCGCGACGCTGCCGCACGCTGTTCGGTGCCGGGCAGATCTCCTACCTGATGGGCAACTACCCGCACGCGCGCGCGTACCTCGACGAGTGTCTGCAGGCCGCGCGCGCCGCGGGCGACAACAAGGTGGCGGCAGGCGTGTTGCAGCCCCTCGGCATGGTGTGCCTGGCCGAACGCGACTACAGTGCCGCGGGGTTGCATCTGGGCAACGCACTCGCCCTGGCGCGCGAGTCCGGCAACAAGCGCGAGATCGCCGCGGCGCTCAACGCGATGGCCATGCTGCACCGGCTGCAGGGAGAACTGGAGAGCGCGCAGCCGCTCTACGCCGAGGCGCTCGGGCTGGCGCGCGAGATCAACCATCCGGAGTACGTCGCCAACATCCTGCTGAATCTCGCGATGGTGGCGATCGAGGGCGGCAGGCTCGATCAGGCGTACGCGATGCTGAGCGAAGCGATCGCCATCGCAGCCGAGACGGATTCCAAACCGGTCGTGCAGAGTGCGCTCGAGGTATCCGCCGGCCTGGCCTGCGCGCGCGAGGACTGGGCCCACGCTGCGCGCTTCTTCGGCATGGCTGAAGCGCGCCGCGAGGAAACCGGGCTGTCGCGCGATCCCGCCGACAGCGCGTTCCTCAAACCGCGGATCGAGCGCGCGCGCCGGGCGATCGGCCCGTCGCTCTTCACAGCCGAGATGACAACCGCTCGAACAATTGTCTCGCAACAGGCGCTGGCGCAGGCGACCGAGTGGCTGGCGCTGGGCCGTGAGGCTTGACTACCAGTCGCCGTTGACCAGCGACGGATCACGCTCGATCGTCCGCTCGCCCTCGCGCAAGCGGATCGTGTACTTGTAAACGCCGGGCCGCGAGTTGCGGTTCCGGCAGGTGAACTCCAGCCCGTCCTTGAGCGCTCGGCACTCGACGATCTCGGTCTGGTTCGGATTCAGCGCGACCGCCTCGCCGCGCCCCCCCGGCGCGCGCAGCACGCGGTCGATGACCTCACCCTCGATCACGATGCCGTTGGGCGGAAATCGCAGCTTCGAATCGGTCGGGAGCCGCCATGTAATCGGAACGTTCTTCTCGTCCGCGCGGAAGTACAGGACCTCGTGGCTCAGCGCGATGCGACCGTCGCGTACGGTCACCTGCGGATTGCTCCGCACGTCGAGCGAAGGCACTGCTTTCAGGACCGCGCAGCCTGACATCAGTACGGAAAGCAGGCCCACGAGGACAAATGCGCGCTTCATGTTGTTCTCCGCAGCACGTCGAGTGTGCGCGATCGTACGCGCGCCCACTCGCCGCACACGCCGTTGATACGGTCAGCCGCGACTCCCCTGTTCTCGCGTCGTGCCCTGCACGCTCAGCCGCCCAGCGCGGCCATGCGCCGCCTGACTTCCTCGTCCGACACGTCCTCGACGTGCGTGGCGAGCGTCCACTGATAGCCGAACGGATCGACCAGCGTTCCCGAGCGGTCGCCGTAGAACTGGTCCTGCACCGCCCGCACCTGCGTGCCGCCCGCCGCGATCGCGCGGGCGAACGCGGCGTCGACGTCGGGCACGTAGATCATCAGCGACACGGGCGAGCCGCCGAGCGTGGCCGGGCTCCTGTTGCCCCACTCGGGTTGCTCGTCGGACAGCATCAGGACCGAATCGCCGATGCGTAGCTCGGCATGCGCGATCCTGCCGCCGGGCGCATCGAGCCGCAGCGTCTGGACGGCGCCGAACGCGCGCTCATAGAACGCGATCGCCGCCGTGCAATCGCGCTGCCCGAGGTACGGCGTGACGGAGTGATACCCGGGCGGGATCGGGGCGACGCCGGCCATGATTGCTCAGGCCGCAGCCACCGCGCGCTTGGCGATCACCGGAATCAGGTGCGCACGGTACTCGGCACTGCCGTGGATGTCGCTGTTCAGGCCGTCGGCGGAAATCTTCACGCCTTCACACGCCGCCGGGGCGAAGTTCTTCGACAGCGCGTCTTCGAGCGCCTTGGCGCGGAACACGCAGGCGCCGGCGCCCGTCACCGCGACGCGCACCCCATTCGCGGTCCTGGCGACGAATACGCCGACGATCGCGAAGCGCGACGCCGGCTGGCGAAACTTCACGTACGCCGCCTTCTCGGCCGCCGGGAACGTGACCGCGGTGATCAGCTCGCCGGGGTTCAACGCGGTGTCGTACAGGCCCTTGAAGAAGTCGTCGGCCGCGATCTTGCGCGAGTTGGTGTGGATCGTCGCATTCAGTCCGAGCACAGCGGCCGTGTAGTCGGCGGCCGGATCATTGTTGGCGATCGAGCCGCCGATCGTGCCGCGGTTGCGCACCGCGCGGTCGCCGATGCCGTAGGCAAGCGATGCCAGCGCCGGGATCAGCCGCTTGACGTCGCCTGACGCCGCGACCGTCGCGTGCGTGGTCATCGCGGCGATCGTGACCGCGTTGCCGTCGGCGCGGATGCCGGTCAGCTCGGCAATGCCGGCGAGATCGATGAATCCGGCCGGCGAGGCAAGCCCGAGCTTCATCGACGGCAACGTCGACTGGCCGCCGGCGAGCACCTTGTCGTCGGGGTGCGAAGTCATCAGCTTGACGGCCTCGGCCACCGAGGCGGGGCGGTGATAGTGCAGTTCTTCCATGTCGTGCTCCTTGGATTTCGTTCTTTCCCTCACCCCAACCCCTCTCCCGGAGGGAGAGGGGCCTTTCTTCCCTCTCCCTCCGGGAGAGGGATCGAGGGTGAGGGGGCGCTCAGCGTTTCGCCGCCTGGATCGTCTTCCACACGTTGTACGGGCTGGCGGGCATCGGTACGTCGCGGATGCCCATGCTCCACAGCGCGTCGGTGATCGCATTCATCACCGCGGCCGGGCTGCCGATGGCGCCCGCCTCGCCGCAACCCTTGACCCCCAGCGGGTTGTGCGTGCACGGCGTGCCCTTGACCGTGTCGACCACCAGCGTCGGCAGGTCGTCGGCCCTGGGCATCGCGTAATCCATGTAGCTGCCGGTAACGAGCTGGCCGTCCTCGTTGTAGCGGCCGCCTTCGAGCAGCGCCTGCCCGATGCCCTGCGCGATGCCGCCGTGCACCTGCCCTTCGACGATCATCGGGTTGACCACGTTGCCGAAGTCGTCCGACGCCGCGAAGCGATCGACCCGGACCTTGCCGGTCGCCGGATCGATCTCGACCTCGCACACGTACGAGCCGGCGGGGAACGTGAAGTTGGTCGGGTCGTAGAACGCGTTCTCGTTCAGCCCCGGCTCGAGCCTGTCGAGCGGGTAGTTGTGCGGCACGTAGGCCGCGAGCGACACCTCGGCGAACGCTTTCTTGCGGTCGGTGCCGGCGACCCGGAATTCGCCGTTCGCGAACTCGATGTCGCCTTCGGCCGCCTCGAGCAGATGCGCGGCGATCTTCTTGCCCTTGGCGATGACCTTGTCGACCGCCTTGACGATCGCGGTGCCGCCGACCGCCAGCGAGCGCGAGCCGTACGTGCCCATGCCGAACAGGACCTTGCCGGTGTCGCCGTGCTGGATGTCGACGTCGTCGATGCCGATGCCGAGCTTGTCGGCGACCACCTGCGCGAACGTCGTCTCGTGCCCCTGCCCATGCGAATGCGAACCGGTGAAGATCGTCACCTTGCCGGTCGGATGAACGCGCACCTCGCCGGCCTCGAACAGGCCCGCGCGCGCGCCGAGCGCACCGGCGATGTTGCTGGGCGCGATCCCGCACGCCTCGATGTAGCAGGCGTAGCCGATGCCGCGCAGCAGTCCCTTCTTCGCGCTCGCGTCCTTGCGCGCGGCGTAACCCTTCACGTCCGCCACCTCGAGCACGCGCGCGAGCGTCGCTTCGTAGTCGCCGGTGTCGTAGGTCAGGCCGACCGGCGTTGCATACGGGAAGCCGCGGATGAAGTTCTTGCGCCGCAGTTCGGACGGGTCCATCTTCAGTTCGCGCGCGGCGGTCTCGACGATGCGCTCGACCACGTACGTCGCCTCCGGCCGCCCGGCGCCGCGATACGCATCGACCGGCGCGGTGTTGGTGAACACGCCCTGCACCTCGGCGTAGATCGCGGGCGTCGTGTACTGGCCGGCGAGCAGCGTCGCGTACAGGATCGTGGGCACGCTGGAGGCGAACGTCGACAGGTACGCGCCGAGGTTGGCGGTCGTGTGCACGCGCAGCGCGAGGAACCTGCCGTCCTTGTCGGTCGCGAGTTCCGCTTTGGTCACGTGGTCGCGCCCGTGCGCGTCCGAAAGGAAGCTCTCCGTGCGTTCGGCCGTCCACTTGATCGGGCGGCCGATCTTCTTGCTGGCCCAGACCAGCGCGGTCTCTTCCGCGTACAGGAAGATCTTGGAGCCGAAGCCGCCGCCCACGTCGGGAGCGATCACGCGCAGCTTGTGCTCGGGGATGCCTAGCACGAACGCGGCCATCAGCAGCCGTTCGACGTGCGGGTTCTGGCTGGTCACGTACAGCGTGTAGCTGTCGTCGGCGCGGCTGTACGCTGCGTTGGCGGCGCGCGGCTCGATCGCGTTCGGGATCAGCCGGTTGTTGACGAAGTCGAGCGTCGCCACGCGCGCGGCCTTCGCGAACGCGGCATCGGTCGCGGCCTTGTCGCCGCAGCCCCATGTGTAGCAGACGTTGTTCGGCGCCGCGTCGTGCACGGCCGCCCCGGCCTTCGCGGCGGTCGCGGTGTCGGCGACTGCCTCGAGCACCTCGTAGTCGACGTCGATCAGGTTCGCCGCCGCCTTCGCTTGCGCGGCCGACTCGGCCACCACCAGCGCGACCTGGTCGCCGACATAGCGCACCTTGTCCTCGGCCAGCACGGGGTGCTTGGGCTCCTTCATCGGCGTGCCGTCGATCGAAGTGATCAGCCAGCCGCACGGCAGCCCGCCGATGCCCGCCAGATCCTTGCCGGTGAAGATGCCGAGCACGCCGGGCGACTTCAGCGCCGCCGCGGTGTTGACCGAGCGGATCTTCGCGTGCGCGTGCGGGCTGCGCAGGAAGTAGCCGTAGGTCTGGTGCGGCAGCGTGACGTCGTCGGTGTACTGCCCGGCGCCGGTCAGGAAGCGGTAGTCCTCTTTTCGTTCCACCGCTTTGCCGATGAAGCCTGCCTTGGGATCGTTCATTTGCAGCTCCTGTTTGGGTGTCGTTCCCGCGCAGGCGGGAACCCAGTCGTTCGAGACGGCGCTGGATCCCCGCTTCCGCGCACTGCTGTCCGGAATATTTCGCGGGCGGGGTGAGGAAGGTGTTGTGGGGCAAGGTTTTGGCAGAGAATTGCCCGAGCGCCAACTCGAATACCGAGTCCCACAACATGTTCAGGATAAGCCGACTGCAGCAGTTGCTGAAGGGGTTGCCGCGCGAGCGGTTTGACCGCTTGGTCGAACAGCATCGGGCCGACAAGCA
>JAKORH010000322.1 GCA_029777935.1 Pseudomonadota bacterium
ATCTTCATGTCCTCGACGCTGTCGATCGCCACCCCCGCCTTGCCGACGTCGCCGACCACGCGCGGGTGATCGGAGTCGTAGCCGCGGTGGGTCGCCAGGTCGAACGCGACCGACACGCCCTGCCCGCCGCCGGCGAGCGTGCGGCGATAGAACGCGTTCGACTCCTCCGCGGTCGAGAAGCCCGCGTACTGGCGGATCGTCCACGGCCGCACCGCGTACATCGTCGCCTGCGGGCCGCGCAGGTAAGGCTCGAAGCCGGGCAGCGTGTCGGCGTACGGCAGCGCGCGCGCATCGGCCGCCGTATACAGCGGCTTGACGGTGATGCCTTCCGGCGTGGTCCAGTTCAACGCGTCGAGGCGGCCGCCGGGCGCGGACCTGGCCGCCGCCTGCGCCCACTGCTCGAGCGTGGCACGCGCGTGTTCGGGGGGGCTGGACATGATCGATCTCCCGAGAACCTATCCAAGACCGGCTGCGCCGCAACGCTAGCGCGCAATGCCGGCCATTGCTGCCGGCCGCTGCTACCGACCGTTATGCCGGCTTGCAGCGGATCATACATGATGCATAATTATGAATACAAATTTCTGCTCCCGACCCGACCCCGATGCCCGCCGCCGCCATCACCGTCCCGGCCGCCCCGCGGCTGGCGCCGCGCGCGCTGTACCAGGAGGTGGCCGACCGGCTGCGGCAGCAGATCTTCGACCGCGAGCTGGAGCCCGGAAGCTGGATCGACGAGCAGAAGCTCGCCGCCGCCTACGGCATCAGCCGCACGCCGCTGCGCGAGGCGCTGAAGGTGCTGGCGGTCGAGGGGCTGGTGACGATGAAGGTGCGGCGCGGTGCCTACGTGACCGAGATGTCGCGCGCCGACGTGGCGCAGGTCTACCACCTGCTCGCGCTGCTGGAAAGCGACGCCGCCGGCGAGGTCGCGCGGCGCGCGACCGATGCGCAGCTCGCCGAGCTGCGCGCGCTGCACGAACGGCTGGAGAAGCAGGCGCGCAGCCGCGATTCGTTCTTCAGCGCCAACGAGCAGTTCCACATGAAGCTGCTCGAGGTCGCCGGCAACCGCTGGCAGCAGCAGATCGTGACCGACCTGCGCAAGGTGATGAAGCTGAACCGCCATCACTCGCTGTTCAAGCAGGGGCGCATCGCCGGCTCGCTGCAGGAGCACCGCGACGTCATGGCGGCGCTGGACGCCCGCGACGCGCGGGCCGCGACGCGGCTGATGCGCCTGCACTTCGCCAACGGGCTGGAAGCGACGGCGAGCGACTGACGCTCAGCTTGTGTGTCGTTCCCGCGCAAGCGGGAACCCAGCGAAGCCGCATCGACTGGATGCCCGCTTGCGCGGGCATGACACGTCAGCGCGGCAAGATGTAGCCGGCGCGAGTAGCACTACACTCGCTTCTCAACCACCCAGCCTCTGCATCCACTCCGCGAGTTGCCGCGCCGATGCATCGCCCTGCGCGTGCATCGCGCGCACGGAGGCCCGGTCTTCCTGCGGCCGGTTCTGGCTCAGCTTGAACTTGCCTTCGAGCGCGTCGACCTCGATGGTCAGCCCGACGATGGCGCGCTTCATCTTCTCGCGGAACTCTTCGTCGAGTTCGTCCCACTGCGCGCGGTACGGCGGGTCGTGGCGGTCGATCAGCGCCTTCAGGATGTGCTCCTTGGCTTCGCCGTCGTTCGTGACGCTGATGCGCCCGCGCGCGTGCACGACGACGTAGTTCCAGGTCGGCACCGCCTCGCGCGCCGAATACCACGCCGGCGCCACGTACGCGTTCGGCCCGTGAAAGATCGCGGTCACCTCGTCGCCGTCGCGCCACGTCGACCAGTGCGGATTGGCGTGGGCGACGTGGCCGAGCAGCCGCAATCCCGGCGGCGATTCATCGACCTCCAGCGGCAGATGCGTGAACGCCGGCGCACCGTCGTGCACCGACACGAGCGTGGCGAACGGATGCGCGCGCAGCAGTTCGAGCAGATGCGCGCGGTCGGCGACGGCGAAGTGGCGCGGCTGATACCAGGTCATTTCAGCCCCGCTCCCTCGGGCAGGCCGAGCATCAGGTTCATGTTCTGCACGGCGGCGCCGCTGGCGCCCTTGCCGAGGTTGTCGAGCCGCGCGACCAGCAGTGCCTGCCGCGCGGCATCGTTCGCGAACACGAAGAGCTCCAGCAGGTTGGTGAAGTTCAGCGCCTCCGGCTCCAGATACGCATTGTCGCGCGCCGCCGCCAGATCGTTCAGCGGTCGCACGGTCACGAAACGCTCACCGGCGAAATGTTCGGCGAGGATCGCGTGCAGTTCCGCGCCGGTCGGCGCGCGCGGCAGCGCCGACAGGTGCAGCGGCACGTTGACCAGCATGCCGCGGCGGAAGTGGCCGACCGACGGCGCGAACACCGGCGCGTGCTTCAGCAGCCCGTGCCAGCGCATCTCGTCGACGTGCTTGTGCTTCAGCGTCAGGCCGTAGACACCGAAATTGGCCGGGTGTGCCCCGGCGGCCGGCTTCTCATAGGTCTCGATCATCTTGCGCCCGCCGCCGGTATAGCCCGACACCGCGTGCACGGTGAGCGGAAGATCCTCCGGCAGGATGCCGTGCTCGCGCAGCGGACGCACCAGCGCGAGAAAGCCGGTGGGATAGCAGCCGGGGTTCGACACGCGCCTGGCTCCCGCGACCGCCGCGCGCTGCGTGCGCGTCAGCTCCGGAAAGCCGTAGATCCAGCCGCTCGCGGTGCGGTGCGCGGTGCTGGCGTCGATCACGCGCGTACGCTCGTTCGCGATCAGCGCCACCGTGTCGCGCGCGGCCTCGTCCGGCAGGCACAGGATCACGAGGTCGACACCGTTGACGATGTCGCGCTTGGCCCTTGCGTCCTTGGCCTGCTCGCGCGGCACGCTGATGAGTTCGACGTCGGTGCGGCCCGCCAGCCGCTCACGGATCTCCAGTCCCGTCGTGCCGTGTTCACCGTCGATGTACAGGTTGGCTTTGCTCATGGGGTCGCCTTGCTCATGCCGATCTCTCCCGCTTCTCAGTGCAATTCTGCCCGTCCCCGATGGGGATGCCGATGTCAGATGTCATGCAGCATCCGATCGAGCCGCGCCGCCATGTGGTCGATCTCATCGAAACCGACGTTCAGCGCCGGCATGAAGCGCAGCAGGTGCGGCCGGGGCGCGTTCAGCAACAGCCCGTCGGGCTCGAATCCGCGCGCCGCGTCGACCAACGCCGGCGCGACGGACTTGCCCAGATCGAGCGCGCGCAACAAGCCCGCGCCGCGTTCGCCCGCCAGCCGGTGTGTCTCGACCAGTTGCTGCAGGTGCCTTTGCAGATGCCGCCCGCGCGCGATGACCCCGGCCAGGAATTCCGGCTGCGCGACGGCATCGAGGACCGCGCAGCCGACCGCGGCCATCAGCGGATTGCCGCAGTACGTGCCGCCCTGGTCGCCGTGCGCGAAGCACGCGACTTCCTCCTTCGCCAGCAGCGCCGCGAGCGGCACGCCGCCGCCCAGCCCCTTGCCGAGCGTCATGATGTCCGGCGCGATGCCGGCCTGCTCGAACGCGAAGAGCGTCCCGGTGCGGCCAACGCCGGTCTGCACCTCGTCCAGGATCAGCAGCAGACCGCGCTGGTCGCACAACGCGCGCAGCGCGCGCAGGAAGTCCACCGTGGCCGGCACGACACCGGCTTCGCCCTGGATCGGCTCCAGCATCACCGCGACCGTATTCGGCCCGAGACACGCGAGCACGGAGGCGAGATCGTTCAGCCGCGCCTTCGGGAAGCCCGGTACCTTCGGCTCGAACAGGCGATCCCAGCCCGCCTTGCCGCTCGCCGACATCGTCGCCAGCGTGCGGCCGTGGAAGCCGTCCGCGAACGTGACGATCTCGAACGCGCCGCCCCGGTGAAGCTGCCCGAACTTGCGCGCCAGCTTGATCGCGCCTTCATTGGCCTCGGCGCCGCTCGACGCGAGGAACACGCGACGCAGTCCCGACAGATCGGCCAGCCGCTGCGCGAGCCGGATCGCCGCGTCGTTGAAGAACGCGGGGCTCGGCGAGATCAGGCGCCGCGACTGCGCGGCCAGCGCCTCGGCGATCTCGGGCGGGCAGTGCCCGAGCGCATTGACCGCCCAACCCTGCACGAAATCGAGATAACGGCGTCCCGCGTGATCGACCAGCCACGAACCTTTTCCCTCGACGAACACCAGCGGCGGGCGCGCCGCGACTTCCATCAGGGCATCGGTCTCGTACTGGTCGATCTTCATCGCCGGCTCCTCGAGAAGCAAAAAGGCCGCGGGGTCCGCGGCCTTCGTGGGGTCACCTGCGTCCGGTGACGTGTCCTACGCGCGCGCTCCCCTGCGGGTTTCCGCATGGCGTCGCGCACGTCGGTTCATCATTTCAAACATGCTCGCAGTGTAACCGATGCTTCTTCCGTTGCCACCAATCCAGCCATGGGGGAGTCCAGAGGGGGCGGCGGAGCAGCCCCCTTTGCGTCCAGACCTTTGCCGCAGGCCGATCGGGCCGGCGCTATCCGCCGGCCAGATCGGCCTGCGAAGTGAACGCGTCGGCGAAGAACTGGTCCTCGGGCAGGCCGCACCTCGTCGTGAAGTCGCGCCGCGCGGCGTCG
>JAKORH010000323.1 GCA_029777935.1 Pseudomonadota bacterium
GCTGGCGCGAGATGCCCCAGTCGCGCAGCCGGTACTGGATCTGCTTGTCGCCGAGCCCTTTCGCTTTCAGGTCGGCGGCAATCGCACCGGTCGCCGCTGCGTAGTCCAGGCCGTCGTACTTGCCGGAGTTCACGCAGACAACACCTTCCTTCTGCGCGTACCACTCCTGCCACCGATCCGTGGTGAAACCGTCGAGCGTCGGGCGTCGGGCGTCGGGCGCGATCACTTGGCGAATCGGTAGCCCGTACTTCTGCGCGAAGGCGAAGTCGCGCTCGTCGTGCGCGGGCACGCCCATCACCGCGCCTTCGCCGTAGCCCATCAGCACGTAGTTGCCGACCCACACCGGCACGCGCTCGCCGGTCAGCGGATGCGCGACCGCAAAGCCGGTCGGCATGCCCTTCTTTTCCATCGTGGCGAGGTCGGCTTCGGCCACGCTGCCGCGCCTGCACTCTTCGATGAACGCGGCGAGTTTCGGGTCGTCTCGCCCCAGCCGCGCCGCCAGCGGATGCTCGGCGGCGATCGCCATGAAGGTGACACCCATGATCGTGTCGGCGCGCGTGGTGAAGACGCGCAGCAGTTTGTGCTCGCCGTCGATCTCGTACGGGAAGCCGAAATTGACGCCCTCGCTGCGGCCGATCCAGTTCTCCTGCATCGCGCGCACCTGCGGCGGCCAGCCGTCGAGCCGGTTCTGCACGCAGTCGAGCAGTTCGTCGGCGTATTTCGTGATCGCCAGGTAGTAGCCGGGGATCTCGCGCTTCTCGACGATCGCGTTGGAGCGCCAGCCGCGGCCGTCGATCACCTGCTCGTTGGCGAGCACCGTGTTGTCGACCGGATCCCAGTTGACGATCTGAGTCTTGCGGTACGCGATGCCCATTTCGAGCATCTTCAGGAACAGCCACTGGTTCCACTTGTAGTAAGACGCGTCGCAGGTCGCGACCTCGCGGGACCAGTCGAACGCCAGCCCGAGCGGCTGCATCTGCGATTTCATGTCGGCGATGTTGTCGCGCGTCCACCTGGCCGGCGCGATCTTCTTCTCGATCGCCGCGTTCTCGGCCGGCAGGCCGAACGCGTCCCAGCCCATCGGCGTCATCACGTTGTAGCCGCTCGACCGCATGTAGCGGTACATCACGTCGTTCAGCGTGTAGTTGCGCACGTGGCCCATGTGCAGCTTGCCGCTCGGGTACGGCAGCATCGAGCACACGTAGAACTTGCCCTTGGGGAAGCGCGGGTCGTTCTCGACCGCGCGATAGGCGTGGGTCGCGCGCCAATGCGCCTGCGCGTCGGCTTCGACCTGCTGCGGGTTGTATTTCTCTTGCATCGCTCGACCCACTGGGTGCCGAGCGACAGTATATCGGCGCTACGCCATGAACCCGAGGTTGCGCGTGGGGAAGTTGGCGAGGTTCGGCACGACGCTCGCGACATCGGTGTCGGCCACGCCGAACCACTTCGCCAGCGTGGCCGCGTATTGGTCGACCGCGCTCGTCGGCAGCAGCCGGCCGGAGCCCACGTCTTCCGCCGTGCCGAGTGCGATGGTCGGAAATGCGCCGTAGATCGACCCGCCCTTGACCGCGCCGCCGAGCACGAAGTGATGCGAACCCCAGCCGTGATCGGAGCCGTCGCCGTTGCTGGTCAGCGTGCGGCCGAAGTCCGAGGCGGTGAACGTGGTCACGAGGCTGGCCACGCCGAGTTCGACGGTGGCCTGGTAGAAGGCGTCGAGCGCCGCGGCCAGCGTCGTGTGCAGCGTCGGCTGGTCGCGCAGTTGAAAGTCATGCGTGTCGAAGCCGCCAAGGCTGACGAAGAACACCTGGCGCCTGGCGCCGACGGCCTGTCGCACGCCGATCGCGCGCGCGACCATCTTCAACTGGTCGGCGAGCGAATTGCCGGTCGGGAACACCGTCGTCAGCACCGGCGCCGCTCCAAGCGCGCCCGACAGAGTCGCGTTGGCGGCGATCGCGCGCGCAGTGACGCGGTCGTATTCGTTCTCGAACATGCCCGGGCGCGTCGCGGTGATCAGCTGCTGCAGCACCGCACCCGCCGACGAAGAGCCGAACAGCGAACCTGTCAGTCCGTTGATCGCCACCGGGCCGTTGGTGCCGATCTGGTACTGCAGCACGGTGCGGCCGGACAGGAACACCGCGGACCCCGACACCGAGATAGCGGTGAAGGTCTGGTTGGTATTGCCGGCGGCGATCAGGTCGGCCATGCGGCCGCCCCAGCCGCTGGTGGCACCCTCGGCTCCCGACGACTGCCACACCGACTGCTGATCGTTGTGCGAAAAGAGCTTCGGCGGCAATGGCACCGAGGCGTTCTGGTACTGCGTGTTCGTGGTCGGCGTGATCAGCGGACCGACGTTGGCGACGATCGCCAGCTTGCCGCTGCCGAACAGCGCGGCCAGCGGCGCGAATTCGTTGGGCAGCGCGAAGCTGCGGCCTCCTTGTGACGCGACCGCGCCGAGCGAGGTGAAGTCGGTGGCGGGCCGAGCGATGCTCGGCCGGGCGTTGGTGTAGCCGGCGAACTCGGCGCTGTCGAACGGCACGACGGTGTTGCTTTGGTCGTTGCCGCCGAACAGAAACACGCACACCAGCGCGCGGTAATCCTCGGCGCTTTGCGCCGCGGCTGAGAGGCCGGCGAGATTCAGCGCCAGCGGCGAGGCCGCGCCGAGCACCGACAGCGCGGAGGCGGTCTGCAGGAGGTGGCGTCGGCTGCTGTCGATCGGGTGCGATTTGCGGGTCATGGCTCCTACTTGTGAGCGGTCAGATGTCTTGGCGAAATGCGGTTGCAGTTGCGACGTTTACAGCGGCTCGTCGCGTGGCCGCGCGTCATTTCTGCACGATGAATTCAGGCGATGCCAGCGTCAGGTAAACGGCGAGCTTGGCGCGATTCAGCGACGCATTGTTCGCGGTCGTCGAGATTGACGCGACTGCATCGCGGATCGCCGAGCGCGTCGCGTCGGTCATCTGGCCCGTGGTCAGCAGCAGCTTGACGCGTTCGACGAGCTGATCGGGATTGCCGGCGAGCGCGACCTCCTGCGCATACGCGGCGCTGACATCGGCCGCGGTCCCCACTCCGCTGTTGACGGCGGTGCGCATGAAATTCAGATACCCGGCCACCGAGGTTTCACCGGTGATCTGGAACTCCGGCGCGACCAGTCCTGCCGCCGCGATCGCGGTGTTCGGCGGAACGTAGCCGGGCCGGTAGAAGTTGAACACGGAGCCCGAGCGCAGCGGGTTCTGGCCGAGCGCGGTCGACGGGTCGGCGACGTTGCGGATCGTGTAGTTGCCGCTCGCCGAAGTGGCGCCAAACGCGCGCGCCCAGTTGGCGAGCCGGATGACCGGCTCGCGCAGCTTGCCCCACGACGGCTGCGCCAGGCTCGCGGCCGAGCGCGCCTCCGCGTCGAGCAGTATCGCGCGGATCACGGCCTTCATGTCGCCGCGCACGCCGCTGCCGTTGTCGGCGAACGCCGTCGCGACGCGCGCCACGTAGGCCGGCGACGGATTGCTGGTCACGAAGCGCTCGATCAACTGGCGGCTGAAGTTGGGCGCCGTGTTCGGATGATTGAACAGCGTGTCGAGCGCGACCTTCAGGCTCTGCTTGCCGTCGGTGCTGGCGGGGATCGTCACGCCGAGGAAGCTCTTGGCCGACGTCGAATGGAACTGCGGATAGAGCTGCATCGGCGTCACATCGCGGTTCGGATCGGCGTTGCCGCCGAAGAAGCGCGTGTTGCTGGTGTCGGCGCCGGCCCAACTCCAGCCGGTGAAGACCTTCGCCATCCCCTGCACGTCGGCGTTGCCATAGGTCGGCGTCGCGTTGCCGCTGCCGTCGAGCTTCAGCGTGCCGTCTCCGTTCAGCAGGTACAGGCCGATCGTGAAGAGCTGCATCACCTCGCGGCCGTAGTTTTCGTCGGGCACGCGGCCTGTTGCCGGGTCCTCCTTCTGGTTGTGCAACGCAGACAGGTATAGCCCCATGATCGGGTGCAGCGACACGTCCTCGATCAGTTGCCGGAAATTGCCGAACGCGTTGCGGCCGAGCAGGTCGAGATAGTCGGCCAGCCCGCGCGGGCGATTGTTGACGTCCGCATTGGCCTGCGACACGACGAACACCTGCGACAGCGCGAACGCCATCCTTTGCCGCAACTGATCCGCTCCCGTGATCGCCTGCTTCCAGAACGTGTCCATCACATAGTCGCGATAGTTGCGTTCAGGCGTCCCCGGTGCGCCGGCGGCGATCGCCTGCTCGAGGTACAGCCGGTGCAGCGTCTGCGGCTGCACGAACTGGTCGTCGAGCCAGCCGCCGTAGCCGCGCGCGATCACCGACTGGATCGTGGTGTCGTTCGGACCGAAGGTCGCCTGCGTCAGGAAGCGCGCTGCTTCCGCTTGCGAGATCGTCGGTCCCGGCGGTGGTGTAGGCGGGGGCGCCGGAGCCGTCCCGCCACCACCGCTGCAGGCCGCCAGTGTCGCTGCCGCGAGCAGCGGTGCGACGCTGCGCGGCGGCGCTTCTTCACGTGCTGGTGCCGTCGCGGCCTGCTCGAGTTCGTCCGCCATCGTCCCCTCCCGCCGAGTCGCCGTGCAATTTGCCCGCACAGTGCAGTGCGTGACAATCGTTGATACACGGAGTTACCCCGCTTACGCGCTCGCGCGGAATCGGGTCGGCCGATCGATCGACCTCATTGAGGTCTTGGCATTTGGATGACGAGGCTCATGCAGGAAAGTGTCATTCCCGCGGAAGCGCACTGCTGTCCGGAATATTTCGCGGGCGGGGTGAGGAAGGTGTTGTGGGGCAAGGTTTTGGCAGAGAATTGCCCGAGCGCCAACTCGAATACCGAGTCCCACAACATGTTCAGGATAAGCCGACTGCAGCAGTTGCTGAAGGGGTTGCCGCGCGAGCGGTTTGACCGCTTGGTCGAACAGC
>JAKORH010000324.1 GCA_029777935.1 Pseudomonadota bacterium
ATCATCGGCGGCAGCTTCGGCGCCGGCAACTACGGCATGTGCGGCCGCGCCTACAGCCCGCGCTTCCTGTGGATGTGGCCGAATGCGCGCATCAGCGTGATGGGCGGCGAGCAGGCCGCGAGCGTGCTGGCCACCGTGAAGCGCGACGGCATCGAGGCGAAGGGCGGCACGTGGAACGCGGAGGAGGAAGCCGCGTTCCGCCAGCCGATCCTCGACCAGTACGAACACCAGGGCCACCCGTATTACGCCAGCGCGCGGCTGTGGGACGACGGCGTGCTCGATCCGCTCGACACGCGGATGACGCTCGCGCTCGCGCTGTCGGCGACGCTGAACGCACCGATTCCGGATGCGAGGTTCGGGGTGTTCCGGATGTGAGGAACGTGCGCCGAAACGCGCAATGCGCTACACGGTGTACGTCGTTTGCACGTCATACACATCATGCGCGCGAACATCGACGTTGACCTTCTCGAAGATCGTGGCGCTGGCTGAAGGTGTGGCGACACTGAATCGGCCGCACGCTGCGCTGCCCGTGGCATCGATCGTTCACGCGATCCGCGCCATCGCTGTCTGCGCCGCCGTCACGATCGCGACGGTCTGCCGCGCGCAGGACCAGATGGCGATCGACATTCAAGAAGCGGTGATTCGCGTGCCGACCGCGGCGAAAGACGCCTTCGGCAAGGAGAGCCGGGGCGAGTTGATCGTCACTACGTTTCGTCCTGCAGGCGCCGGTCCTTTCCCGCTCGTCATCATCAACCACGGACGCGATTCCGCGACGCGCACGCAGATGCCGCGCCAGCGGTACGAATCGGCGGCGCGCTACTTCATCCGCAAGGGCTTCGCGGTGGCCGTACCTCAGCGCCTGGGCTACGGCGAACTGGCCGCGGCGGGCGATCCCGAACAGGGGCTGGAATGCCCGAATCCTCGCTACGTTCCGGCGGCGCAAGCCGCGGCGGGTGAGATCGCCGACGTGGTGCGGCACTTGCAGTCGCAACCGGACGTCGACGCGCGGCGCATCGTGCTGGTCGGGCAGTCGGTTGGAGGATTCGCCGTCGTCGCGGTGGCGTCAATGCAGCCGGCCGGCCTCGTGACGGCGGTGAACTTTGCCGGCGGCGGCGGCGGGAATCCGCGGACACACCCTGGCGAACCCTGCTCGGCCTATCAGATCGAGCAGGCGATGCGCCAGTTCGGCTCGACCAGCAAGGCGCCGACGCTGTGGGTCTATGCGGAGAATGATCAGTACTTCGGTCCGCGGCACAGCCGCGCCTGGTTCAACGCGTTCGTCAAGGCGGGAGGACAGGCCGAGTACCGACTGATGCCGGCGTTCGGAGAGGACGGACATCGGTTGTTCGTTCAGGGCAACGACCATTGGCAACCGGTGATGGACGAGTTCCTGGCGCGGCACGGCTTTACGCAGCCCGGCGTACTGCAGGCTCCAGCGCCCAGCGGCTTCGCGCGACTGGACGACATTGACGCGCCGCCCTTGTCCACTGCCGCGGCTCGGGACGACTACCGGAAGTATCTCGCGGCGAACGCGCCGAAGGCGTTTGCGATCGGGCCCGGCGGTCGTTATGGATTCGCCTCGGGCGACGACGCCCTGTCCCGCGCGCTTGGATTCTGCCAACGGCGGACCGGGATTTCCTGCAAACTGTACGCAGTGAACGACCAGGTCGTCTGGCAGCCGTGAACCGCGTGGCGGCCGCGCAAGCTCGCATCGGAGCGCCGATGAAACCCCTGATCTACATCCGCCCCGAGCACCTGGAGCTGCAGCGCCAGGTCGAACGCTTCGTCGCCAGCGAAGTGGAGCCGAACGCGCTCGCGTGGGACGAAGCCGGATTCGTGCCGCGCGAGGTGCTGCGGAAGATGGGCGCGCTCGGCTGGCTCGGCATGATGTTCCCCGCCGAGTACGGCGGCTCCGGCACGGACGCGATCACGAACGCGGTGTTCCAGGAGGCGCTGTCGCGCTCGACCAGCGGCGGCTTCGTGGTCACCGTGCTCGTGCACACCGACATGGCGAGCCCGCATCTCGTTCATGCCGGAAGCCGTGGGCAGAAGATGCGCTGGCTGCCGCGGATCGTGCGCGGCGAATGCGTCACCGCGGTCGCGGTGACCGAACCCGATGCCGGATCGGACGTGGCCGCGATCCGCACGCGCGCCCGCCGGGTCAACGACGGCGACGGGTGGGTGCTCGACGGCACCAAGATGTTCATCACCAACGGCGTGCATGCGGACCTCGTGTTCGTCGCCGCGCGCACCGATCCGCATGCCAGGGGTTCGCGCGGCATCTCGATCTTCGCGGTCGAGAAAGGCACGCCGGGATTGCGTGTCGGCCGCCAGCTTTCGAAGCAGGGCTGGCTCGCGTCCGACACCGCTGAACTGGTTTTCGAGAGCTGCCGCGTGCCCGCCGCGAACCTGATCGGCGAGGAGAATGGCGGCTTCTACGCGATCATGAGGAATTTCCAGACCGAGCGCATCGCGCTGGGAGCGATGGCGATCGGGCACTGCCTGACTGCACTCGACCTGACCTACCGCTACGTCAACGAGCGGCGCGCGTTCGGCGCCACGCTGTGGGACAAGCAGGCCGTGCGGCAGCGGCTGTCGATGCTGGCCGCGCGCGTGGAAGCGGCTCGCCAGTTGCTGTATCACTGCGCATGGCTGGTCGACCAGCAGCGCGACGCGGTGCGCGAGGTGTCGATGCTGAAGGCGCTGACCGGAGAACTCGCCAACGACGTGATGTACGACTGCCAGCAGTTCCACGGCGGCGCGGGCTACCTGCGCGAGTCGCCGATCGAGCGCCTCGTGCGCGACGCGCGCATCCTCGCCATCGGCGGCGGCGCGACCGAAGTGATGCTGGAGGAAGTGGCCAAACGCTTTGCGGGGTAGACGATGCCGACCGACGAACTTGCCGGACTCTTCGACAACAACCGCGCCTGGTCCGAGCACCGGCGCGCAGACGATCCGGAGTTCTTTGCGCGACTGGCGCGCCAGCAGGCGCCGAAGTACCTCTGGATCGGCTGCGCCGACAGCCGCGTACCGGCGAACGAGATCGTCGGGCTCGATCCGGGCGAACTGTTCGTCCATCGCAACATCGCCAATGTGGTCGCGCACACCGACTTCAACTGCATGTCGGTGCTGCAGTTCGCGATCGAGCTGCTGCAGGTCGAGCACGTGATCGTCGTCGGCCACTACCAGTGCAGCGGCATCCGCTGCGCGCTCGGCGGCGGGCTGCTCGGAGTCGCCGATCACTGGTTGCGCCACATCGAGGACGTGCAGCGCCGCCACGCCGGCGCGTTCCGCAAGGTCGATGCGCGCCACCACGAGGATCTGCTGTGCGAGCTGAATGTCGTCGAGCAGGTGCGCAACGTGTGCCGCACCAACGTCGTACGCAACACCTGGCGCGAAGGCAGGCCGCTGACGATCCACGGCTGGGTCTACGGACTGGCCGACGGTCTGCTGAAGGATCTCGGCTGGTCGATCGACACGCCGCCGGACGATCTGGAGGCCGCGCTCGCCGCCTGCGCGGTGCGGCTGCAGTCCCGGTCACGCTGATGTGGCGGCGGGCCGCGCGCGCGGCACTCGGGTTCGCAGCGCTGATCATCGCCGGCGCCGCGTTCGCCGAGCCGGTAGTCATCACGCACGCCGATGGCGTGCGTATCGAAGCGCACTGGTTTGCCGCGCCGGCGCCGGGGCCGCGCCCGGCGATCGTCGCGTTGCATGGCTGCGGCGGTCTGTATCGTCGCGACGGCAAGACGTTCGACCAACGCTATTCCGAATATGTCGAGCACCTGCGCGCGGCCGGCTACCACGTGCTGCTGCCAGACAGCTTCGGATCGCGCGGCTCGGGACCGATCTGCGCGATGAAGCGCGGCCAGCGCGCGATCACGGTCGAGACGCGTCGCGATGATGCGATCGCCGCGGTGCGCTGGCTCGCCGCGCGTCCCGACGTCGACGCCCGGCGGATCGCGCTGCTCGGCTGGTCGAACGGCGCGACCACCGCGCTGACGGCGCTGAACGCGGCACGCGAGCCGCATGCGCAGCCGCTGGCGGGCGCCGTCGCCTTCTATCCGGGCTGCGGTGCACTGGCCACGCAGCCGTTGCGGCTCGACGTGCCGCTGCTGATGCTGCTCGGCGAGCGCGACGACTGGACGCCGCCGGCGCGCTGCGAGCAGCTCGCGCAGCACACGCGCGCGGCGCAGCCTGACGCCGACCTGACCGTGATCGTGTATTCGGACAGCTATCACGGCTTCGATAGCGCGCGCCCGGTACGCTTTCGCACCGGCGTTCCCAATGGCGTAGACCCGGCCGGTGTGCACGCCGGCGGCAACCCCGCCGCGCGCGCGCAGGCGCAGCGCGAACTGGACGCGTTCTTTGCGAGGATCTTCCGATGAGCACCGACCTGCTGGAAATCTCGATCACCCACCGAGTAGCGGTGGTGTGGATGGCGCGCGAGAAAGTGCGCAACGCCTTCAACGAAACGATGATCGCGGAGCTCTCCGCCGCGTTCACGCGGCTCGGCGCCGATGCCGGGGTGCGCGCGATCGTGCTCGCCGGCCAGGGCCCCGCCTTCTGTGCCGGCGCGGATCTGGACTGGATGCGGCGCATGAGCGCCTACACGCTGGAAGAGAACCGCGCCGACGCGCGCGCGCTGGCGCAGATGCTGCGCACGATCTACCTCACCCCCAAGCCTGTGATCGCACGCGTACACGGCGACGCCTACGCGGGCGGCATCGGCCTGGTCGCCGCGTGCGACATCGCGATCGCCGCCACCACCGCGAGCTTCTGCCTGAGCGAGACGAAGCTCGGCCTGCTGCCGGCGACGATCAGCCCGTACGTGATCCGCGCGATGGGCACCAACGCCGCGCGCCGCTACTTCCTGACCGCCGAGAAGTTCGATGCCGCGGAGGCGTTCCGCATCGGGCTCGTGCACGACATCGCGCCGCCCGACGCGCTCGACGCCGCTGTCAACGAGGCGCTCGGTGCGCTGATGCTGACGAGCGACCACGCCGTGCGCGCGGCGAAGAAGCTGGTGCGCGAGATCGCCGGCCGCCCGATCGACGATGTGCTGGTGGCGGACACCGCCGAACGCATCGCGCAGATCCGCGCCTCGGACGACGGGCGCGAGGGCGTCAGAAGCTTCCTCGACAAGCGCAAGCCGCGCTGGGTGGTCGAGTACGAGGCCGAACGGGCTGCGGCCGAGGGCGATGATGAGGAGATGTAGTCCTGATTAGGGAACCGCTGGCCGCAGTAGGACACAAGACCGTCGCTGTTCGATCGTCGTCCCCGCGAGGGCGGGGACCCAGTGTCTGTGCGATAGAGTTACTAATGGATTCCCGCTTGCGCGGGAATGACGTCGGACTGCTGAACTCCATCGCGACTCTTCAGGAACGTCGTTGACCGAACGCCTGCGACTGACCCGGATCTTCGGCGTCGCCGGCTGGCAGGCGTGGCATTCGGAGGGCGACGGCTTCGTGCTCGCGGCATTCGGCGCGTGCCTGCTGAAGCCGAAAGCGGCGCTGGCGCTGCGCGGGCTGTGGCGGCTCGCGCGGCTGTGGCGCGACAGCATCGGTTCGCTCGATCCCGCCGCGCTGCGGCTGGCGCTGGCGCTGCCGAGCGAGGCGCGGCTCGAAGGCGTCGCGCTGCGCGTTGAACTGGCGCGGCCGGCGCGCCGGGCGCGCGCGCATCGCTTCGAACTCGCGCTGCGCGGCCAGCGGCGCGGAACGCAGCCGCCGGCGCTGGCCGACGGCTTCGCGTGGACCGTGTTCGCGCTCGCCGCGCCCGGCATGCGCGTGTTCGCGGCGATGGCGGCGGCCTTGCGCGCCGCCCCGCAGGGCGCGCGGCTGACGCTCGAACTGACCGCCCGGCGCAGCCGTGCGCCGGATACACTGCGCGCGGACTTCCCGCTGCGCGCGGAAGCGCAGATCGACGCGCGCGAAGGCTGGTTTCCGCTGATCCGCGCGACAAGGATCGACGTGGCCGGCGCGCTGGCCGGGAAGGGTGGCGCATGGACAAGCTCGACCTCGCACAACTGATCGCGCTGGCCGCGGCGCTGGGCTTCGCCAGCGGCATTCGCCTGTACGCGGTGCTGCTGATCGTCGGGCTGGTGGGCTATTTCGATCTGGCCAGTCTTCCGCCGGGACTGCGCATCCTCGCGCATCCGTGGGTGCTCGCGGCCTCGGGCTTCATGGTCACGGCCGAGTTCTTCGCCGACAAGATCCCGGCCGTCGACTCGCTGTGGGACGCGGTGCACACCTTCATTCGCATTCCGGCCGGAGCGGCGCTGGCGGCCGCGGTGTTCGGCGGCGACCAGGTCGCCAACCAGGCGGCATGGGCTGTCGTGGCCGCCATCCTCGGCGGCACGCTCGCCGCCACCAGCCATTTCACCAAGGCCGGCGCGCGCGCAGCGGTCAACACCTCGCCCGAGCCGTTCTCCAACATCGCCGTATCGACCGCGGAAGATTTCGCGGTCGGCGGCCTGATGTGGCTGGCGCTCACGCACCCGTTCGTCGCCGGCGCGGTCGTTGTTGCGCTGGCGGCGCTGGCGCTGTGGCTGCTACCGAAGATATTCCGTTTCGTCGCGGCGCTTCTGCGCCGGCTGTTCGCGGCCGAATCCGGACAGCGCCCGACGCCATGAAGGAAGGGGGACTTTCGATTGTCCGCTGAGCATCGGTGCATCGAAACCGCAATTGACAGGGAGAAGACCATGCACGTCCACAACAATCACACGATAACGAATGCCGTCGGAGCAGCGCTGATATGCGCCATGCTGACCATCTCCGTCGCGCGGGCACAGGCCGGCGATGCGGTCGCCGTCAACGATTTCTCCGCCGGGCCCGGCAACGGCACCTACAGCTTCGCGTCGAGTTCGCCGCGCACGCTGGCCGATGCGATGGACCGCTCGCGCGCGCGCCCGCCCGCGACTTCCGCCGGTCAGTTGATGCTGCCGAAAGGAGCCGCTGCGGGCTCCAAGGTGCCTGCGGTGCTGCTGGTGCACGGTTCCGGCGGCGTGTATCCGGAGCTCGCCGACTTCTGGGGTAAACGCTTCAACGAGCAGGGCATCGCCGTCTTCATCATCGACATCTTCGGTCCTCGTGGCGTGAAGTCGACCGCCGAGGACCAGTCGGCGGTACCGTTCTCCGCCGACCTCGCTGATTCGTTTGCCGCGCTGAGGCTGCTCGCAAGCCATCCGGGCATCGACCGCGATCGCATCGCGATCATGGGATTCTCCCGCGGCGGGACGGCGGCGTTTCGGACCGCAGTCAACAAGATCGCCGCCGGACTGAACAGCGACGGCCAGCGCTTCGCCGCCCACATCATGGCGTACCCGGGCGGATGCACCGGCATCACGTCGGTCACGGTCAAGCCCGGCGTGTTCGGGCCGGCACCGATGCTGTGGATCCATGGCGACGCGGACGACTACACGTACGCCAGCGACTGCCAGGAATACGCGCAACTGATCAAGGCGGCCGGAACGCCGGCCGAGTTCGTGCTGCTGCCAGGCGCGCGCCACAAGTTCGATCTCGGCAACCCGCGCCGGATCAACCTGCCCAACGTCACCAAGGCCCGCAAGGGTTGCCCGCTGGAGTTCGACGTCGATGCGCTGACCTTTCGCGATCGCCGCAACGGCGCCGCGATCCCCGCGGCGGAAGTCGGCAGTTTCAGCAAGGCGAACTGCGCCGCGACCGGCGCCTCGGTCGAGGGCGACGGCAAGTCGCGCGAAACCGCGGCCAAGGCGGTCGACGCGTTCCTGAAGCAGGTTTTCAAGCTGTAGCCACCGGACAGACATCCGCGCACCCGCCATGTTCCGCAAGATCCTGATCGCCAATCGCGGCGAAATTGCCTGCCGCGTCGCGGTGACCGCGCGCCGACTCGGAGTTCGCACGGTCGCGGTGTACTCGGACGCCGACGCGAACGCGCGCCACGTCGCGTTCTGCGACGAGGCGATCCGCCTCGGGCCGCCGCCGGCGCGCGACAGCTACCTGCGCGGCGACCTGATCATCGCCGCGGCCAGGCACACCGGCGCGCAGGCGGTCCATCCGGGTTACGGCTTCCTTTCGGAGAACGAGGACTTCGCGCACGCGTGCAGCGCCGCAGGCATCGCGTTCATCGGCCCGCCGGCGTCCGCGATCCGCGCGATGGGCAGCAAGTCCGAAGCGAAGTCGCTGATGGAGCGCGCCGGCGTGCCGCTGGTGCCCGGCTATCACGGCGCCGACCAG
>JAKORH010000325.1 GCA_029777935.1 Pseudomonadota bacterium
GCCCGACGCCCGACGCCAACGCCCGACGGCCTCTTTCACCCCGCCCGCTTCATCAGGAAGTTCACCAGCAGCGGCACCGGGCGCCCGGTCGCGCCCTTGGCGATACCGCTCTTCCACGCGGTGCCGGCGATGTCGAGGTGCGCCCACTTGTACGCCTTGGTGAAGCGCGCGAGGAAACAGGCCGCGATCACGGCGCCGGCCTTGCCGGGCAGGCCGATGTTGGCCATGTCGGCGAAGTTCGACTTCAACTGCTCCTGGTAGTCCTCCTCGACCGGCATGCGCCACGCGGGATCGAGCGCCGCGCGCGCGGCGCGCAGCAGTTCGTCGGCGAGCGCGTCGTCGCTGGCGAACAACCCCGAGTTCACGTCGCCCAGCGCGACCACGCACGCGCCGGTCAGCGTGGCGATGTCGATCACCGCCGCGGGCTTGAAGCGTTCGGCGTAGGCGAGCGCGTCGCACAGGATGAGGCGCCCCTCGGCGTCGGTGTTCAGCACTTCGATCGTCTGTCCCGACATCGAGGTCACGATGTCGCCCGGCTTGGTCGCGGTGCCCGACGGCAGGTTCTCGCAGGCGGCGATCACGCCGACCACGTTGACCTTCAGCTTCAGCTCGGCGACCGCGCGCAGCGTGCCGAGCACGGAGGCGGCGCCGCACATGTCGAACTTCATCTCGTCCATGCTGGCGCCGGGCTTCAGCGAAATTCCGCCCGAGTCGAACGTGATGCCCTTGCCGACCAGCACCACCGGCGGCTGCGACTTCGGCGCGCCGTGGTACCTGGCGACGATCAGCCGCGGCGGCTCGGACGAGCCGCGCGTGACCGACAGGAACGAGCCCATCTTCAGCTTCTCGATCTCCTTGCGGCCGAGCACGTCGACATCGAGCCTGAATTCCTCGCCGAGCTTGCGCGCCTGCTCGCCGAGGTAGGTCGGCGTGCACACGTTGGCGGGCAGGTTGCCCAGCCGCTTGGTCAGCGCCGCGCCGTTGGCGATCGCCACCCCTTCCTTCAGGCCGTGCTCCGCGTGCGCGTCGCGCCCGTCGGTGAGCAGCGTGACGTTCGCGACGCGCGGACCGTTCTCGTCCTTCTTGCTCTTCAGTTCATCGGTGCGGAACACCGTCTCGCGCGCGGCCACTGCCAGCGTGCGTGCCTGCCAGGCGTGATCCCGGCCCTTCAGTTTCCAGTCGGCCGCCGCGAGCGCAAGTTCCCTGACGCCCGCGCCGGCGGCGCGCACCGCCGTGCGCACCGCTTCGGCGAATGCCTTGTCGGTGAATTCCTCGGTCGCACCGAGCCCGACCAGCAGCACGCGCGGGCTGGCCACGCCGGCCAGCGCTCGCAGCAGCACCGCGTTGCCGCGCTTTCCGGTCGCGTCGCCGCTCTTCAGTGCAGCGGTGATCCCGCCCCTGGATGCGGCGTCGATGCGGCGCGCAGCCGCGGTGAGCGCACCGTCGGCGAACACGCCGACCGCGACGCAGTCGGCTTTCACGGTCTCGGCCGACGCAACCTTCGTGCTAAATTCCATCGCAGCTTCCTCTGACGGCAATGTGCGAGCGCGAGCCTCCCGCGCCCTCGAACCGGCCTGCCTGCTTCGGGCGCGCAGTATAGCGACGGCCTGACCCCCACGATGGTTTTCCAGCGCGCGATCGTCGCCGAGCTGTCGAACACGGCCGGCGCGGTGTTCACCGTGCTGTTCTCGATCATCTTCTCGGTCGGACTGGTGCGCATCCTCGGCGAAGCGGCCGGCGGCCGCATCGACAGCGGTGCCGTGTTCGCGATCGTGGCGCTGACCGCGCTCACCTACCTGCCGACGGTGCTGACGCTGACGCTGTTCGTGTCGGTGCTGATGACGGTGTCGCGCGCCTATCGCGACTCCGAGATGGTGGTGTGGTTCGCCTCCGGGCAGAGCCTGCTGCGATGGATCTGGCCGGTGCTGCGCTTTTCCGCGCCGATCATCGTACTGGTGGCGGTGCTCGCGCTGCAGCTTTCGCCGTGGGCGAACCGGCAGATCGTCGAGAGCCGGATGCGCTTCGAGAGCCGCGACGACGTGAGCAAGGTCGCGCCTGGCCGCTTCATCGAGTCAGCGAACGCCGACCGCGTGTTCTTCGTCGAAAGCGTGGACGTCGCCGGCGCGCAAGTGAAGAACGTGTTCGTCAGCATGCGAAGCCAGGGCCGCGAGGGCGTGATCGTCGCCGCCCAGGGCGTGATCGAAGTCAAGCCCGACGGCGACCGCTACCTGGTGCTGGAGAAGGGGCGTCGCTACGAGGGCGTGCCCGGCCAGGCCGAATACCGGATGACCGAGTTCGACCGCTACGCGATCCGGCTCGACACCAAGCCCGAGGCGCCGCTGGCGGAACTGGCCGCGCGCGCCAAGTCGAGCGAGGAGCTGTGGCGCGATCCGACGCCGTGGAACCGCGGCGAACTGGTGTGGCGCATCGGAATGCCGATCGTGGCCACGCTGATTACGCTGTTGGCGATTCCGCTCGGCTACACCAACCCGCGCGTCGGCCGCTCGTTCAACCTGATCGTCGCCGTGCTCGCGTTCCTGCTCTACAACAACGCGATGTCGATCGTGCAGGCCTCGGTGCTGCGCACGCGCATCTCGTTCGCGGTCGGCGTGTGGATCGTGCACGCGCTGGCGGCGCTGCTGATCGCGCTGCTGTTCGCGCGCCGCGTCTACTGGCAGGGCTGGTTGCCGCGCCGGCTGGTGCTGGCGTTCAAGCGGCGCCGCGCCGAAGACGCGCCGGCGGCCGCCGCGGTTCGCGCGGCGGCCGCGGCTCGCGGCGCGGCGCGAGCCGCGAGCGAAGCGCCGGAGGGGTGACGTGCGCACGCTGCGCCGCTACCTGACGCGCGAGATCTCGCTCGCCACCGGTTTCGTGCTGTTCGCGCTGCTGGCGCTGTTCGCGTTCTTCGACCTGCTGGCGCAACTGGACGAGATCAGTTCCGGCTACCAGCTTTCCACCGCGTTCGCGTTCGTCGCGCTGTCGCTGCCGGCGCGCACCTACGAGCTGATGCCGATCGCGACGCTGATCGGCACCATCTACGCGCTGTCGAAGCTGGCGTCGAACTCCGAGTTCACGATCATGCGCGTGTCGGGCATGAGCACGCGCCGGCTGGCGGCGACCGTGATCCGCGTGGCGCTGGTGTTCATCGCGCTGACGTACCTGTTCGGC
>JAKORH010000037.1 GCA_029777935.1 Pseudomonadota bacterium
CTCGCGCGGCTCTATCTCTCGACCGTCCTATGAGCATCGTCCGGCGCGTTCTGAATGTCTTCGGGCGCGAGCGGCGCTCGCTCAAGGAAGGCGGGTTCGACCGCTACTGGTCGGACTTCCTGGCGACCCGAGGCGGCGGCGCTGTCACGCCGAAGCGCGCCGAGTCCATCTCGGCCGTATACGCCTGCGTGGCGGCGATCAGCGAGACGATCGCCAGTCTGCCGCTGGTCCTGTACCGGCGCGCTGTGTATGACGATCGCGAGCGGGCGACCGATCATCCGCTGTACCAGGTTCTGCACTCCGAGCCGAACGGCCAGCAATCGGCGCTGGAGTTCCGCGAGCAGATGCAAGCCGCAGTCTTACTGCGCGGCAATGCCTACGCCGAAATCCGCTTCGGCTGGGATGGGCAGGTACGCGAGCTGATCCCGCTGCAGAACGACCGCGTGACCGTGATCGAGCACGATTCCGGCCGCCTGGGCTATGACGTGATCGACGGCAAGGGCCGCCTGCGCCGACTGGTTCAGGAGGAAGTCTTTCACCTGCGCCACCGAAGCGAAGACGGACGCGTCGGCATCTCGCCGATCGCAGCGGCACGCGAGGTGCTGGAGCTGGCGCTTGCTGAACGCGACCACGGCAATGCGACGTTTCGCAACGGGACGCGCCTGACCGGCATCTTGCAGACGCCAAGCACGCTGTCGGCCGAGCAGCGCGCGCAACTGGCGACCACCTGGAACGAGCGGCACGCGGGCACGGCCAACCAGGGCAAGACGGCCGTGTTGGGCGCGGGCGTCGAGTTCAAGCCGGTGAGTATGACGCTCGAAGACGCCGAGTGGATTGCGGCGCGGCAGTTTTCCGTCGAGGAAGTCGCGCGGCTGTTCCGGGTTCCGCCGACCGTGATCGGCGACCTGCGCCACGGCAACTACAGCAACAGCGTCGAGATGGCGCGCCAGTTCGTGACGCTCACCCTGCGCCGACACCTGGCCATGTGGGAGCAGGCGATCAGTCGGCAACTGCTCACCGAAGCCGGCCGGCGAATCTTCTTCGCCGAGCACAGCGTAGAAGGGCTGCTGCGCGGCGACAGCCTGAACAGGGCGCAGTTCTACGAGCGAGGCATTGCCGATGGATGGCTCGGGATCGACGAGGTGCGCCGTCTTGAAAACCTTCCTGCTCGGCAGGCCGCCTGATGCCGAACGCGATCAAGACTCACCGGCCGATCCTGCGCCTGCCGAAGCGAGCGAACCCGAGCGGGCGCAATGCCGATGCGCGCAGGTCGATCCCGCTCAATACGGCACGCTGGCAACGACTGCGCGCGTCGGTGCTGGCCGAACGGCCGCTGTGTGCGCACTGCTTCGCGCGTGGCCAGATCGTGTCGGCCACCGACGTTGACCACGCCGACGGCGATCCGTCGAACAACGCGCGCAGCAACTTGCAGAGCTTGTGCCATCAGTGCCACAGCACGAAGACGATGCGCGAGCGCAACGGCGGCGCGCCAGTCTTCGGCTGCGACGCGAACGGGATGCCGCTCGACCCCGAGCACGACTGGAACAAAAATCGCCAGCAACCGACGGCGCTAGACCGGGCGCGCAGCCTCGCGAACGCCGCCGCAGGTTTTATTGACCCGGCAGTCAGTAGGAGCCGCA
>JAKORH010000326.1 GCA_029777935.1 Pseudomonadota bacterium
GCGCGGTTTGGTTCATCCAAATTAGCGACGAGCAACAACGCGATGCGAGCCAATTCGGCCCGTCCCTTCGGGTTGTCGCCAGAAAGCCCGGCTGCGGTGTTGCCCGGCGTGGCCGGAGGCCGGGCTACTGTCCTACGCCGGGCGCCGTGCATCCGGGCTTTCTGGCGACAACGCATCGCACGAATTATTCACGGATAGGTTCCAAGCCGCGCGGAGTAGTTGATCCGCTCCCAGTCGCGGTAGCCGCCGCTGCGCGCCCGGTCGACCCAGTCGGAATGCCCGAGGTACCAGCGCACGGTGCGGCCGATGCCGTCCTCGAAACCGTGCGCTGCGCGAAACCCCAGCTCGGACTCGATCTTGCGCGCATCGATCGCGTAGCGGCGGTCGTGTCCGGGGCGATCGGCGACGAAGCGGATCTGGTCGGCGTAGCAGCCGTTCGGCTTCGGTCGCAACTCATCGAGGATCGCGCACACCGCGTGCACGACGTCGATGTTGCGCTTCTCGCTGTTGCCGCCGATGTTGTAGGTTTCGCCGAGGCGGCCGCGCGCGAGCACCTCGCGGATCGCCGCCGTGTGGTCCGCGACGTACAGCCAGTCGCGCACGTTCGCACCGTCGCCGTACACGGGCAGCGCCTTGCCCTCGAGCGCGTTCAGGATCATCAACGGGATCAGCTTCTCCGGAAACTGGAACGGCCCGTAGTTGTTGCTGCAATTCGTGGTCAGCGTCGGCAGCCCGTACGTGTGGTGGTAGGCGCGCACCAGATGGTCGGATGCCGCTTTCGACGCCGCGTACGGACTGTTCGGCGCGTACGGCGTCGCCTCGCTGAACGGCGGATCGGCGACGCCGAGCGAGCCGTACACCTCGTCGGTCGAAACGTGCAGGAAGCGGAACGCGGCGCAAGTCGCGGCGTCGCAGCCGGCGAGCCACGCCCGAGCCGCCTCCAGCAGTTCGAACGTGCCGTTGATGTTGGTGCGGACGAATTCGCCCGGACCGTTGATCGAGCGATCGACGTGGCTTTCGGCGGCGAAATGCAGCAGCGCGCGCGGCCGGTGCTGCTCGAGAAGTGCCGCGATGGCCGCGCGATCGCAGATGTCGGCCTGGACGAACGCGTAGCGCGGATCGCTGCGCAGTTCGGCCAGGTTGTCGAGGTTGCCGGCGTAGGTCAGCTTGTCGATGACCAGCACCGGCTCGGATTCGTGCCTGAGCCAGTCATGGACAAAGTTCGCACCGATGAACCCGGCGCCTCCGGTCACAAAGATCATGTCGGACGGTCGCGGCCCCTGCGGCTGCGACAAGACTTCATTTCGGCGACGAAGCTTAACCCAGTCCGTTCCGTGACGGCTTCGGGATGAAGTTCAGCAACGACGAAGAACAAGACTTCGCGTCGTCACCCCGGCGCAGAGCCTGCCCCGGCAGGTTGTAAGCCGGGGCCGGGGCCCAATTTGCAGCGTCGAAACTTGGGTCCCGGCCTACGCCGGGACGACGATGCCATTCATCGCCAATCAAGCAAGCCAGCGCACTATTTCCGGAGAATGACGACTCCTTCGGGCAGCAGATCCTTCATCAGATCGATCGAGAATGCGTTGTCGTACTCATCGATGATCGTCCAGGCCCAGGGCGGCAGTGCCGTCCGATCGCGGTTCAATCCGAGGCGAAGACTGACTTCGAACTGCCGGCTGAACTGCCCGGCCGGCGGGTTGGCCGGGTAGATCTCGCAATCCGAGAAGCCGGCGAGTTGCGCATGCTCTTCGAAGAAGGATCTGGTGAAGAGCCATTTGTCGTCGATCCGGGCAAAGTCGGGCTGCGACTTGTCGCGTCCTCTCCGCACCGCGTTGTCGCTGACGAGCAGTCGCAGAAACGTCGCGACCCTCTCATCCAGCGCGGGCTGTCCCGATTCCCGCAGCAGGCGTTCACAGATCAGGCTCAGGATGGCACTGCCGTTCTCGAACGGTTCGAAGAAGACCGCATGGCCGCCGGGCTTCAGGATCCGGGAACAGCCGAGAATCGTTCGATCAGGCGCAAACAGATGGTGAAGTATCGCCGCACCGACCACCAGGTCGAAGGACTCCGGTTCGAAGTCGAGCTCCTCGGCATTCAATTGAAGCAGCAAGCAGCGATCCGGCAGTCCCTTCTCGACCAGGCTGCGCTTGAGCAGCGCCAGCAGCTCGATGCTCAGATCGCTTGCCACGATCGTGGCATCCGGACAAAGCTGCAGCAATGGGAAGATCGAATTGCCTGCGCCCGATCCGATGTCGAGGATCGTTCTTCGGCGTGGCGATTCCGGGGCCAACTCGATGCGTTTCAGGGCGTTCGAGATCAGCCACGTGAAGTAGGCATTGTCGGTGTAGTTCGCGGCGTAGGTTTGCGCATGCTCGCGGAACTGGGAATGAACGTATCGTTGGACGCTGCCCTCGTCGTAGATGGGCGTGAGAATGCCCTGCAGCGCTTCGTGCCCGATCGCTCCCAGGTCGAACAGCGGTCGTCGATAAAGCTTCTCCAGTTCGACGTGCGTCGGCTGTCGCTGACCGCTACTGTGCGGCTTCTCGAGATTCCCCACTCGTCAGTCCTTCAGCCATGCCTTGGCGCGCTCCTGCCAGTGCATCGGCACGAGTCGGGTGAGATCGCCGACGACCGGCGCGTGCTTCACCCGCGCGGCCAATTGGTGCACGGCCCGCTTCGCGCGCTGCCGCGGGCCGGCCTCCACCCGGCCCGGCCGGTAGTGGTGCAGGAACGCCTCAGCCAACTGCATCGGCTGCTGTGCGGTCGAGTTTTTCGGCAGGTAGTCTCGTTCGTAACTGAACTGCGATGTCGTTGCGATCCTTCCGCCTCCGGGCTCGGGATCCACTCCCGCGCAGAAGTTCTGGCTCCGGACCAGTGCGAAGAAATCGACCCACTGCCGGGCGGTCTGCTCCCACGGACGGATCCAGGTCCACGGCCTGACGTGAAGCCGCTCGGGAAACGCGCCGAGGTCCGGCGCGACGATCGGCAGCCGCGCATTCAGGCAGGCGCTGAGCGTGTAGCTGTACGTCTCGGGCCACAGTGCCGGGAACCATGCGAGGTCTGGCTTGAGCCACTCCAACAGATCCGGCAGATCGGCTTCCTGATACGGACCATGCACGGTGAGGCGCGCCTTCGGCTGCGTCTGCAGCGTTCGGTAGGCGAAGCCCAGCAGATGGAACTCGAGCCGCTCGCCACGACGCGCCGCCTCCATGGCGACGCCTTCCAGGACATCGGCGCCCTTGATCGTGCTCAGCGCGCCGATGACCACGATGCGCAGCGGATGCTCTTCCCGCAACAGCGCCGGCCTGATCACCGGCGGCGCGTACAGCATGTCGAAGTGCGGCGCGTGCACGACGTTCGCCGCGGGAAAGTAGCGCCGCATGCGATCGCCCGCATCGGCGCTCGGCGCAAAGACGTAGCGCGCGCTTTCGATCAGCCGCCGATAGCCGTCGCGCCAGGTTTCGATCGACACGCGTCCCGGCGGCGGGGTGCGCCGCAGGCACTCGGCGCACTGTGCCGGCCCCTCTTCGCCGCAGTAGCGGTTGCTGCGGTCGGTCAGCGAGATCTGCGGGCAGATCGAGTAGTAGTCGTGCACCGTGAAGTCGTGCGCGACGCCGAGCATCTCCGGCAGGCCCCACACGCACGGCGACTGTCCGAGCAGATGGTGGTAGTGCACGTGGCTCACATCGAGGGCGCGCAGCACCTCGACCAGCGCCGGAAGCTCCGCGTCGAGTCGGAACGCAAGGCAGAAACCTTCGCCGGGTTGCAGCCATTCGAGCAGCGTCTCGCCGTTGTTGCTCGGGCGCAGCAGGAACGCGTTGGTCCGGCCTTCCAGCGCCGCCGCCAGCTCGCGCACGTGGCGCTCGGTGCCGCCGCCGCCGAAATGGCTGACGAACAGCACGCTGCGCAGCGCGCTGGCGCGGACGCGCGCCAGATCGACGGCGAGGCGGGCCGGCCGCGCGGGATCTTCCGCCAGATGCCGCTGCACCAGCACTTCGTATTCGGGATGCAGGCGCCGCAGCGTCGCCTGAGCCTCCTCGACGCGGCGCGCCTTCTCTGCGCCGAAGCTCGCGCCGCCGACGTGCGCAACGAACGTGTCGAGCGCCAGCATGTGCCGCCAGCCGGCCTTGCGTGCGCGCATGCAGAAGTCGTTCTCTTCGCCATAGCCGCGGCCGAAGTTGGCGACGTCGAACGAGCCGACGGCGTTCAGGCAGTCGCGCCGGATGTACATGCAGAAGCCGACCGCGGTCGGGATCTCGAGCGCCCGCCCCGGATTCTCTGCCGCGAAGATGGCATCGAGCTCGGCGGTGGACATGCCGTCGGGCAGGCGGTTGTCCTCGCAGAAGCGCGGATAGCTGCAGATGGTGGCGCTGTTGGAAAACGGTGTGGCAGTGCCGACATCAGCGCTGCTGTAAGCGGCGCGCTGCAGGCGGTCGAGCCAGTCGCCGGCGACCTCGGTATCGCTGTTCAGCAGCACCACGTCGCGCGAGCCGTCGTGCTGCATGCCGCGATTGACGCTGGTGACGAAACCGGCGTTGGCCGGGTTCTCGATCAGCGCCACTCGCGTATCGCGATCGCGCAACTGCCGCAGGTAGCCCGTGAGCTGCGGCTCCGGGCTGGCATCGTCGACGATCACGACGCGAAACGGCCGCTTCGATGCGCTCGCGAGCACCGATTCCAGGCAGGCTTTCGTCTCCGCCAGGCCCTTGTAGACGGGCACGACGATGTCGACCGTCTCGGCGGACGGCGGCAGCGCTCGCACGCGCGACGCGCCGCGCGAGGCCGGCACGCGCAGGTCGAACCGCAGCGCCGGGCTGAACAGCGCCGCGAAGCGGTATCCGCGCGATTCCCGCATCTGCATCAGCCGCTGCCGCAGGTCGTCGCGTTCGCGCGCCGCCGCATTGCGCTGCGCGCGCTGCTGTTCGACGCGCCGCCGCAGCCCGGCCGCGTCACGCTCCGCTTGCTGCAGCGACACGGCGAGTTCCTTCGCCTGCACGTGCAGCGCGTCGCGCGCAGCAGTGAGCGCGTCCGCGTCGTGCCGCAACTGCTGCACCGAGTCCGTTTCCACCGCGAGCGACTGTTCCAGGTCGTGCACGCGCTGCCGCATGCGCGCCAGGTCCTGCGCGTCGTTGTCTGCCTCCGCGAGCCTCGACTGCAGCGCGTTCAATTCTCCGGCCAGGAGTGCGTAGTCGGCGGACATCGGCCAGCTCAGCTCGATCTCGAGCGCGGCGCCGTCGCAGCAGCACGCCAGCGTTGCGCGGTCGAGCGACAGCTCGAACCACGGATCGTCGCCCGTCAGCAGAGCGACCGTGCCCTGATGCTCGAACCACGGCGTGCGGAAGATCATCTGCTGGCACGCGCCGCGCGCGAGCGTTTCGCAGCGTCCGTCCCATTGCCACACCGTCCGGCCGTCCGCATTGAGGAGCCGCATGCCGAACAGATGCAGGAAGCCTGGCCGATCCGCCGGATCGACGCGCAGTGCCGCGAGCGTCTGCTGCGGCGGCAGTTCGAAGCGGATCATCTGGCGCGCATCGCCGAGGCGGCCCTCCGCCACGACCTTGCGGTCCTCCGCATAGCCGCTGCCGTCGTTCAGGTACAGCAGCGACGAAAAACGTGGCGCCGCAGGTGCAATTGCTGGCGCGCCCACGACAGCCCGCTCGTCAGCCGTCTCGAACGCGGCCGTGCCGACAGAACCCGGACGCGCACGAACGATGAACTGGTAGGTCAGCGCATCCGGCATGGTCAGCAGGTGGCGCTGCACCGAAGGTGGCAGCCGATCGAATTCGACCTTGAACTCGGACTCGGGCAGGTCGACCGTGATCGGCTCGAGCATTTGCCCGTCCCACCCGCTTTCGCGCAGCATCCGCAGCAGCGAGCGGCGCGTGAAGAAGCGCACGTGCGTGGCGTCGAGCAGCCCCTCGATGCGGTAGCGGAATTCGCCGGCAAGCAGCTCGCCGATCAGTCCCAGGTAGCCGACGTTCGGGATCGACAGCAGCAGTTCGCCCGCTTCGGCGAGCAGCAAGCGACACGCATCGAGCACCTGCGTCGGCCGCGCGAGGTGCTCGAGCACGTCGGCGCAGATGATCGCGTCGTAATGCTCGCCGGCGAACAGTTCCGCCAGTCCGACGCGATTCAGGTCGGCGACCTCGATGCGCCGGTAGTGCGCCGCCGACGCGGCCGCCTCGACGTCGCTCAACGTGACGCCGTCGACGCGGCAGCCGCGCTCTGCGGCCAGCCGCCGCCCGAGCGCGCCGCCGCCGATGCCGACGTCGAGCACCGTGGAACCAGGCCGCACCAGGCCGAACAGCGCCGACAGCGACGTGCGCCGGGAGTCGTCGATCTCGCTTGCGTACAGCGCCTTCGTGTCGGCGTCGAACAGGTTCATCGATCAGCGGCCGTGCCGATGCAACAGCGCGCATTTTACGTGCTAGGGTGATGCGCCATTCGGACGCCGAGAGGCGACGGCGGCGCGATGGAGTGCAAGCGATGCGCATCTTGATCACCGGTCGCGACGGCCAGGTCGGCTGGGAATGCCAGCGCAGCCTGCAGGCGCTGGGAACGATCGTCGCGGTCGGACGCGACGATTGCGATCTCGCGCGGCCGGCGTCGGTTCAGGCGGCCATCGCGGCGGCGGATCCCGATCTGATCGTCAATGCGGCAGCGTATACCGCGGTCGACCGCGCCGAGTCGGAATCCGAACTCGCGCACGCGGTGAACGCGGACGCGCCCGCGCTGATGGCGGCCGAGGCACGCCGGCGCGGCATTGCGCTGATCCATCTGTCGACCGACTACGTGTTCGACGGCACGCAATCGGCTCCCTATGCCGAGGACGACACGCCGAATCCGATGTCGGTCTACGGCCGCACGAAGCTCGCCGGCGAGCAAGCGGTGCTGGCGCGCGACGGCGCCGTGATCGTCCTGCGCACGAGCTGGGTCTACTCGGAGCGAGGACACAATTTCGTGCGCAAGATGCTGCGGCTGGCACGCGAGCGCGAGGAACTGCGCGTCGTCAACGATCAATGGGGCGCGCCGACCTGGGCGCGCTCGATCGCCGCCGGCATCGCGGCCATCGTCGCGCGCGCCGGAACCGATCGCAACTCGGTGGCGGCGTCTTTCGCGCGGTGCGGCGGCCTTTATCACATGACCGCGGCCGGAAGAACAAACTGGCACGCCTTCGCCGAGCACATCCTGGCGCAGGTGCCGGACGCCGCACGCAAGACTCGGCGCATCGTCCCGATCTCGACCGCGGATTACCCGACGGCCGCGCGCCGGCCGTTCAACTCGGCTCTGTCATGCGCGCGTCTGGCGCGCGAGTGGAACGTCGCGCTTCCCGCCTGGAATGTGGCGTTCGGCTGGGCATTTGCCGCGGAGTGCGGCGATCGCAGATCCGGGGCGAGTTGCTCGAAGTCGTAGGCGAAGAACTCATCGGATGTGACGACGCTGATCTGGCCCGCCCGAATACCGGTTTCGATAACTGAATGCACAGCCGCGTGGTACGGCACGCGACTGGGAACGCCGTAGAGGCCGGTCCGGGCCAGAAAGCGCAGACGAATGTTCCCGAATTCCAACGCCTATTGGTCTGCAATCAAAGGCAAGGTTTTCCAGTGTTTCTGTGATAGCAGCCACCTCCCACGTCGCCCCAGCCGCTTCCGGAGGGCATCCCGGCACCGCAACTCCACTGGACTAGGTTTGAGCCCGAGCAGAAAGTGCCACCAGGATAGGTCGTGACCTGAAAGCCATTCCATTGGTCCGTGCTGACGGCGTACCCCTGCACCAGATCACCAGCGTAGACGCTGTTGAGTGTCCAGTGAGATGCATCGGTATCGAGAGCAATTGCCCCTGCCTTCGGATCCTTGGTGTGGCCCCTCTTGATTACCTCCAAGATTCTTGGCAGAAAGTCGAAGCTGTTATAGATATACGCGCCAAACGGTTGGGCACGCGTTCCGCCCGAGTTCTCGACATTGTCATCGAGACAGAATTGGTTGTCCGGTGACTTGTCATAATCCGGGCACCACGAAACGGCGTTTGATGGTGGTAGCGGAGGATTGCGGCCAAGTTCAATCTGATAGTAGAGAACCTGCGGCGGCGGACCCTGACCCTGCGGTGGAGATGAATTGAGGATGAATGAGAAGATCTGGCGAGCGAACTGACATGGAAGCTGATTGGAGCCTGTCCGGAATTTTGTGTGTGAGGCATAGCATGACGAGCGAGAGGAGAAGCTATGCCGAGCAAGACCAAGAAGGCGGCCGCCGCGCTGCCGACGATTCCGAAGGAACTGATTGACCAGTTCGTCACCGGCCCCATGAGCGCCGAGGCGGTCAACAGCGCCTCCATGGCGTTCAAGAAGGCGCTGATCGAGCGCGCC
>JAKORH010000327.1 GCA_029777935.1 Pseudomonadota bacterium
AGCGACCGTACGGCCAGACCATCGCGCGCGGCGCCTTGCCGGTTTCGCGCTCGATCAGGCGCGCGTTGCGTTGCAGGTCGTCGCGGATGCGTGCGAACCAGGCCTCGTCGTTCTCGTAGCTGCGGGTCGCCGCGTCGTAGATCCTGGCCACCCCCGCGGGCTGCGCGTTGCCCTGCGGGTTCGCGGTCACGCCACGATGCAGTGCGTACGAATGCGAGGCGACTTCCACCAGGCCCGAGGCCATCATCTCGCGCACCTGCGCCCACGACAGGAAAGCCTCGCGCGCCACTTTCCTTCCGTCGTAATCGACCATCGCGCCGGCCGGAGCGTCCATCCAGCTGCCGACCAATGCGATCACCGCCGGATAGCCGAACAGCTTCAGCACCGGATAGACGCGGCTATGGAAATCGGCATAGCCGTCGTCGAAGCTGAGCAGCACTGCTTTCGGCGGCAGCGGTGTGCCGCCTGCGCGCGCCTGGGCGATCCGGGTGAGGCTGACGGGGTGGTAGCCGTTTTCGCGCAGCCAGCTGAACTGCGCGACCAGGTGCGAGATCTCGATGCCATAGCGGCCTGCGCCGGGCGCGTCGGCCACCAGTCCGTCGCCGGATACCTCGTGGTACGAAAGCGCTAGGAACGCGCCCGGCGCCATGTTCGTCTCGCGAGCCGACACGTGCGACGGCGCGAGCCACGGCAACAGCGCTGCTGCCAGCAGGCACAGGCCACGACGCAGCGAACCGGGCTTCACCTCAGAACCTCCCGTCGAGAGCGAGCGTCGCGAAGCTTCGACCGCTGCGCTCGCCGTCGTACGGCCGAAGCAGCCGGCCGATGCCGTAGCGCAGGTACAGGCGGCGGTCGATCTCCCAGATATGCTCGTAGGACAGGCCGAGCACCGCGCCGCTGCCGAAGCCCTCTTGCGAATAGGTGCCGACCGTGGCGGAGGCGCGCTGCCGGAAGCTGCGTTCGTAGCGCCGCCAGGTGAGCCATTCCGCTGCCGCCTCGACGGTGGCAGTGGCGTCGCTCGCGGGGTTGAAGTACGGCGCACCGTCGAGCGAATTGCGCGACGTGCCGAGCCAGGCCGTGGTCTCGAAGCGCCACAGCGGCGTGCTCGTCCAGCGCTCGAACCACGAGAGCCAGCCGCCAGTGCGGTCGTTGCCGTCGCTGAATCCGAGGCGGCTCGCACCCGCCGCGAAACTGCGCGACTCGTTCACTGCGTACCGTACGGTGGCGGCGGCTTCGTTCGCGCGCACGCCGGCGCGCCAGGCCTGCATCG
>JAKORH010000328.1 GCA_029777935.1 Pseudomonadota bacterium
CAGTCGACCGCGCCCGGCGGCAAGGTGCGGTTCAAGACGATCCTCGCGCACATCGAAAGCAGGCTGCACCGCGCACCGCTGCTGCGGCGGAAACTGAAGCGCGTGCCGCTCGAACTCGACTACCCGCACTGGGTCGACGACGAGCACTTCGATCTCGAGTACCACGTGCGCCACATCGCGCTGCCCAAGCCGGGCGACTGGCGCCAGTTCTGCATCCAGGCCTCGCGCATCCACGCGCGGCCGCTCGACCTGAACCGGCCGCTGTGGGAGATCTACGTGATCGAGGGGCTGGACAGCTTTCTCGACCTGCCCGCCGGCAGCTTCGCGCTGCTGACGAAGATCCATCACGCGGCCATCGACGTCGAACAAGGCGCCCAGATCACCCAACTGCTGCACGACGTGAGCGCCGCGCCGGCCGCACCGGAGCCGCCGGAGCCGTGGTTCCCGGAGCCGGCGCCGGGCGCGATCGCGCTGCTGTGCCGCGGGTTGGCGCACACGATCGGCTCGCCGCTGCGGCTGGCGGCGCCGCTGGCACGCGCGATCGGGCGCGTGACTCCGGCGGTGCTCGGGCTCGCGCGCGAGATGCTGCTGCGGCCGGCGAGCCTGCCGGTCACGCGCTTCAACGCGGTGGTGTCGCCGTATCGGGTATTCGACACGCGCCGCTTCACGCTCGAGGAGTTCAAGGCGATCCGCACGCTCGCCGACGGCGCCACGGTCAACGACGTGGTGCTCGCCGTGTGCGGCGGCGCGCTGCGCCGCTATCTCGAAGGCGAAGGCGAGCTTCCCGCGGCCAGCCTGACCGCGATCGCGCCGATCTACCTGCGCGATGCCGACGCCGAGCCGGGCAGCCGGCCCGAGCTGTCGTGGCTGCACGTGAAGCTCGGCACCGATCTGGCCGACCCGGTCGAGCGCCTGCGCGCGATCTGCGCGCAGACACGCGCATCGGACACGGTGGCGCGCGCGATCGGCGCGCGCGAACTGACCGACATCGGAAGCCACGCGCCGGCAGCGACGCTGGCGCTGACGAGCAAGCTGCTCGGCCGCGTGATGCTCGGCATCGGGCGCCGCGCGCCGATCGCCAACTGCATCGTCACCAACGTGCCGGGGCCGTCGGTGCCGCTGTACCTGTGCGGCGCGCGGATGACGTACTTCTCCGCGATCATGCCGATCTCGGACGGCATGGGGCTGGTGTTCGCGGTTACGAGCTACGACGGGCGCATCATCGTGTCGCCCACCTCGTGTCGCGAGCTGGTGCCCGATCCGGAGGCGTTCGCGCAATGCATCCGCGACAGTTTCCAGCAATACCTGGCTGCGGCGCGCAAGACTGTCAGGCCGCTTCGGACTCGCGCACGATCAGCCGGTAGATCTTCCCCGAGACGCCTCGCGGCCTGAACGGTCGCCACCGCCCTTCCGGCTGCGCCAGCCGGTCGGCGACGATCGCCATCACGATCGCGTTGAAGCCGAGGCCGACGTGGCTGCCCGGCACCCGGATGTTCTCGTGCATCCGCGGGTTGCCATCGATCGTGGCTTCCTGCGGCGGCACCACGCCGTCGCTGAGCGAGTACAGGCAACTGGTCGGCACGGGCGGACGCCGGCGCTCGCGCAGTTGCCGCGTCCGCGGCAGCATCGCGTGCGCGCTCGGGCCCATCGGGTGCGCGATCAGCTGGTACAGCGCGCGCACCAGCGGCGGCGACTTGCTGCCCCCCAGGTCGATGCTCACCGGACTGCCGAGCGTGATCACTTCGCGCACGCATTCCGGCGCCTGGTGCGCCTCGTACAGCGCGAACAGTCCGCCCAGACTCCAGCCCACCAGGCTCACCTTGCGGCCGCTGCGGTGATGCATGTAGCGGATCTTCTGTTCCAGCGCCTGCGCGTGCCGGCGCTGGAAGCCGACATTGCGGCCGAAGCCCCAACTGTGCACGTCGTAGCCGCGCTGGCGCAGATACAGCTTCAGCGCGATCAGCGTGTACTCGTCGGCCATGAAGCCGGGCAGCAGCAGCACCGGGTGGCCGTCGCCGCGCGGCGCGGCGGCGAGCGCCGGCAGCGAATACGGCAACGCCGCCATCTCGAGCAGCGCGCGCCACTCGGTGACGGTGTAGAACCAGTGCGGCTCTCCTCGATGCGGATGGCGGGTGGCCATGTGCTCTGCGATGCTTCCAATCGCCGTCATTGTCGCGCGCCGCGCAGCGGCACGCTGCAAGCCGATTGGGGGATTGGCTCTACTGCGCTTGATCGGACGCAATGGGAGGCGAACAGATCGGCGGCATGCTGCCCGTGATGAAACCGTTGAGCGGACTCGACGGGGCGTTTCTGCACCTGGAAACGCCCGAGACGCCGATGCACGTGGCGTCGCTGCATCTGTTCGATCTGCCGCGCGGCTTTCGCGGCGATTTCCATACGAAGATCAAGCGCCAGATGCGCCAGCGGCTCGCGCTGGCGCCGGTGTTCACGCGCAAGCTCGCGCCGATGCCGCTCGGATTTGCCAATCCGATGTGGGTCGAAGACCACCGCGTCGACCTCGACTGGCACGTGCAGCGCGTGCAGCTTCCGCGACCCGGCACGCAGGCGCAGCTCGAGGACGAAGTCGCGCGCCTGCACTCGGAGCTGTTGGACCGCACGCGCCCGCTGTGGCGTCTGTACGTGTTCGACGGCCTGCAAGGCGGCCAGGCCGCCTATTACATCAAGGTCCATCACGCGGTGCTCGACGGAAAGGCGGGCGTGCTGCTGGCGCAGGCGCTGTTCGACCTGACGCCGAAGCCGGGCCGGCTGCCCGCCGCCGGCAGGCAGGCGCGTGACGAGCACCCGGGAATGGCCGAACTCGCCGCGGCAGCGCTGAAGCACGACGCCGGCCAGTTCGTCAAGCTCGCGCGGCATCTGCCCGAGGTGGTGCGGACTCTCGCCGGAATGCTGCGGCCGGCGCCGGCCGCGCCGAAGACGCCGGCGCGGAATTTCTCGTTCGGCCCGCGCACGCCGATCAACGTCGCGATCACCGGCGAGCGCAGCTTTGCCGCCCACTCGCTGCCGCTCGATGCGATGAAGGCGATCGCTGCCGCGCACGAGGCGAAGATCAACGATGTCGTGCTCGCGCTCGCCAGCGGCACGCTGCGGCGCTATCTGGCGCGCCATGGCGGCATCCCCAAGAAGCCGCTGATCGCCGCGATGCCGATTTCGCTGCGCGCGCCCGGCGACACCGAATACACGACCCAGGCGACGATGAGCCTGGTGAACCTGAACACGCACATCACCGACCCGGTGCGGCGGCTGCACGCGATCCGCGACGCGGCCGGCGCCGTGAAGACGCTGGCGAAGCGCGCGCGCGACGTGCTGCCGACCGATTTCCCGACCATCACCGTGCCGTGGCTGCTGCACGGGCTGGCGACGCTGTACGGGCGCTCGCATCTGGCCGACGCGATCCCGCCGCTCGCCAACGTGATCATCTCGAACGTGCCCGGACCGCAGGCGCCGCTGTACGCGGCCGGCGCGCGGATGACCACCTACTGGCCGGTGTCGATTCCCGAGCACGGCGTCGGACTGAACCTGACCGTCATGAGCTACGCTGGAGCGATGGGCTTCGGCTTCACCGCCGCGCGCAACGCGGTGCCCGATGCGCGCGAGCTCACGGCGGCGCTGCAAGCGGCGTTCGAAGAGCTGAGCGACCGTTGGCGTCGGGCGTCGGGCGTCGGGCGTCGTGTCATTCCCGCGCAAGCGGGAATCCAGTGACGTTGCGACGGGCTGGAAGCCCGCTTTCGCGGGCATGACACCGCGTAGCAATAGGTACGGCGCGTCGTGTCGCGCGTCGCGTCATTCCCGCGCAAGCGGCAACCCAGCGCTCTCGCTTCATGACCTTGTCGATCGTGAACGGCGATCTTCACCACAGAGAACACAGAGAGCACAGAGGAAATGCACGGAAGTTCTCTGTGATCTCTGCGTTCTCTGTGGTTGATATAGCATCTACTTCAGCCAACACGTGATCTCATGACCTGTTCGATCGTGAAAGGCGATTTTCACCACAGAGACACAGAGGCACAGAGATCAAACCTTTCCCGGGCTTCCTCTGTGTCTCTGTGCCTCTGTGGTTGAAGCATTTGCTGCGACAAGCACGTGATCTCATGACCTGGTCGATCATCGCGCGCGATCCCACCACCGGCGCGTTCGGCATCGCGATCGCCACGCGCTTCTTCGCGGTCGGCGCGCTGTGCCCGCACGGCGACGGCGGCGTGGGCGCGCTCGCCACGCAGGCGCTGATCAACCCGACCTTCGGTGCGCGCGGATTGCGGCTGCTGCGCGAAGGGCTCGCCGCGCGAACGGTCGTCGATGCGCTGACGCAGGCCGATGCCGGCCGCGCTGCGCGCCAGCTCCACGTGCAGGACGCGGCCGGACGCATCGCCGCCTACACGGGTGCCGAGTGCGTGCCGTGGTGCGGCCACGCGATCCACGACACGTACTCGATCGCGGGCAACATGCTCGCCGGGCCGCAGGTGCTCGGCGAGACCGCGCGCGCGTTCGAGGCGAACGCCGGCCTGCCGCTGGCGCGCCGGCTGATCGCCGCGCTGAAGGCGGGCGAAGCCGCCGGCGGCGATCAGCGCGGCAAGCAGTCGGCGGCGCTGAAGATCTTCACTACCGAGGAATACCCGGCGCTCGACCTGCGCGTCGACGATCACCCCGATCCGCTGGCGGAGCTGGAGCGCCTCGAAGCGGTGAGTCGCGAGCGCTTCGTGCACTTCGCGCAGTTCTTCGCCACGCGCGCCTCGCCCGGCGTGTGGGACCGCGAAGTGATCAACGCGGCGATCGATCGCGCGACTCGAGCAGCCTGACCAGCGCGTGCAGCGTGCGGTTCACCGGCACGGCCACGCCGAGCGACTCGCCCTTGCGCACCACGTAGCCGTTCAGGTGGTCGATCTCGGTGCGCCGGCCGCGCGCCAGGTCCTGCGCGGTCGACGAAAGCTGCGCGGGCATCGTCTGCGCGATCCGCTGCATGGTCTCGCGCGTATCCGCGGGCACGACCACGCCGGCGGCACGCGCCACCGCGAGGCACTCGTCGACCACGTCGCGCATCACCGCGGGCACGCCTTCGCCCTGTACCAGTTGGCCGTACGGCATCTGCACAATCGCCGACAGCGCGTTGTAGGCGCAGTTGACGATCAGCTTGGCCCACAGCGCGCCCAGCACGTTGTCGGAGACCTGTACCGGCACGCCGGCCGCGGCGAACAGCCGCACGATTGCCTCGCTCGAGGGCGAACGCCCGATTACCAGCTCGCCGCGGCCGTGATGCCTGACGTGCCCAGGCCCCGCCATCTCGACCGCCACGTACACGACCGCCGGCACGACCTCCTGCGCCAGCCGCGCCTGCAGCCGCTCGGCGTTGTCCACCCCGTTCTGCAGGCTCAGCACGCACGCATCCTGCGCCAGATGCGGCGCGATCGCAGCGGCGGCCGCGTCGGTGTCGGTCGATTTCACGCACAAGAGCACGAGTTGCGCGCCGCGCACCTCTGCGGGATCGGTGTCCGCCTGCACGCGTGCGTGTCCGCAAAACGCCTGCGCCTCGAGCAGCAGCCCGTCGCGGCGGATCGCATCGACGTGTGCCGCGCGGCCGATCAGCGTCACCGCGTGGCCGGCGCGCGCCAGCATGCCTCCGTAGTAGCCGCCGACCGCGCCCGCGCCCATGACCGCGACCCGCGCCTGTTCCGTGTCGATCGCCATGCAATGGCCTCCTTCGCGCCGGCATTTTCGCGCCGAGGCCGCGCGCCCGGTGTATGGTTGCCGCCATGGCCGAACCCGCCACGCCCGCGACCATCGCCGCCGAGATCGCCGCCGCCGTCGCTGCGGCGATCGAACACCACGCGCATCGCGCCGGCGCACTGCTGCCGCTGCTGCACGAGGTGCAGGACCGGCTGGGCTACCTGCCCGCGGAATGCGAGACGCCGATCGCGCAGGCGTTGAACCTGTCGCGCGCCGAGGTGCACGGCGTGATCGGCTTCTATCACCACTTCCGCCGCCAGCCGCCCGCGCGCCACGTGCTGCAGTTGTGCCAGGCCGAGGCGTGCCAGAGCATGGGCTGCCATGCGCTGCTGGAACACGCGAAGAAGACGCTCGCCGGCGACCGGGCGTTCGCGATCGAACCGGTCTACTGCCTCGGCCAGTGCGCCAACGCGCCGTCGGCACTGATCGGCGAGCGCGTCCATGCGAGGCTGACGCCCGCGCGGCTGGACGAGATCGTGGCCGCGCTGCGGCTGGAGGACCGCACATGACGACGGTCTTCGTTCCGCGCGACTCGACCGCGCTCGCCGTCGGCGCCGACGAAGTCACCGAGGCAATCGCCACGGCCGCGCGCCGGCGCGGCATCGAAATCTCGATCGTGCGCAGTGGTTCGCGCGGCATGTTCTGGCTCGAACCGCTGGTCGAAGTTGCCACGCCGCAGCGCATCGGCTACGGCCCGGTCGCGCCGGCCGACGTCGAGCGGCTGTTCGACGCCGATTTCCTGCATGGCGGCGCGCATCCGCTCGCGCTCGGCCGCGTCGACGAACTGCCGTGGCTGAAGGCGCAGCAGCGGCTGACTTTCTCGCGCATCGGCCTCACCGACCCGCTGTCGCTCGACGACTACGCGGCACTCGGCGGGCTGGCCGGGCTCACGCGCGCGCGCACGCTGACGCGCGAGCAGATCGTGCAGGAAGTGACCGACTCCGGCCTGCGCGGCCGCGGCGGCGCGGCGTTTCCGACCGGCATCAAGTGGCGCACCGCGTTACAGGCGAAAGCGGCGGAAGGCGCGCCGAAGTACATCGTCTGCAACGCCGACGAAGGCGACTCGGGCAGCTTCGCCGACCGGCTGCTGATGGAAAGCGATCCGTTCGCGCTGATCGAGGGCATGGCGATCGCCGCGCTCGCGGTCGGTGCTGCGCAGGGCTACATCTACGTGCGCAGCGAGTATCCGCACGCGGTCGCGACGCTGAACGCCGCGATCACGCGTGCGCGCGACGCCGGCGTGCTCGACGGCTTCGACGTCGAAGTGCGCAAGGGCGCGGGCTCGTATGTGTGCGGCGAAGAGATGGCGATGCTGGAGAGCCTCGAAGGCCGCCGCGGAGTCGTTCGCGCCAAGCCGCCGCTGCCGGCGATCGCAGGGCTGTTCGGCAGGCCGACCGTGATCAACAACGTGGTCACGCTGGCCACCGTGCCGATCATCCTGGCGCGCGGCGCGGCGTTTTATCGCGACTACGGCGTCGGCCGCTCGCGCGGCACGCTGGCGGTGCAACTCGCCGGCAACGTCAAGCGCGGCGGGCTGATCGAAACCGCGTTCGGCATCACGCTGCGCGAACTGCTGATGACGTGGGGCGACCGCACCGCGTCGGGCCGGCCGATCCGCGCGGTGCAGGTGGGCGGCCCGCTCGGCGCGTACATTCCCGAGGCGCAGTGGGACGAGCCGCTCGACTACGAACGCTATGCGGCGCTCGGCGCGGTGGTCGGCCACGGCAGCGTGGTCGTGCACGACGACACCGCGGACATGGCGAAACTGGCGCGCTTCGCGATGCAGTTCTGCGCGTTCGAGTCGTGCGGCAAGTGCACTCCGTGCCGGATCGGCTCGGTGCGCGGAGTCGAGCTGATCGACGACATCATCCATGGCCGCGAGCGCGCGGCGAAGATCGCGCTGCTGCGCGAACTGTGCGACACGATGGTCGACGGGTCGTTGTGCGCGATGGGCGGCATGACCCCCTATCCCGTACTTTCGGCGCTGAACCATTATCCTCGGGACTTCGGTGCGGGAGATGCCGATGCAGGCCACCGAAACGATGCACGCCACCGACCTTAAGCGCACGCGCGACGACATCGACTACGGCACGCCGGCGCGTGTGGGTGCGCCCGTCACGCTCGACATCGACGGTCGCGCGGTCACGGTGCCGGCGGGCACGTCGGTGCTGCGCGCCGCGTTCGAGGCCGGTATCGAGATCCCGATGCTCTGCGCGACCGACAGCCTCGAGGCATGGGGTTCGTGCCGGCTGTGCCTGGTCGAGATCGAGGGCCGCAAGGGCACGCCGGCCTCCTGCACCACGCCGGCCGAAGCCGGCATGCGCGTGCACACGCAAAGCGATCGACTCTCCCGGCTGCGGCGCGGCGTGATGGAGCTGTACCTGTCCGATCACCCGCGCGACGGCAAGGGCCGCCCGCTCGACCGCGACACGCAATTCGGCCGGGTAGCGAACGCGCTCGGTGTGCGCGACGTGCGGTATGGCGAAGGCGCGAATCACTGCGCCGAGCCGGTCGACGCGTCGAACCCGTACTTCGCGTTCGATCCCGCGCTGTGCATCGTCTGCAACCGCTGCGTACGCGCGTGCGAGGAGACGCAGGGCACGTTCGCGCTGGCCATCGACGGCCGCGGCTTCGAGTCGCGCGTCAGCGCCGGCGGGCTGCCGTTCATGCAGTCGGAGTGCGTGTCGTGCGGCGCGTGCGTCGCCGCGTGCCCCACCGGCTCGCTGCGCGAGAAGTCGCTCGCGCTCGGCGCGCCGGACCGCTCGGCGATCACGACCTGCGCCTATTGCGGTGTCGGCTGTAGCTTCAGGGTCGAGCTGAAGGGCGACGCGGTCGTGCGCATGGTCCCGTACAAGCACGGTGCCGCCAACGAGGGCCACGCCTGTGTCAAGGGCCGCTTCGCCTGGGGCTATGCGAAGCATTCCGACCGCGTAACGAAGCCGATGATCCGCGAGCGGATCACCGACCCGTGGCGCGAGGTGAGCTGGATCGAGGCAATCGGCCACGCCGCGCGCCGCCTGCGCGAGATCCAGGCGAAGTACGGCCGCGATTCGATCGGCGGCATCACGTCGAGCCGCTGCACCAACGAGGAGACGTACCTGGTGCAGAAACTGGTGCGCGCCGCGTTCGGCAACAACAACGTCGACACCTGCGCGCGCGTGTGCCACTCGCCGACCGGCTACGGTCTGAAGCAGACGCTGGGCGAATCGGCCGGCACGCAGACCTTCAAGTCGGTCGAGAAAGCGGACGTGATCGTGGTGATCGGCGCCAACCCGACCGACGCCCACCCGGTGTTCGCTTCGCGCCTGAAGCGGCGGCTGCGGCAGGGCGCGAAGCTGATCGTGATCGATCCCCGGCGGATCGAACTGGTCGCGAGTCCGCACGTGAAGGCAGACTATCACCTGCAGCTCAAACCCGGCACCAACGTCGCGGTGCTCGACGCGCTGGCGCACGTGATCGTCACCGAGGGGCTGGTGAACGAGGCGTTCGTCTCAACGCGCTGCGAGGCCAGGGCGTTCGCGCAGTGGCGCGACTTCATCGCGCGGCCGGAGAACTCGCCCGAGGCGATGGCGCAGCACACCGGCGTGCCGGCGGAGCTCGTGCGCGGCGCGGCGCGCCTGTACGCGACCGGCGGCAATGCCGCGATCTACTACGGGCTGGGCGTCAGCGAGCACGCGCAGGGCTCGACCGCCGTGATGGCGATCGCGAACCTCGCGATGGCCACCGGCAACCTCGGCCGCGACGGCGTGGGCGTCAATCCGCTGCGCGGGCAGAACAACGTGCAGGGCTCGTGCGACATGGGCTCGTTCCCGCACGAGCTGCCGGGCTACCGGCACGTGTCGGACGCCGCGGTGCGCGGCGCGTTCGAGGCGGCATGGGCTGTCGCGATCCAGCCCGAGCCCGGGCTGCGCATTCCCAACATGTTCGACGCTGCGTTGAACGGCAGCTTCAAGGGCCTGTACTGCCAGGGCGAGGACCTCGTGCAGTCGGACCCGGACACGCAGCACATCGCCGCGGCGCTGTCGGCGCTCGAATGCCTGGTCGTGCAGGACATCTTCCTGAACGAGACCGCCAAGTACGCGCACGTGTTCCTGCCGGGCTCCTCTTTCCTCGAGAAGGACGGTACCTTCACCAACGCCGAACGGCGCATTTCGCGCGTGCGCAAGGTGATCGAGCCGCTGGCGGGATTCGCGGACTGGGAAGTGACGCTGAAGCTGGCCGGTGCGCTCGGCTATCCGATGCACTACGCGCATCCGGCCGAGATCATGGCCGAGATCGCATCGCTGACGCCGACCTTCGCCGGCGTGACGTACGACAAGCTCGACGCCCTCGGCAGCATCCAGTGGCCGTGCAACGACAACGCGCCCGAGGGCACGCCGGTCATGCACGTCGACGAATTCGTGCGCGGCAAGGGCCGCTTCATCATCACGAAGTACGTGCCGTCGGACGAGAAGGTCACGCGCCGCTACCCCTTGCTGCTGACCACCGGCCGTGTGCTGACGCAGTACAACGTCGGCGCGCAGACGCGCCGCACGGAGAACGTGCAATGGCACGACGAGGATCGGCTCGAGATCCATCCGCACGATGCCTCGGAGCGCGGCATCCGCGACAGCGACTGGGTCGGCATCGAGAGCCGCGCTGGCCAGACCGTGCTGCGCGCCACCGTGACCGAGCGCTTGGCACCCGGCGTCGTCTACACGACCTTCCACTTCCCCGAAAGCGGCGCCAACGTGATCACCACCGACAGCTCCGACTGGGCGACCCACTGCCCCGAGTACAAGGTCACCGCGGTGCAGGTGGTGCGCGTGACGCAGCCGTCGCTGATTTCCGGCTGGCAGCTCCGTTACCGGCGTTTCGACTCGGAGCAGCAGCAGTTGTACCGCGAGCGCGATCGTGCCGCCGCAGACTGAACGCCGCGCGCCGGTCGCGCCGCCCGGAGATGAGCGGGTCGCCGAGCGGCTCAGCGTGCTGCGCCGGGGCGACGGCGCCGTGCGCACGCCGCTCGAGGTCGCGCGCGAGGTGCCGGTCGCGTTCGAATACAACGGCATCTCGCACGCGGTGATGCTCGCCACGCCCGCGGATCTCGAGGACTTCGCGCTCGGCTTCACGGTGAGCGAAGGCATCGCGAGCCGCGCCGAGTTCTACGGCGTCGAGGCGCACGCCGCCGACAACGGCATCACGCTGGCGATCGAGATCGCGGCCGCCGCGTTCATGCGCCTGAAGTCGCGCCGGCGCACGCTCGCCGGGCGTACCGGCTGCGGCATCTGCGGCACCGAAAGCCTCGATCAGGTGCTGCGGCCGCTGCCCGACCTGTCATCGATCGGCGTGCGAATCAGCGCCGCCGCGCTGGCGCGGACCTATGCCACGTTGCACGAACACCAGCCGCTGCAGCACGCGACCGGCGCCGCGCACGCGGCGGTCTGGTGCGATGCCGACGGTGCGATCCGGCTCGCGCGCGAGGACGTGGGCCGCCACAATGCGCTCGACAAGCTGATCGGCGCGCTGATCGATGCGCGCATCGACACCGCGCGCGGTTACGCGCTGGTCACCAGCCGCGCCAGCGTCGAGATGGTGCAGAAGGCAGCTTCCGTGGGAATCGCCGTGCTCGCGGCGGTTTCCGCGCCGACCGCGCTCGGCGTGCGCATCGCCGCCGGGTGCGGGCAGACGCTGATCGGCTTCGCCCGCGGCGCGGAGTTCTGCGTCTACAGCCATCCCGAACGCGTCCGCGACTGAGCCATGGATCTGGCCAACCTGATCCGCATGGCGAACCGGATCGGCGATTTCTTCGAGGCCATGCCGGACCCCGACGAAGCGCGCGCCGGCATCGCGCAGCACCTGCAGCGCTTCTGGGAGCCGCGCATGCGGCGCGAGCTGGTCGCGCACGTGGATGCGGGAGGAGCTTCCGAATTGAAACCCATCGTCGCTGAGGCTATCCGCAGGCATCGCGCGATGCTCGTGTAGCTGTCGCCCCGGCGGAGGCCGCGGCGCAATTTGGACGTCACACGATTAGGCCCCGGCCTGCGCCGGGGCGACGACAAGAATAGACCGACAATGCAGACCAACATCGAAATCGCGTCGGCCGCGAAGCTGCGGCCGATCGTGCAGCTCGCGCTTGACCGCCTCGGCATCCCCG
>JAKORH010000329.1 GCA_029777935.1 Pseudomonadota bacterium
GCGTGAGGAACATCTTCATCTGCTCGGGCGTGGTGTTCTGAGCTTCGTCGAGGATCACGAACGCCTGGTTCAGCGTCCGGCCACGCATGTAGGCGAGCGGCGCGATCTCGATCGTCTGCTTTTCCAGCAGCCGCTGCGTTTTCTCGAATCCGAGCAGGTCGAACAGCGCGTCGTACAGCGGCCGCAGGTACGGGTCGACCTTCTGCGCGAGGTCGCCGGGCAGGAAGCCGAGCCGCTCGCCGGCTTCGACCGCGGGGCGCGTCAGCACGATGCGCTTGACGACATCGCGCTCGAGCGCGTCGACCGCGCAGGCGACCGCCAGATACGTCTTGCCGGTGCCGGCCGGGCCGATCGAGAAGCTGATGTCGTGCGCGAGGATCGCCTCGATGTACTCGCGCTGGCGCGGGGTGCGGCCGTGCAGGTCGCGCCGGCGCGTATGAAGCTGCGGCGGCAGTTCGCCTTGGGGCTCCGCCAGCGGCTCGCGCGTGCGGCCGCCGCGCATCTCGACGAAGTAGAGCTGGATGTCGTCGACGCTGATCGGCCGCTGCGCGCGACCGACGAAATGGTCGAGCACGCCGATCGCCTGCTGTGCGGGCGCCGGCGCGCCCTCGATGCGGAACTGGTGGCCGCGGCGGCGGATCGCGACATCCAGTTCGGTTTCGATCTGCCGCAGGTTGCTGTCGAGCGCGCCGGTCAGGTTCGAAAGCTGCGAATTATCGATGTCGGCCGCCCAGGCCAGCACCTTCTTCGCGGCGGCGCGCTTGGCCACGTCAGGCGGCGATCGATGCGGCACGCACGAGCGATTCGCCGCGCAGCGAGTGCGGCAGCGCGGCCGTGATGCGCACGTCGGCCATCTGCCCGACGAGCGAATCCGGGCCGGCGAAGTTGACGACGCGGTTGTTCTCGGTGCGGCCCATCAGTTCGGCCGCATCCTTCTTCGACGGGCCTTCGACCAGGATGCGCTGCGTGGTTCCGACCATCGCCGCGCCGATGCGCTGCTGTTGCTCGTGGAGCAGAGCCTGCAGCCGCTGCAGCCGCGCGAGCTTGCTTGCCTCCGGCGTGTCATCGGGCAGCTCTGCGGCGGGCGTGCCCGGGCGCCGGCTGTAGACGAAGCTGAAGCTGGCGTCGAAGCCGACGTCGGCGACGAGCTTCAGCGTGCGCTCGAAATCGTCCTCGGTCTCGCCGGGGAAGCCGACGATGAAATCGGACGAGATCGAAATGCCCGGCCGCACCGCGCGCAGGCGGCGGATGATCGACTTGTACTCGAGCACTGTATAACCGCGCTTCATCGCCGCCAGTACCCGATCCGATCCGGCCTGCACCGGCAGGTGCACATGACTCACGAGCTTCGGCAGCCGCGCGTAGGCGTCGATCAGCCGCTGCGCGAATTCCTTCGGGTGCGACGTGGTGTAGCGGATGCGCTCGATGCCGGGAATCTCGTGCAGGACCTCGAGCAGCAGCGCGAAGTCGGCCGTCCGCTCCTCGCCCATCCATCCCTGGTACGCATTCACGTTCTGGCCGAGCAGCGTGATCTCCTTCACGCCGTGGTCGGCGAGGTCCGCCACCTCCGTCAGCACGTCGTCGAACGGCCGCGACACTTCCTCGCCGCGCGTGTACGGCACCACGCAGAAGCTGCAGTACTTGCTGCAGCCTTCCATGATCGACACGAATGCCGAAGTGCCGGAGACAGCGGGCGGCGGCAGGTGATCGAACTTCTCGATTTCGGGAAAGCTCACGTCGACCTGCGGTGCTCCCGTGGCGCGGCGGCGCGCGATCAATTGCGGCAGGCGGTGCAACGTCTGCGGCCCGAACACGAGATCCACGTACGGTGCGCGCGCAACGATCGCCGCGCCTTCCTGGCTCGCCACGCAGCCGCCCACACCGATCAGGAGATCGGGCTTGCGTCGCTTCAGGTGCCTGACCCGGCCGAGGTCGGAGAACACCTTCTCCTGCGCCTTCTCGCGCACCGAGCAGGTGTTGAACAGGATGATGTCGGCGTCCTCGGGCCGGTCGGTGGGCTGGACGCCGTCGGCGGCGTCGAGCACGTCGGCCATCCTGGCCGAGTCGTACTCGTTCATCTGGCAGCCGAACGTGCGGATGTAGAGCTTCTTCGTCATCGGTCGCGGGGCCGGTTTAGAGCCGGGGGCGAGGAGAGAAATCCTATCGGCGCTGCGCTTCCTGCGGCGTCAGTACCCAGATCGTCCGCACTGCGCCCGTGCCGTCGAGCTGATAGCGCACCAGCGTGTCGGGTGCGATCTGGTTCGGCGTCACGGTCAGATTGTTCGCGTTCAGGATCCGCACGCCGGGCGCCATCCGGTAGACCTTGCCGTCGATGCTGACTGCGCCCAGTTCGATTCCGGCGAGAGTGCCGCGCTTGGCATCCGGCGGGATCGTGCGCAGCGCGACCTGACCGGCGGCGCCGAAGCTGATACACAGCGCGATCACAGCAACGGTCCAGCGGGTCATGGCGCAATGGAATTCTGGTGGCGGATCAGGGACTCGAACCCCGGACACAAGGATTATGATTCCTCTGCTCTAACCAGCTGAGCTAATCCGCCGTGTCTTGGCGGCCTGGCCCGTGCAGCGGCGAGGCCGGCGAGGCGCGGGATTATTCTTCATTCCACGCGGCCGGGTCAAATCAGCTCGCCAGTCGCAGAGTCGGCGGCGCGCCGGCGACGTGGTGGAATTCCACGCTAATCCGCGTGCCGGGTGCGTCGGGCGCTGCGCAGCTCGGGTTGACGCCGACGGCGAGCTGCGCGTCGTGCTGCTCGACGATTTCGCGCACGATCGCCAATCCCAGTCCGCTGCCGTCGACCTGCGTGCCGAGCACGCGATAGAAGCGCTCGAATACCAGCGTGCGCTCCGCCTCCGGGATGCCCGGGCCGGTGTCCTCGACCTCGAGCCGTACCGCTCCCGGGTGCGCTGCCACGCGCACCGTCGCCGTGCCGCCGCGCGGCGTGTAGCGCAGTGCGTTGTCGACCAGGTTCTTCAGCATCTCGCGCAGCGCGACCGGCACGCCGATGATGCGAGTCGCCGCCGCCGGCGGCTCCGGACCCTCGAAGCCGAGGTCGATCGCGCGCGCCAGCGCAAGCGGCACGAAATCCTGCACCAGTTCGCGCGCCAGCTTCGCGAGATCGACGATCTCGAACGCGCCGAAGTCGGCGGCCTGATGCTCGGTGCGCGCCAGCGCCAGCAATTGGTCGATCAGGTGGGTAGCGCGCGCGCTCGACTCGGCGATCTGCCGCAGGCTGCGCTTCAGTTGCTGCGGATCGGTCTCGCGCAGCGCCAGTTCCGCCTGCGTGCGCAATCCCGCCAGCGGCGTCTTCATCTGGTGCGCGGCGTCGGCGAGAAAGCGCCGGTGGGTCTGCATCGAGCGCGTCAAGCGCTCGAGCAGTTCGTTGAAGGAGTTCACGAGCGGCCCCAGCTCCTCGGGTGCGGCCTTTGGATCGATCGGCGACAGGTCGTCCGGGCGGCGCGCTCGGATACGCTCCTGCAGCGCGGTGAGCGGGGACAGGCCTCGCGTCAGCGCGAACCACACCAGCGCCACCGCGACAGGAAGCACGATGAACTGCGGAATGATCACGCCCCGGATGATGTCGTTGGCCAGTTGCGTGCGGTCCTCGAGCGGTTCCGCCACCTGAACCAATGCCGGTTGACCTGCCGCGCTCGCAAACGCGACCCAGGTGTACGCCACACGCACCTCGGTGCCGCGCATCTGGTCGAAGCGGAACTTGACCGCACCGGGCGCCGGTTTCTCGTCCTCCGGTGGCAACGGCAACTCGCGTTCGCCGGCGACCAGTTCGCCACGCCTGCCGAGTATCAGATAGCTGACCGATTCGCCCGACTCTCTGCGCAGCAGGTCGCGCGCCGGAATCGGCAGCTGCAGCGACACCTGGCCGCGGTTCTCGCGCACGTAATCGGCCAGCAGTTCGAGGTTTTCCGCCAGCGTGCGGTCGAACGGCGCGTTCGCGATCGACTGCGCGACGAGGTAGGTGATCGTTACGCTCATCGGCCATAGCAGCAGCAGCGGCGCGAGCATCCAGTCGAGGATCTCGCCGAACAGCGACGTCTGCTCGCCGCCGGGGCGCAGCGGGTTGATGAAGGGTGCCGGCGGCTGCGCCGGCGCGGCCGCCGCGCGCCGATGGCCCCGCAGCAGGAATGTGGCCATCGCCCGCAGCCCCGACCGCCGCGCAGTCAGAACCGTGCTGCCGTGGTCGGCGGTGGCGCGGCGGTCATCGTCGGGCATGTCTGCGACTCTGCCGCCGCCGCAGCGCGTGGCGGCGCTGGATCAGGCCGCGCGCGCGCCGTGACCGCCCGTATCGGCCACGTCGCTGCCGGGGCGTTCGAGGCAGTAGCCGAGTCCGCGCACGGTGACGATCCGGATCCCGCCGGGCTCGATCTTCTTGCGCAGCCGATGCACGTAGACCTCGATCGCGTTGCTGCTCACCTCTTCGCCCCACTCGCACAGGTGGTCGACCACCTGCTCCTTGCTGACGAGGCGGCCCGGGCGCGACAGCAGGATTTCCAGCAGGCCGAGCTCGCGCCCGGACAGTTCGAGCGGCCGGTCGTGCAGTGAGGCCACGCGGCCGACCTGATCGAATGCAAGCGGTCCGTGGCGCAGCAAGGTCTGCACGCCGCCCATCGCACGCCGCAGCAGCGCGCGCGCGCGGGCCTCGAGTTCCGACAGCGCGAAGGGTTTGGCCATGTAGTCGTCGGCGCCGAGGTCGAGTCCCTTGACACGCTGCTCGACGCTGTCGGCAGCGGTCAGGATCAGCACCGGTGTCGCCGTCTGGCGCGCGCGCATCCGACGCAGCACTTCCAGCCCCGGCAGCCTGGGAAGCCCGAGATCGAGGATCAGCAGATCGAACGGCTGCGTCGACAGCGCCGTGTCGGCCGCGGCACCGTCGCTCACTACGTCGACCGCATATCCGCCGGCGCGCAAGGAGCGCGACAGGCCGTCGGCCAGCACCGGATCGTCTTCGGCGATCAGAATTCGCACTTGATATGCTCGGATCGCCTGCGAGGCGATCTCTTCCTCCCTCAGCGGCGAGTCTAGTGCCGGCGGATTGCCGGTCGCAACCGGCCGCAGATCAGCTTGACGCGGCTACTGAATGAATTTACAGTAATACTGTAAATCTGTTCAGGTGATGGACTCAGCGCCAGGCGGCGAAGAAGGGAGACGGCGATGGACGACGGACGGAGCGCGCTTTTGGGAGAAAAAGTGGTGGACAGCAAGGAGCGGCAGAAGGCCCTGGCGGCTGCGCTGGCGCAGATCGAAAAGCAGTTCGGCAAGGGCTCGATCATGCGGCTGGCCGACGGCGAGGTGGCCGACGAGATCGACGTCGTGTCGACCGGATCGCTCGGGCTCGACATCGCGCTCGGCATCGGTGGACTGCCGCGCGGGCGCGTGGTCGAGATCTTCGGGCCCGAGTCGTCGGGCAAGACGACGCTGACGCTGCAGGTGATCGCCGAGATGCAGAAGATCGGCGGCACCTGCGCCTTCATCGACGCCGAGCACGCGCTCGACGTTCAATATGCGAGCAAGCTCGGCGTGAACCTGTCGGATCTGCTGATCTCGCAACCGGACACCGGCGAGCAGGCGCTCGAAATCGCCGACGCGCTGGTGCGGTCGGGCTCGGTCGACCTGATCGTGATCGATTCGGTGGCGGCGCTGACGCCGAAGGCCGAGATCGAGGGCGAAATGGGTGATTCGCTGCCGGGCCTGCAGGCGCGGCTGATGTCGCAGGCGCTGCGCAAGCTCACCGCCACGATCAAGCGCACCAACTGCCTGGTGATCTTCATCAACCAGATCCGGATGAAGATCGGCGTGATGTTCGGCAACCCCGAGACCAC
>JAKORH010000330.1 GCA_029777935.1 Pseudomonadota bacterium
CCTCGCCATGCTCGTCATTTCGCTGCTCATCGCGCTGCCCTACCTGCACCAGATGCACCGCCGGATGTTCCGCCATGCTGGAGCCTAGGCCCGTCGCCAAGGCCGCGCGGCTGGCGCTCGCCGTGCTGGCGTCGGGCTGGTCGGTGCTGCCGATCGCGCTCGTCGTGCTGGCGTCGTTCAAGCCGCCGCGCGACATCTTCGCCATTCCGCCGACGCTGATCTTCACCCCGACGCTGGAGAACTACGTCCGCCTGTGGGAGCTGTGGCCCGGCTTCTTCGACAACATGCGCAACAGCCTGATCATCACCGCCGGCGCAACCGCGGTCACGGTCGCCTTCGCGAGCAGCGCGGGCTACGTCTACGCGCGCTACGCCAGCCGGCTGCTGACGATCTCCGCCTTCTTCATGATCGTCGTACGCATGCTGCCGCCGATCATCGTCACGCTGCCCTTGTTCCCGCTGATCAACTGGCTGCGCCTCAACGACACGCACATCGTGCTGGTGCTGCTCTATTCGACGTTCTTCGTCAGCCTCGCCACGTGGATCATGCGCGCGTTCATCGAGGCGATCCCGCGCGAACTCGAAGAGGCGGCATTCGTCGACGGGGCCGCGCTCGGCCAGATCCTCCTGCGCATCGTCCTGCCGCTGGTCGCGAACGGGCTGGTGGCGGCGTCGATCTTCGTCCTCGTCTATGCCTGGAACGAATACATCTTCGCGCTGGTGTTCACGACCCGCAACGCCCGCACGACGCCGCTGGTCATCAGCGAGATCCTGAGCACGGTCGAGGGCGTCGACTGGGGAATCCTGTTCGCGGCCGCAACCGTGCAGCTCGCCCCGATCCTCGCCTTCGTCGTCGCCGTGCAGCGCTACGTGATCGCCGGACTGAGCGCCAGCGCGGTCAAGGGCTGAGCGCCGCGCGCAGCTCGGCGAGCGGGGTCGGCTTGGCGAAGACGCGGATGTCGACGATGCCGCGGCCGCGCGCCAGGACTTCCGCCGCGCGCGCGTAGTGCGGATTGTAGCCGCTGACGAGGATGACGCGCCCGGGAAAGCGCCGCGCGGCAAGCTGCTGGACGATCTCGATTCCGTCGACATGCGGCATCACGATGTCGAGCACGATCACGTCGGGCGCCTGATCGCCGGTGCGGGTGACGCATTCGCGCGAATCGGCGACCTCGCTCACCTCGTAGCCGAGCGTCTCGGCGACCTCGCGCACCAGGACGCGGAAATCCGCCTCGTCGTCGCAGACGAGCAGCCGGCGCGCGCTCATCGCGGCGCCTTCCCGGCGGCGAGCGCCTGGCCGACGGCAGCCGCAAGCTGGCTGCGGGTGAACGGCTTCTGAAGCAGAACGCCATCCGTC
>JAKORH010000331.1 GCA_029777935.1 Pseudomonadota bacterium
GTAGCGGCCCTTGTCGCCGTCGCGCAGCTCGATCGCCTCGCGCGATCCGGTCGACGCGCCCGACGGCACCGCCGCGCGCCCCATCACGCCGCTTTCGAGCAGCACGTCGCACTCGACGGTCGGGTTGCCGCGCGAGTCGAGGATCTCGCGGCCGATCAGGTCGACGATGGAAGACATGGCTTTCCTTTGCTGTTGTTCACGGTGGCGCTGCACCTTCCACCACGATCATGTTGAAGAACTCGGTGGCGCCTTTGCGCTTAGCGCGCGCGGCACGGTACAGCTCGCTGTCGTGGAAGCGCTTCGCCTCCTCGTAGGTCGGAAATTCGAGCACAACCAGGCGGTTCGGCTGCCAGTGGCCTTCCAGCGTTTCATGCTTTCCGCCGCGCACGAGGAACTTGCCGCCGGCCGCCGCGATCGCGCCCGGCGACAGCGCCATGTACTGCTTGTACTGCTCGGGATCACTGACTTTCACGTCGGCGATGACATACGCGGCCACGTTGCCCCCCTCAGTTGAAGTCTCGCTCGATGAAGCCGCGCTTCTTGGCCACGCGGTCCAGCTCGATCAGCGTTTCGAGCAACTCGCTGATGCGAGCGAGCGGCACCGCATTCGGGCCGTCCGACAGCGCCTTGGCCGGATCGGGATGCGTCTCCATGAACAGCCCCGCGACGCCCGCGGCGACCGCCGCGCGCGCCAGCACCGGCACGAACTCGCGCTGCCCGCCGCTCGACGCACCCCGCCCGCCAGGAAGCTGCACCGAATGCGTGGCGTCGAATACGACCGGGCAGCCGGTGTCGCGCATGATCGCCAGCGATCGCATGTCCGAGACGAGGTTGTTGTAGCCGAAGCTCGCGCCGCGCTCGCAGACTAGGAAGCGATCCTCCGACAGCCCCACCTCGCGCGCGGCGTCGCGCGCCTTGTCGACCACGTTCTTCATGTCGTGCGGCGCGAGGAACTGGCCCTTCTTGATGTTGACCGGCTTGCCGCTCTGCGCGCAGGCACGGATGAAATCGGTCTGCCGGCACAGGAACGCCGGCGTCTGGATCACGTCGACCACCTTCGCGGCGGCTGCGACCTCGTCCTCGGCATGCACGTCGGTCAGCACGGGCACGCCGATCCTGTTCTTCACTTCCGACAGGATGCGCAGCCCGGTTTCCATCCCGAGCCCGCGGAACGACTTGCCCGAGCTGCGGTTCGCCTTGTCGTAGCTCGACTTGTAGATGAAAGGCACGCCGAGCTTTCCGGTGATCTCCTTGAGCTTGCACGCGGTGTCGAGCGCCATCGCCTCGCTCTCGACCACGCACGGGCCGGCGATCAGGAAGACCGGTCGCTCGATCCCGACGTCGAAACCGCACAGCTTCATAACCTCGCTCGTCCTCGGCGAGCGCCTGCGAGCGTGAGGCTCCGCGCGAGTGGGGATGGGGTCCGCACCCTCACGCAGCAACCTTCTCCAGTTTCGGCTCCCGCGCGCGCCTGAACGCCACCGCCGCCTCGACGAACGCCTTGAACAGCGGATGCCCCGCGCGCGGCGTCGAGGTGAATTCGGGGTGAAACTGCACGCCGAAGAAGAACGGATGCCCGGGAAGTTCCATCATCTCGGGCAGGTTCTCGCTCGGCGTGCGCGCGGAGACCTTGTAGCCCTTCGCTTCGAGCTGCGGCACGTAGATGTTGTTGACCTCGTAGCGGTGCCGGTGCCGCTCGTTGACCTCGGCGCCGTAGATCCGGTGCGCGAGCGTGCCCGGCTCGACCGGACACTTCTGCGAGCCGAGCCGCATCGTGCCGCCGAGGTCGGACTTCTCGGTGCGGCGCTCGATGCGCCCGGTGCGGTCGAGCCACTCGGTGATCAGCGCGACGACCGGGTGCGGCGTGTCGGGGTCGAACTCGGTCGAGTTTGCCCCCGACAGAGCGCACACGTTGCGCGCGAACTCGATCGTCGCCAGCTGCATGCCGAGGCAGATGCCGAGATACGGCACCTTGTGTTCACGCGCGTACTGCACCGCCTTGATCTTGCCCTCGGTGCCGCGCTTGCCGAA
>JAKORH010000332.1 GCA_029777935.1 Pseudomonadota bacterium
AAGCAGCCGGTGTACGACAGCAGCAGCACATCGGGTCGCGGCAGCGGGTCGCCGGTGGGGCCGACCTCGCCGCCCATCATCATGCCGAGGTCGGCCTTCACGTACGTGCAGACGTCCTCGCTCTGGCCGTCGCGCTCGGCGTCCATGATCATCTTGCCGCTCTTCTTGCGCATGCCGTTTTGCAGCGCATTGGTCTCGGGCAGCGAGCGCGCGAAGTCGAAGCACATCAGCAGCTCGTTGAGATTGCCCGGCACGAAGGTCGCCGAGACCTTGCGGCCCAGCGCGCGCGCCTCGGCGAGCTCCTTGTAGTTGCGGTTGATCAGCTCCTTCTGCAGCCACATCGCGTCCTCCTTCTGGACGTTCTGCGGCTTCTTGACCGACGCAGGAGTGGCGATCGTTGCGGTGCTCATGAATGATTACCTCGCGGTTGCGCCGTCGTTCCCGCGAAAGCGGGAACCCAGCGTCGTTGCGGCGAAAGACACTGGGTCCCCGATGGAGCCTGCCCCAGAATGCTTGAATCGGGGGCGGGGACAACGCAGCGTTGCCAGGGAAGCAGCGCGCTCGTCATGCCGCGCTCCACAACTTGATCGAATCGGCGAAAGTGCCCGACTGCTCGCGGATCGGCGCCATCTGGCCGGTGTTCTCCGCGTACTTGAAGGCGGTGTAGGGAATCTTCTGCTTGGCGAGCACGTCCTGCAGCATCGGCCGCTCGAGCAGCGCCGGGTCGCAGAACGACGGTGCGGCGAAGATCACGCCCTCGGCGCCGCCTTTCTTGAACTGCTTGAGCAGGAACTCGCCCTTCTGCTCGCGCCTGTCGTCGTACTTGGCGGCCGTCGACGCCGAGCGGTGCAGGAATGCCTTGCTCAGTTCCTCCAGCGGATCGGCATTGGTCGGCACGTCGTCGAGCAGCCAGCGCAGCACCAGCATGAAGTCGTCGTCGACCACGTAGCAGCCCGACATCTCGATCGACTTGATCAGCGCCAGCGGCGGCTGCTCGCAGAACGTGCCGTTGATGACCACGCGCGCGTTGTCGCGCTTCGGGCGCGGCACCGCGTCGGTGGCGGCGATGTATTCGCGGACGAGCTGCGTGTGCTCCTCGGGCGGGATCAGCATGCCGGCGCGCAGCACCAGATACACCTCGGAGGTCGGTGCCTGCCATGGCTTGCTGGCGCGATACGCATACAGCTCGCGCACCGCGGCGCGGTTGTCGTTGTAGACGGCGATCGAGGCGTTGATCTCCGCGTCGGTGATGGGCGCACCGCGCAGCTTGCCCAGATCGTCGCGCAGCGTCTGCATTTCCTGGATGTAGAAGCGCCCGCCGACGGCGTCCTGGTAGTTCTGCGGCACGTCCAGATACCGGACGTACTTGCCCGGGAAGAGGATCTGCCACATGCCGGACAGATTGCGGATCACGTCGCAGATCGAAGGGAACAGCATGCCGTCGAGGCAGTCCAGGCGATGCGTGAGTCCCAGCTCGATCGTCGAGCGCGGGATGCGGCAGATGTAGCTCTGGTAGTAGGCGTCGCCCTGGATCACTTCGAGCTGGTCGCCGCCGCCCAGGATGCCGACCGGCAGCATGCCGGCCGCGTGGATGATCTCGCGCGGCACGTACACCGGCATGTAGCCGATCGCCTTGCGGTCGGGCGCGGCGGCTTTCCACTGCTTGACGGCGTTGAAGTCGAGGTCCTCGAACAGCGCCTCGCAGCGCTGCACGATCTGCATCACGGGAGAAAGCGCGGTCATCGGTGCTCCCCTATCGGTGTTCCCATTGCGGTTTCCGCTTGGCGAGAAACGCGGTCAGCCCTTCGTTGGCGTCGCGCGTGGCCATCAGTCTTTCGAGATAGAGCCTTTCGACTTCCGCGAGCCGCGCGCGAACGTCGCGCAGCAGCGCGCCGCGCGCGGCGGCGAGCGCGCACGCGAGCGCGGCCGCGCTCTTGCCGGCGAGATGCTCCTGGAAGTAGGCGAGCGCCGCGGTCTCCGGATCGTCGAACACGCGGTAGACGAGCCCGACCGCGTTCGCTTCCTCGGCGCCGATCGAGCGGCCCGAGAACAGCAGGTCTTCGGCGGCCGGCTGGTTCACGCGGTACGGCAGCAGGCACGACGCGGCCGGCGCGAACACGCCAAGCTTCATCTCCGGCTGGCCGAACTGTGCGTCGGGCGCAGCGAAGATCGGGCCGCCGGCGAGCGCCACCTCGAGCCCGCCGCCGAGGCATTGGCCGCGCACGGCGACCAGGATCGGCGCCGGAAACTCGAGCATCGCCACGATCAGTGCGTGCAGCGATGCCAGCATCTGCGCGCATTGCGCCGGCAGATGTTCCTCGACGCTGGCGCCGAAGCTGAAGTGCGGACCTTCGGCATCGAGCAGCACGCCGAGCAGCTTGTGGTTCGCGCGGTGCGCGAGCAGTGCGCCGTCGAGCGCGGCGATCATCTGCGCATCGACGATATTCGCCTTCGGCCGCGCCAGCCGCAGCCGCAGCAGCGCGCCGTCGTGCTCGAGCCAGTCTTTCAGACTCATGCGGACTCCTCACCGTGGCGCAGTTCGTTGTTCAACCACAGAGGCACAGAGACACAGAGTAGGCAGAAAGACGCAAGACCCGAGGCCTCTTCCTCTGTGCCTCTGTGTCTCTGTGGTGAATCCGCCCTGGCGATCATCAGACTCAGCTCCGCCGCTTGTTCTTCGGTTGGATCGAATCGTGCAGCGGCCCGACCCAGCTTTCACCGGCGGCGAGCTTCTGCCGCAGCAGAACGAAGTCGATCTCGCGGTCGTCCCTGGTGCCTTCGTTGAACGCAGTGAAGCCCGAGCGCGCCTCCGTCATCATGTTCAGCGCCAGCCATGCGCGCGAGTTCTCCTTGTTGCGGTTCCACGCGTCGAGCTTGGGCTTGCGCAGTTCCTCGATCGTCTTGGTGGTGCAGTCGGGGAAGGTCAGCAGCATCTTGGCGCACAGTTCTTCCACTTTCGCGTCGAGCAGCGACAGATCCACCGTGCCTTTCGCCAGCAGCGCCTTGCCTTCCTTCGCGGCGTCGCTGGTCTTCGGTTCGCCGAATACGAAGCGGCCGCAGTCGTCGACCATGCGCTGCGTCTCGATCAGCGGGTTGGCAAGGAACCTGCCGTCGACTTTCAGCGCCGGGACGATGTCGGTCAGAACGCCCATCCAGTAAGCCTTGTGCGCGGAGAACGGCTCGCACAGCACGCAGGCGGCCATCGAGCGCTCGGCGCCGGCGATCACAGGCAGGAAATCCGTGGCTCCTCCGATCGGAGCGGAGCCGTGCTTGGGACCCGCCTGGCCGAAGCGCGCCAGATCCTGCGCGATCGAGAAGTCGCACGCCATGCCGATCTCCTGCCCGCCGCCGACGCGCATGCCGTTGACGCGGCAGATCACCGGCTTGTCGCAGGCGAGGATGGCCGAGACCATGTCGTTGAAGAGCCGCATGTACTGCCGGTATTCCTGCGGGTGGCCGGCGTAATACTCGGCGTATTCCTTGGTGTTGCCGCCGGTGCAGAACGCCTTGTCGCCCACGCCGGTGAACACCACGCAGTTCACGTCGCGCGCGTTGCTGGCGGCGCGGAACGCGAGGATCACGCCCTTGACCATGTCGGTCGTGTACGAGTTGAACTGGGTCGGGTTGTCGAGCCAGATCCAGGCGTTGTACAGACCCTCGACCACCTTGCCGTCGGGCGTGCGCGCGGGGCGCTTCTCGTAGCGCACGCCGGGCTTGCGGATATCGTCGACCAGGTCGTGGTTCTTGAATTCGCGCATCGGAATTCCTTCCTAGTTGGGCACCATCACCGCGCGCTTCTTGATCTCGCGGCGGTGGACGGCGGTGAATACGCGGTTGATGTCATCGAGCGGATGCGTCTCGACAAAGGGCCTGATCTGCACCTTGCCGTCGAGCACGAGGTCGAGCGCGGCCGGGTAGTGTTCGGGCGGGCAGCCCCAGTTGCCGATCGCGCGCGCGTCGAACGCCATCAGGTTCGACAGCCGCACCTCGACCTTGTCCATCGTGAAGCCGACCACCGACAGGGTCGCGCCGTGCACCAGCAGCCCGTACGCGGTCAACTGCCCGGGCGCGGTGCCGGAGCACTCGAAGATGATCCACTCGGTCGAGCGCAGGCCGCGTTCCCCGGCGAAGTTCGAAATCGCGCCCTTGATCGCCTTGCCGTCGAGCGCGCGGCTGTTCAGCGTCAAGGAGGCGCCGTGCTCGGCGACCGCGGCGAGCTTGGAATCGTCGACATCGATTGCGACCACGGTCGCGCCGAACGCGCGCGCGATCTGCACGCAATAGCCGCCCACGCCGCCGACGCCGACCACGATTGCGAGGCTGCCCGGCGCCACGCCTGCGCGCCGCACCGCCTGGTACGGCGTGGTCAGCGCATCGGCGACGATCGAGACTTCGGCCAGCGTCAATCCCGCCTTCGCGAGCCGCGCTTCGTCGACTGCGCACAACCCGCGCCCCGGCACGACGATGTGGCTGGCGAAGCCGCCCTGGATGTCGTTGCCCGGCATCTTCTGCTTGCGGCAGATCGGCGCCAGCCCGCGCTGGCACAGGTCGCATTCGCCGCACGGCAGCACGGCAGGCACGATGACCGACCTGCCGAGCCAGGGTTCCGCGCCGGCGCCGGCCTGCACGACCTTGCCGCTGATCTCGTGCCCGAGCGCGAGCGGCAGCGGTGCGTTGGTCCGCACGCCGTCGTAGTAGTAGCCGAGGTCGGTGTGGCAGACGCCGCAGCCGGCGATCGCCACCACGACTTCGCCCGCGCCGGGCGCGGCGTCGAAGGCTGCGCGCACCAGCGGCGCGTTCGGCGCGGTCATCAGCCAGCGATGGGCTTGCAGAGGCATCGGCGGGGCTCCTTGCCGGCGGCTTCGCAGCCGCGCGGGCGTCGAGATTGTGGTAATTGTGGTAAAGCGGTACTCGAATACCGGTTTGAAGCATTTTCGGGCAGGCCAACTGCGCCGGCCTTGATCTGCGTCAGAGTCCGCGACGGCCGCGCGGCATTTACTTGGCGCTTTCCGCGGAGAAGGTGTGAAGATTTCGTGGCGAGCGGCCCGAGGTCGCGCCGAGCAGCGGACGTGTACAGAGTCGTACAGCGAGCAGCGCAGGCGCGAGATCGGGACGCGCAGTAGAAAGATTCACACCTTCGGAGGACCCCATCGTGGACGGCAATGCACCACCCACACGCGTGAACGCCAGCCTGTCGGTCGCGCTCGCAGGCAGCGGCGGCAGCGGCGTGATGACCGCCGGCGAAATGCTGCTCGACGCCGCCGCGCGCGCCGGTCTCTATGGCCTGATGGTACGCACCAGCGGCCCGCAGATCCGCGGCGGCGAGGCCGCGGCGCTGATTCGGCTGGCCCCCGCGCAGGCGGTGTGCCTGGGCGACGACTTCGACCTGCTGCTGGCAATCGACTGGCAGGGCGTCAGCCGGTTCGCCGACGAGATTCCGCTGCGCGCCTCGAGCATCGTGGTGAGCGACGCCGACGAAGGCGACGCCCCGGACGTGTTCAAGGCCAGCGGCGCGCGCTGCATTGCGCTGCCGTTGAAGAAGACCGCCAAGTCGATCGCGGGTAGCTGGGTCAACATGGTCGCGCTGGGGCTGGCCGGCACGCTCGCCGGCATTCCCGCAAGCGCGCTGGAAGCGGCGGTGCGCGCGTCGTGGAAACGCAGCGAGGAGGCGCTGGCAGCGAACCTCAAAGCGCTGGCTGCCGGAGTCGAATTCGGGGGCGGCATCGGCGGCATCGCGGGGCTGAAGACGGCGAAGGTCGATCGCAAGCGCTGGCTCGTGACCGGCAACGAAGCGGCCGGCTATGGCGCGATCAGGGGCGGAGTGCGCTTCGTCGCCGCGTATCCGATCACGCCGGCGACCGAACTGCTCGAATGGATGGCGCCCGCCTTGGCCAAGGTCGGCGGCGCGCTGCTGCAGGCCGAAGACGAACTGGCGTCGGTCAACATGATCATCGGCGCGTCCTACGGCGGCGTGCCGTCGCTGACTGCGACCGCGGGGCCGGGGCTGGCGCTGATGGCCGAGGGCATCGGCCTGGCGGTGGCGTCGGAGACGCCGATCGTGGTCGTCGACGTGATGCGCGGCGGGCCGTCGACCGGAATTCCGGCCAAGTCGGAACAGAGCGACCTGTCGTTCGCGGTCAGCGGTCTGCACGGCGATGCGCCGCGCATCGTGGTGGCGCCAACCTCGGTCGCCGACTGCCTCGCCACCATGCAGTGGGCGGTGCAGCTCGCCGAGGCGCTGCAGGCGCCGGCGATCGTGCTGTCGGATCAGTTCATGGGCCAGTCGCGCGCGATCATCGACAAGCCCGCCGATGCGGGCGGCGAGGCCGCGCGGCTCACGGTCGCGGCCGGCACGCCCGACTACAAGCGCTATCGCGACACCGAGTCCGGCATTTCGCCGATGGCGATCCCCGGCACGCCGGGCGTGGCGTACACGGCCGACGGCCTGGAGCACACCGAAGCGGCGATCCCCAGCAGCGGGGCGCGCGACCACAAGCTGCAACTGGACAAGCGCGAACGCAAGCTCGCGCTTTACGACTACGGGCCGCGCTGGGCCGATCTCGAGGGCGACGGCGAACTGGCAGTCATCACGTTTGGTTCGACTACCTCGGCCGTGCGTGAAGGACTGGCACGCGCGAGAGCCGGCGGCGTGAAGGTGCGGCTGATCGCGTTGCGGCTGATTGCGCCGGCGCGGCCCAAGCAGTTCGCAACGGCGCTCGCCGGCGTGAAGCGCGCGCTGGTGATCGAGCAGAACCACGGCGCGCAGCTCTACCGCTATCTGCGCAGCCAGTACGACCTGCCGCGCACCACGAGCTTTCATCGCCCGGGCCCGCTGCCGTTGCGGCCGGGCGAGGTGGCGCAGGCGATCGTCGAATGGGCCAATGCGAAGGAAGAGGTGACCGCATGAACGACGTTGCGCCTGCGCCGCTGACCGCGGCCAGCTACAAATCGAACTACAAGCCGATCTGGTGCCCTGGGTGCGGCGACTACACCGTGCTGTCGTCGATCACCAAGGCACTGGCAATGCTGCAATTGCAGCCGCACCAGGTCGCGGCGGTGTCGGGCATCGGCTGCTCGTCGCGCATCCCCGCGTACACGTCGTGCTACGGCTTCCACGGCGTGCACGGCCGCGCGCTCGCGGCGGCCACGGGGTTGAAGGTCGCGCGGCCCGAGCTGACGGTGCTCGTGGCCGGCGGCGACGGCGACGGCTACTCGATCGGCGGCAACCACTTCCTGCACGCGTGCCGCCGCAACGTCGACCTGACCTACATCGTGATGGACAACCACGTGTACGGCATGACCAAGGGCCAGGCCTCGCCCACGACCGAACCGGATTGGGACAACAAGCTGTCGCCGGGCGGCACCGGCATCCGCGCGTTCCATCCGCTGGTGATCGCGCTGGCATCCGGTGCGAACTTCGTCGCACGCGCATTCTCGGGCGATCCCAACGGCACCGCGAACATCATCGCGGAGGCGATCCGGCACCCGGGCTTCTCGTTCGTCGAGATCCTCAGTCCCTGCGTGACGTTCCGGCCCGAGCAGCGCGACTGGAAGTCGATGGTGCATGCCGCACCGGTCGAGCCGACCGACGACCCCGCGCGCGCCGCGCGCCGCATCATGACCGACGACGGCTTCAACATCGGCGTGCTGTACGCCGGCAACCGCGCGACCTATCCGCACTATCGCAGCGGCGAAGCCAAGTGCACCGTCACCGACCTGGAAGCGGAGTTCGAGCAATGAGCGCACCGCAAAATCTCGAGGAGTTCATGGCGCTGGCGCTGGCGATGGAGCGGGAAGCCGCCGAGCGCTACGCCGAGTTCGCGGACACGATGGACACCCATAACAACCGCGAAGTGGCGGCGATGTTCCGCACGATGGCCGGTTACGAGAACAAGCATGCGCAGCAGATCATGGCGCAGATGGGCTGGAAGGAGCCGCCGGCAATGCGCGCCACGCTGAGCTGGCCGAGCTTCGAAGCGCCGGAGACGGTCTCGCTCGACGACGTGCACTATCTGATGCAGCCGTGGCACGCACTGAAGCTCGCGCTCGCCGCCGAGGAGCGTGCCGAACGGTTCTTCGCCGAACTCGCGCGCGTGGCGACCAGCGATTCGATGCGCCGCGCCGCGCTGGAATTGAAGGCCGAGGAGGCCGAGCACGTCGCGCTCGTAAGACAGTGGATGGAGAGGGTGCCGCAACCCGACCGCAACTGGGCCGAGGACCCCGATCCGCCGCGCTACTCGGACTGAAGGCTTGTCATTCCCGCGCAAGCGGGAATCCAGCGGTCTCAGGCGTACTGGGTCCCGCTTTCGGGGACGACAGCGCAAACAAAGGAGACGAAATGCAGGTACTACTTCCCCAAGGCTGGGCGCCGCCGATCGGCTACTCGAACGGCATCGCGGTCGACGCCGGCCGCATCGTGTTCATCGCCGGCCAGGTCGGCTGGGACGCGCAGCAGAAGTTCCACTCGGAGGAGATCGCACCGCAGTTCGAGCAGGCGCTCAAGAACATCCTCGCCGTGCTGGCGCAGGCCGGCGGCCGGCCGGAGCACATCTGCCGCATCACCGCGTACTGCTGCGACAAGCCCGCCTACATGGCTGCACGCAGGGAACTCGGCGGGATCTGGCGCAAGCACATGGGCAAGCACTTTCCGGCGATGAGCATGATCTTCGTCTCGGACCTGCTCGACAACCCGGGCAAGATCGAGTTGGAGGCGACGGCGGTGGTGCCGTGATCAGGTGGATTTCCTGAGGTAGCGCAGGAATCCGCGCATCTCCAGCGCCGCCGCTACGCGGCGTCACGTTCATCCAGCACCCGCCCCACGAATTCACTTGCTGCGGCAAGCACGGCTTCCGGCTGATCCTTGTGCGGCGAGTGCCGGCAATCGGCGAGCTTGACGAGGTCGACGTCGCGACAGGCGCGCGCGATGCGCTCGACCTGCTCCATCGTGCCGTACTCGTCGTCCTCGCCCTGGATCGCGAGGACCGGGCAGCGGATGCCGGGCAGGTACTCCTCGATATTCCAGGCGCGGAACGCGGGGTCGAGCCAGATGTCGTTCCAGCCCCGGAAGGCAGAATCGACGTTGGCGTGATACCTGGCGAGCCGTGCGCGCAGGTCAGTTGTCTCGTACGCGACCTTGGCCTGCGCGATGCTGGCGACCGAGATGTCCTCGACCAGCACGTGCGGCGCCATCAGGGCGAGCGCCGCGACGCCGCGCTCATTCGTCCCGACCGCGCCGCCGGCGTGGATCAGGGCGATCGACGCGCCGTCGCTGTGGCCGAACAGGATCGGTGCGTGCACGTCCAGCGCATCGAGCAGTTTCGGCAGCGCGACCAGCGCCTCGTCGTGCATGTAACGCACGCTGCGCTTCTCGGTGATCGGATCGGAGCGGCCGTAGCCGGCGCGCGAATACACGACCGCTTCGCAACCGGTCGCGTCCGCGACCCGCTGCGGAAAGTCGCGCCACATCGCCACCGAGCCCAGCCCTTCGTGCAGGAACACGATGGCGGGCGCGCCGGCGCGGGGATGCGCGGAGGCCAGCCGCACAACTTCGATGCGCTTGCCGTCGACTTCGACGAATTTCATACGCCCAGATGCTGCCGGATCAGGTCGCCGCGCGCATGCAGTTCCTCGCTCGCGCCGTCGAACACCACCTGGCCCTTGACCAGGATCATCGAGCGCGTGGTGGCCGCGGTCACCGCGGCGTGGTTCTTGTCGACGATCACGGTGGCGATGCCGCTCGCGGCGATTTCGCGCACGATGCGCCATATCTCGCGTGCGATCAGCGGTGCCAGGCCCTCGGTGGCCTCGTCGAGGATCAAGAGCTTCGGATTGGTCATCAGCGCGCGGCCGATGGTCAGCATCTGCTGCTCGCCGCCGGACAGTTGCGCGCCGCCGGGCTTGTTCCGCTCGGCGAGGCGCGGGAACGCCGCCAGCACGCGCTCGAGCGTCCCGTCGCGGCGGCCGCCGGTGGCGCGCGCGGCCATCACCAGGTTTTCGCGCACGGTGAGCGCCGGGAAGATGCCGCGCCCTTCGGGTACAGAGGCGATGCCCCGCTGCGCGATCCGGTACGTCGGCGCGCGCGTCATGTCGGCGCCCTCGACCAGCACGGCTCCCGCGCGCGGGCGGGCGAGCCCGAGCAACGTCTTCAGCAGCGTCGTCTTGCCCATGCCGTTGCGGCCCATCAGCCCGAGCGATTCGCCGGCGCGGATCGCGAAGTCCACGCCGTGCAGCACGTGGCTGACGCCGTAGTACGTGTGCAGGCCGACGCCTCGCAGCAACGCTTCACCGTTGCCGCACGCCGCCACGCCGCTGCCGAAGGCGTCGCGAGGGCGCGCAGCCTCTTCGTTCGTCGACCTTTCAGCCACGCGCCGCCTCCTCGTGGCCGAGGTACGCGCGCTGCACCTCCGCGTTGGCGCGGATCGCCTCGGGCTCGCCGCTGGCGAGCACCTGGCCGTTCACGAGCACGGTGATCACGTCGGCGACCGCGAACACCGCGTCCATGTCGTGCTCGACCAGCAGGATCGCGTGGTCGGCGCGGAGCCGCCGAAGCAGCTCGACCATCTGCGCCGACTCCTCCGCACCCATGCCGGCGAGCGGCTCGTCGAGCAGCAGCACGGTCGCGCCGGTGGCGAGCACCATCGCGATCTCGAGCTGGCGCTGCTCGCCGTGCGACAGCGTGCCGGCGGCGATGTCCTCGCGGCCCGTGAGCCCTGCGCGCGCCAGCGCGGCGGCCGCCGTGTCGCACGCATCGGTGAACCGCAGCGCATCGGTCAGCAGCCGCCACGGCCGCGGCCGCCGCGACTGCGCGGCGAGCCGGCAGTTCTCGAACGCGCTGAACTTCGGGAAGATGTTGGTGCGCTGGAAGCTGCGCCCGATGCCGATCCGCGAGCGCTGGTGCGAGGGCAGATGCGTGATGTCGCGGCCGCCGAGCAGCACGCGCCCGGAAGTGGGCGGCAGGTCTCCCGACAGCATGTTGATGCAGGTCGACTTGCCCGCGCCGTTGGGGCCGAGCAGCGCGTGCAACTGGCCGGGACGCAGCGCGAGGCTCACATCCTGGTTGGCTGCCAGGCCGCCGAAGCGGCGCGTCAGCTTCTCCGCCGACAGCAGCTCAGTCATCGGCGTCTCTGGACTGCAGCGCGCGGCGGATGCGGTCTGGCACAGCGGCAAGCCCGCCGGGCAGGAACAGCACCGTCACCACGATCACCGTGCCCATCAGCAGCAGCCAGTGCTTGGTGGCCTGCGAGAAGAACTCCTGCATCGCGACGAATGCGGTGGCGCCGGCGATCGCGCCGCCCAGGCTGCCCATGCCGCCCAGGATCACCATCAGCAGCGCGTCGCCCGACCTGTGCCACGACAGCAGCTCCGGATTGACGAATGCGAACAGCACCGCGTAGCAGAAGCCCGCCACGCCGGCCAGCGCACCGGCGAGCGTGAACGCGCCGAGCTTGTACAGGTAGGTCGCGTAGCCGAGCGAGCGCATCCGGTGCTCGTTGCTGCGGATGCCGACCAGCACGCGCCCGAACGGCGAGCGCAGTACCCGCTGCAACAGCACGAAAGTCGCGAGCAGCATCGCGACCACGAAGTAGTACGCGTGCATCCCGTTGGCGAGATCGAACGGTGTGACGCCGAAGAGCGACGCGTCGGGGCGCGTGCTCAGGAACACGCCGTCGGAGCCGCCGCCGATCTTGGTGTCGTGGAACAGCGAGAACACCATCTGCGCGAACGCCAGCGTGACCATGATGAAGTACACGCCGCGCGTGCGCAGCACGAAGATGCCGATCACGAACGCGGCCGCGGCCGCTGCCAGCACCGCCGCCGGCAGCGCGAGCCACAGGCTGATCGCCTCGGCTTTCGGCATCAGCAGCACCAGCGCGTAGGCCGCGATGCCGAAGAACGCGGCGTGGCCGAAGCTCACCAGCCCGGTGAAGCCGATCAGCAGATCGAGGCTCATCGCGAAGATCGCGAACACCAGGATCTTCGCGATCAGCTCCGTATAGTAGGCACTGGCGAAGTGCGGCAACGCGAGCAGCAGCGCCAGCAGCGCGAGATTGACCAGCGGGATGATCGTGCGCCTCATCCGCCGCCCTTGCGCAGGATGCCCTCGGGCCGCCACAGCAGCACGATCGCCATCACCAGGTACACCACGATGCCGGCCGCCTCGGGGAACACGACCTTGCCGAAGGTGTCGGCGAACCCGATGATCAGCGCCGCGACGAGCGCCCCCCACACTGAGCCGATGCCGCCGATCACCACGATCACGAACGACACGATCAGCACGTCGCTGCCCATGCCCGGATACACGGTCGACACCGGCGCCGCGATCATGCCCGCGAACGCCGCCAGCGCCACGCCGAGCGCGAACACGATGCGGTAGACGCGATTGATGTTGATGCCCAGCGCCGCCACCATGTCGCGGTCGTGGCTGCCTGCGCGGATCATCATGCCGAGCTTGGTGCGCTGGATCAGCAGGTACAGCGCGGCCGCCAGCGCCAGGCACACGAGCGAAATGAACAGCCGATAGATCGGGTAGCTGAGTGTCTCGGTCAGCGCAATCGAAGCGCGCAGAAGCTCCGGGATCGCCACGCTGTGCACGTCGTCGCCGACCAGGATGCTGCGCGCTTCCTCGAAGAACAGGATCAGGCCGTAGGTCAGCAGCACCTGTTCGAGGTGATCGCGCCGGTACAGGTGCGCGAACACCAGCCATTCGAGCAGCCAGCCCAGGGCGAGCGCAAGCGGCACCCCGATCAGCATCGCGAGCGTCAGGCTGCCGGTCGCGCTCGCCAGCACGAATGCCATGTATGCGCCGACCATGTAGAAGCTGCCGTGCGCCAGGTTGATGATCCCCATGATCCCGAAGATCAGCGTCAGCCCGCTGGCGACGAGGAACAGCAGCAGACCGTACTGGACCGCGTTCAGGACCTGGATCAGGAGGGAGGCAAGATCCATCCGGGACCGGGCAGGCAATGTCGCCCCGGCGCAGGCCGGGGCCGAATTTCCGCAACACTATTCCGCAACGCCAGATTGGGTCCCGGCCTTCGCCGGGACCACGTTGCGGTCCGTTCTTCGAGTGCTCAGCAACGCACGACGATCACGCCGCCTTGCAACCTTTCGCCGGATCCGCCAGCGCCTTGACCGCGATGCCGGTCACGACGTTGTCGCGGCCCTTGATCTGCCGGATGTACATGTCCTGCACCGGGTTGTGCGCCTTCGACAGCGTGAACGGTCCACGCGGGCTGTCGATCCTGGCGGCCTCCATCGCCTTGTACATCTCGGCCTTCTTCGACGGGTCGCCCTTGACCGCGCGCAGTCCTGCAGCGAGCAGTTGCGCGGCGTCGTAGCCCTGCACCGCGTACACGTCGGGCTGCAGCTTGTACTTGATCGCGTACGCGCTGCGGAACGCGTTGTTCTTCGGATTGTTGATGCCGTCGCCGTAATGGAGCACCGTGGTCAGTCCCTGCGCCACGTCCTGGATCGCCTCGGTGACGCCGTCGGTGAGGAACCCCGCGCCGAACAGCGGGATGCTCTTCAGCCCGGCCGCGTAGTAGTCCTTGACGAACTTGGCAGCGCCGGCACCGGCGAAGAACACGTACACCGATTCGGGCTTCAGCGCCGCGATCTCGGTCAGGAACGGCTGGAACTCGACGTTCGGGAACGGCAGCGTCATGTCCTTGAGGATCTTGCCGCCGCCCGCGGTGAACGCCTCCTTGAAGCCGTTGACCGACTCCTCGCCCGCGGCGTACTTCCACGTCAGCGTGACCGCGGTCCTGATCTTGCGGTCCACCATCACCTTGCCCATGCCGTAGCCGGGCTGCCAGTTGGTGAACGAGGTGCGGAAGATGTTCGGCGCGCACAGCGATCCGGTGATGTCGTCGGCGCCGGCGTTGGGGATGATCAGGGTCGTGCCGGTCTGGCGCGCCACGTTGGCCATCGCCAGCGCCACGCCGGAATGCACGGTGCCGACCACCACGTCGACGTTGTCGCGCCGGACCAGCCGGTTCATGTTCTCCACCGCCTTCGGCGGCGCCGATTCGTCGTCGACGGTCACGTACTCGACGTCCATGCCGCCGAGCCGGCCGCCGCTTTCCTCGATGTACAGCTTGAAGCCGTTGGTGATCGCCTCGCCGAGCTGCGCGTAGGTACCGGTGTACGGCAGCATCAGGCCGATCTTCAGTTTCTTCGCCTGCGCCAGCGCGGCGCGCGGCAGCGCCGACAGCGCGGCCGCGCCGGCGATGGCGCCGACGGCGGCGCGACGGGTCCTGTTGATGCTCATGCGTGTCTCCTCGCGTGAAAAATTCCTCGGGCGCAGTGTACTTTCACGACGCGGAGCGGCGAAGGGGCCTCAGCCGCCGGCGGCCTGCGCCCGCAGCTTGAAGCGCTGGATCTTTCCAGTTGCCGTCTTCGGCAGCTCGTCGACGAACGTGACCCAGCGCGGGTACTTGTACGGCGCGAGCTGCGACTTCACGAACTGCCCCAGTTCCTCCGCCAGCGCGTCCGAGCGCGCGTTCCCCGGCTTCAGCACCACGTACGCGGCCGGCTTGATCAGCTTGTCTTCGTCCTCGCGCCCGATCACCGCGGCTTCGAACACGGCAGGGTGGCTGATCAGCGCACTTTCCACTTCGACGGGCGACACGTAGATGCCGCTCACCTTCAGCATGTCGTCGCTGCGGCCGCTGTACACGTAGTAGCCGTCTTCGTCGATGCGGTACTTGTCGCCGCTCCTGGTCCATTCGCCGATGAAGGTCGTGCGTGTCCTGACGCGGTTGTTCCAGTACATCGCCGCGGTGGTCGGGCCCTTGATCTGCAGTTCGCCCAGTTCGCCGGGCGGCACGGGCCTGCCTTCGTCGTCGACGATGCGCAGCTCGTAGCCGGGGATCGGTTTTCCCGTCGTGCCGTAGCGCACGTCGCCGGGCCGGTTGGTCAGGAACACATGCAGCATCTCGGTCGAGCCGATTCCGTCGAGGATGTCGACGCCGAACTTCTCGCTCCAGCGCCGGCCGATCTCCGCCGGCAGCGCCTCGCCGGCCGACGTGCAGCGCCGCAGCGCCAGCGCGCTGCGCGACGGCGCATCGGGCGCGGCGAGCAGTGCCGCGAACAGCGTCGGCACGCCGTAGAACACGGTCACGTCGTGGTCGAGCAGGCGCTTGAACACCGCGGCCGGCGTGGGCCGCTCGGACATCAGCACCGCGGTCGCACCGACCGACAGTGGAAAGGTCAGGCCGTTGCCCAGCCCGTAGGCGAAGAAAAGCTTGGCCGCCGAGAACACGATGTCGTTCTCGGTCAGCCCGAGGATCGGCCGCACGAACAGCTCCGCGGTATAGATCGGGCTCGACTGGATGTGCACCGTGCCCTTGGGCGCGCCGGTCGAGCCCGACGAGTACAGCCAGAAGCACGGATCGTCGCAGGTCGTGGCCGCGGTCTTGTGCTCGGTCGATGCGCGCTCCATCAGTTGCGCCAGCGACGAATGGCCCTCGACTTCGCCGTCCGAGATCAGGATGCGCTTCAGCGTAGGGACGCCGGCGACCACCGGCGCCAGCGTCGGCCACAGCGCGGCGGATACCACCAGCAGCCGCGCGCGGCTGTCGCGCAACATGTAGTCGTAGTCGCGCGTGGTCAGCAGCGTGTTGGCCGCCACCGGCACCGCGCCCGATTTGATCGCGCCGAGGAAGCAGGTCGGGAAGTCGATCGTGTCCAGCAGGCACAGGAACACGCGCTCTTCCTGCCGTATGTCGAGCAGCGCCAGCAGGTTGGCGAAGCGGTTCACGCGTCGCGCCAACTCGCCGTACGTGTAGCGGCCCTGGTCGTCGATGAAGGCGACCTTGTCGGCGCGGCCGGCGACGAGGTTGCGCTCGATCAGGTCCTCGGCCGCGTTGTACTGGCGCGGGATGTCGATGCGGGGCGGACTGACCGAATGATCGGCTCGACTGACGACGGGCATCTTGGGTCTCCTCCCTATGTTCGTCGCCCCGGCGCAGGCCGGGGCCTAATCAAGGCGCATGAAAATGGGCCCCGGCCTGCGCCGGGGCGACGGCGGCATCATGCTCATTTCGCGAATTCAATCGCCCCTTGGGCAGTGAACGTTCGGCCGTCATCGCGCTTCAGCTCCACAGCGCCACGGCGTCGGCGGCTTCGCGCGCGAGCGCCTCGTGGCGCGCGGTCGAACCCTGCAGCGCGAGGCGGCGGTGATAGAAGGCGAGCGCGCGCAGGCCACCGAGTTCCTCCCCGCCGCCGGCGCGGCCCGGTCCGCCGTGCGTGCAGGTCGGCATGACGTTGCCGTGGCCGGTGTGCCTGCTGTCGACCGCGCTGTCGACCACGAGGATGCGGCCGTGCAGGTCCGCGATCGCGGGGACCACCTGCTCGAGGAAACCGCCGTCGCTGGAAAAGATCGACGCCACCAGCGAGCCGCGCCCGCGGCGCGCGAGCGCGATCGCGTCGGCGGTGGTCGCGTACGGAATCACGGTCGCTACCGGGCCGAACACCTCCACCTCGTGCACGCGGCGCGCGCTCCCCGGCTGCGAACACAGCAGCAGCGTGGGCGGAACGAAGGCACCTACCGCGGGATCGGCATCGACCAGCGTCATGCGCGCCGGGTCGCCGGCCACGCGCTTGCATTCGTACATCAGCGCTGCGATGCCTTCGTAGGCCGCCACACGCTGCGCGCGATTGATGAGCGGTCCCATCGTCACGTCCGTGCTGGCCGGATTGCCGAGCCTGACCTTGTCGAGCTCCGCCGCGATCGCGTCGCTCACGCTGCGCGCGACGGCGGCCGGCACCAGCACGCGGCGGATCGCGGTGCACTTCTGGCCCGCCTTCTGCGTCATCTCGCGGACGACCTCGGCTACCAGCAGCGCGAACTCGCGCGAGCCCGGCGCAGCATCCGGCCCGAGGATCGCCGCGTTCACGCTGTCGGCCTCGATGTTGACCGGCACCGAATGGCGCACGATCGACGCATGGGTGCGGATCTTCTCCGCCGTGTCGGCCGAGCCGGTGAACGACACGACGTCGGTCTCGTCCACGTGGTCGAGCAGGTCGCGCGCGCCGCCGCTGACGATCGACAGCGCGCCGTCGGGCAGTACCTCGGCGTCGACGATGTCGCGCACCATCCGTTGCGTCAGCCACGCGGTCGGCGTGGCGGGCTTCACGAACACCGGCATGCCTGACAGCAGCGCCGGTGCCGCTTTCTCCCACAGGCCCCATGCCGGGAAGTTGAAGGCATTGATCAGCACCGCCGCGCCGGTACGGGACACTAGGTAATGGCGCGCCTGGAACGCGCCATCCTTCGACAGCGCGTGCGGCGATCCCTCGGCCAGGCGGCGCGCATCGCCGAGTGCCTTGGCGGCGCGCGCGTAGGTCTTCAGCGTGTAGATGCTGCCGTCGATGTCGATCGCGGCATCGGATTTGGGCGAACCGCTGTTGTGGCGGGCGATGTCGAAGTACGCGTCGCGGTGCTTCGACAGCGTGTCGGCGATCGCGCCGAGCAGGTTCGCGCGCTGGGCGTACGTCAGCGCGCGCAAGGCCGCGCCGCCGGTGTCGCGCGCGTAGGCGAGCCCGGCCGCGAGATCGGTCCCTTCGCTGGCCGCGGTCGCGATCACGGTCCCGGTCACCGGATCCACCAGGGGCGTGCCGTCACCGCGACCCCACTCCCAGCGCCCCGCGATCAGGTTCTCGAGCTTCAACTGGCTTCCTTGCTTGTCCGGGATCGCGGAATGGTACGCGCCGCGATCGTCGCGTCAAGCAATCTACTGCATACTGCCTTCAGTATGCCGGGGATACTCCCTTGACTCGTATCAAATCGACGCACTATCCTGCGCGACCTCGAGCCAAAACCTGCAAGAAACTGCCTGTGGTCGTCGACGCCGGAGCATCCGGAACCCCGATCGAACGCGCTGATGGAGCGAATGCCGAGCACGCGTTCCTGCAGGCGCTGGGTCGACGCGTGCGCGACTTGCGCGAGCGCCGCGGCTTGTCGCGCAAACAGGCCGCGCGCGACTCCGGCGTGTCGGAGCGGCATCTGGCGCACCTCGAGGCGGGCGAAGGCAACATTTCGATCCTGCTGCTGCGGCGGATCGTGCGCGTGCTCGGCGTGTCGCTCGCGGAGCTGCTGTCGAATCACGAGGAAGACAGCGAAGCGCAGCGGCTGGTGCGGCAGTTGCTCGAGCGCGTGCCCGGCGACCGGCTCGAGGACGTGGCGCTGCGCCTGCTGCGCGACTTCGGCGACGAAGGCAGCGTGCGGCGGCGCCGGATTGCGCTGATCGGACTGCGCGGCGCCGGCAAGTCGACGCTCGGGCCGCGCCTGGCGCGGGAACTGGGCTGCCCGTTCATCGAGATCGATCGCGAGACCGAACGCGATGCCGGCATGCCGGTCGCGGAAATCTTCTCGCTGTACGGCCCGGCCGGCTACCGCCGCTTCGAGAAGCGTACGCTGGAACGCGTGGTCAACCAGAACAACCGCGCAGTGCTGTCCGTAGGCGGCGGCATCGTGTCTCAGCCGGACACCTATGGGTATCTGCTGGCGAACTGTCACACGGTCTGGCTGAAGGCGGCGCCCGAGGAGCACATGGCGCGCGTGATCGCGCAGGGCGACCTGCGGCCGATCGCGGGCAACGAGGAAGCGATGGCCGACCTGCGCCGGATCCTGAAGGCGCGCGAGACGCTGTATGCCAAGGCCGATGCGACCGTCGACACGACCGGCATGGATGTGGACGCGAGTTTCGCGCGCCTGCGCCAGGCCGTGCTGATATGAGTCGTCGGCGGTCGGCAGTCGGAAGTCGGCAGGTCGGCCCCCTGCCTGCCGGCATCGCGCCGCCGACTGAAGACCGCCGACTGCCGACTGAATGGAGTCAACGATGAACGCTGCCGTACTGACCACGCCCGCCGAAGCCGCAGCGGAGCGCGTCGACTACCAGACCGATCCCGTGCGCTATCGCCACTGGCGCATCAGTTGCGACGGGGCCATCGCGACGCTGACGATGGACGTCGACGAGAACGCCGGCATCCGGCCGGGCTACACGCTGAAGCTCAATTCGTACGATCTCGGCGTCGACATCGAATTCGCCGATGCGCTGCAGAGGATCCGCTTCGAGCACCCGGAGGTGAAGTGCGTGGTGATCGCCAGCGCCAAGCCGCGCATCTTCTGCTCCGGCGCCAACATCTACATGCTGGGCCTGTCGTCGCATGCGTGGAAGGTCAACTTCTGCAAGTTCACCAACGAGACGCGCAACGGCATCGAGGACTCCAGCGCGAACTCGGGGCTGAAGTTCGTTGCCGCGTGCAGCGGCACCACCGCCGGCGGCGGATACGAACTGGCGCTCGCGTGCGACGAGATCGTGCTGATCGACGACCGCAGCTCGGCGGTCAGCCTGCCCGAGGTGCCGCTGCTCGGCGTGCTGCCCGGCACCGGCGGGCTGACGCGCGTGACCGACAAGCGCCGCGTACGGCGCGACCACGCGGACATCTTCTGCACCGTGGCCGAGGGCGTGCGCGGGAGCCGTGCGAAGGACTGGAAGCTGGTCGATCACGTGGCCAAGCCGCAGCAGTTCGGCGAGTTCGTGCGCAAGCGTGCGCTCGAGCTCGCCGAGTCGAGCGACCGGCCGGCGAACGCGAAGGGTATCGCGCTGCAACCGCTCGCGCGGACCATCGATGCCGACGGATATCGCTACGAGTTCGTCGATGTGAGGCTGGATCGCGCGGCGCGCCGCGCGACCATCACGGTGCGCGCGCCATCGGGCGCCGGGCCGGCGTCGCTCGATTCGATCCTGGCGGCCGGATGCCGCTGGTGGCCGCTGCAAATGGCGCGCGAGCTGGACGACGCGATCCTGGACCTGCGCACCAACGAGCTCGACCTCGGGCTGTGGGTGCTCAAGACAGCGGGCGACGCGCAGGCGGTGCTCGACTGCGATCGGATGCTGAACGAGCACCGCCATCACTGGTTCGTGCGCGAGACGATCGGCCTGTTGCGGCGGACGCTGTCGCGGCTCGACGTCAGCGCGCGCAGCCTGTTCGCGCTGATCGAGCCGGGCTCGTGCTTCGCCGGCACGCTGTTCGAGCTGGCACTCGCCGCCGATCGCAGCTACATGCTCGACGCGGACGGCAACGCGGTCGCGCTGTCGGAGATGAACTTCGGCCCGCTGGCGATGGCCAACGGGCTGTCGCGCATCGCGGCGCGCTTCTACGAGGAGGCGACGCCGGTCGAGGCCGCCTACGCGCGGCTGCGCGGCGCGATCGGCGCGCGCGACGCGGCCGAACTCGGACTGGTCACCGCCACGCCCGACGAGCTCGACTGGAATGACGAGATCCGCATCGCCGTGGAAGAGCGCGCCAGCCTGTCGCCCGACGCGCTAACCGGCATGGAAGCCAACCTGCGCTTCGGCGGACGCGAAACCATGCTGACGAAGATTTTCGGGCGGCTCACCGCCTGGCAGAACTGGATCTTCATCCGTCCGAACGCAGTCGGCCCGGCTGGCGCGCTCAAGGTGTTCGGCAGCGGCAAGAAAGCGCAATTCGACTGGAACCGCGTTTAGATGGGTTCTTAGGACTCGACATGACCATCGACTACAGCGAACGCATCCCCAACAACGTCGACCTCGCGTCGAACAAGACGCTGCAACGCGCGCTCGAACAGTGGCAGCCCAATTACCTGCACTGGTGGCAGGACATGGGGCCGGAAGGCTCGCAGGCGATAGACGTGTATCTGCGCACCGCGATCAGCGTCGACGCCAAGGGTTGGGCGCACTTCGGCTACGTGAAGATGCCCGACTACCGCTGGGGCATCTTCCTCGCCGAGCGCGACCAGAATCGCAAGGTCAACTTCGGCGCTCACAAGGGCGAACCCGCGTGGCAGGAGGTCCCGGGCGAACACCGCAGCACGCTGCGGCGGCTGATCGTCACGCAGGGCGACACCGAACCGGCGTCGGTCGAGCAGCAGCGGCACCTGGGACTCACATGCCCGTCGCAGTACGACCTGCGCAACCTGTTCCAGGTCAACGTCGAGGAAGGCCGTCACCTGTGGGCGATGGTGTACCTGCTGCAAGCGTACTTCGGCCGCGACGGGCGCGAGGAAGCCGAGGCGCTGCTCGAGCGCCGCTCGGGTGACGCCGACAATCCGCGCATCCTCGGCGCGTTCAACGAGAAGACGCCCGACTGGCTGTCGTTCTTCATGTTCACGTTCTTCACCGACCGCGACGGCAAGTACCAGCTCGCGTCGCTGGCCGAGAGCGGATTCGATCCGCTGTCGCGCACCTGCCGCTTCATGCTGACCGAGGAAGCGCACCACATGTTCGTCGGCGAATCGGGTGTCGCGCGGGTCGTGCAGCGCACCTGCGACGCGATGAACCAGTTGAAGACCGACGATCCGGCGCGGCTCCGCGCCGCCGGCGTGATCGATCTGCCGACGATCCAGAGGTATCTGAACTTCCACTTCAGCGTGACGATGGATCTGTTCGGCTCCGACGTTTCATCGAACGCCGCGACCTTCTATACCAACGGATTGAAGGGGCGCTTCGACGAAACGAAGCGCAACGACGATCACGTCCTTGCAGACCAGACTTATCCGGTGCTCGAGATCCAGGGCGATCGGCTGGTCACCGTGCAGGCGCCGGCGCTGAACGCGCTGAACGAGCAGTTGCGCGACGACTATGTGAAGGACGCGGCCGCCGGCATCGAGCGCTGGAACCGCGTGATCGAGAAGGCCGGCATCCCGTTCCGGCTGCGCGCCCCGCACAAGGCGTTCAACCGCAAGATCGGCCCGCTGGCGGCGGCGAAGATCGATCCCGACGGCCACCTGATCTCCGAGGCCGAGTGGACGCACAAGCACCGCGCATGGCTGCCGTCAGATGAGGACCGCGCGTTCGTGGCTTCGCTGATGGGCCGCGTGATCGAGCCCGGCAAGTTCGCCAACTGGATCGCGCCGCCGGCGCGCGGCATCAACAACCAGCCGGTCGAGTTCGAGTACGTGAGGTTCAATTAGGCCAGGCAGCGGCCCTCACCCTCGATCCCTCTCCCGGAGGGAGAGGGAGGAAAGCCCCTCTCCCTCCGGGAGAGGGGTTGGGGTGAGGGCAATCGAAGCTTCTCAAACATGAACGCCCCAACCGACCCCATCGCCCGCCAGCACCTGATCGATCCGGAAATCTGCATCCGGTGCAACACGTGCGAGGAGACCTGCCCGGTCAAGGCGATCACGCACGATTCCCGCAACTACGTGGTCGACTTCGCCAAGTGCGGTAGCTGCCAGGCGTGCATTCCGCCGTGCCCGACCGGCGCGATCGACAACTGGCGCAACGTTTCGAAGCTCAAGGCCTACACGATCGACGAGCAGTTCTCGTGGGACGTGCTGCCGGGCAAGACCGTGCTCGACGATCTGCCGGTCGACGTGCAGGCCGAGATCCCGGCCGAAGTGCAGGAACTGACCAGCGTGGCGACAGCGGGGCAGGGCGGCGTGGCGGTGCCGCCGTGGTCGGCTTCGCACCCGTACGTCAACCTGTATTCGATCGGCAATCCGATCACGGCGACCGTCAGCGGCAACCTGCGGCTGACGGGAGACGAGGCGTCGAGCGACATCCGACACATCGTGCTCGACTTCGGCCACAAGCCGTTTCCGGTGCTCGAGGGCCAGTCGATCGGCATCGTCCCGCCGGGTCTCGATGCGAGCGGCAAGCCGCACCACGTGCGGTTGTATTCGGTGGCGAGCCCGCGCGATGGCGAACGGCCGCACTACAACAACCTGTCGCTGACCGTGAAGCGCGTGACCGAGGACCACGAGGGCAAGCCGGTGCGCGGCGTGTGTTCGAACTTCCTGTGCGATCTTCGGCGCGGCGACACGGTCCAGGTCGTGGGCCCGTACGGCGCCACGTTCCTGATGCCGAACCATCCGGGCGCGTCGCTGATGATGATCTGCACCGGGACCGGCTCGGCGCCGATGCGCGCGATGACCGAGCGCCGGCGCCGCCGCCGCGAACTGAAGGAAGGCGGCGAGCTGATGCTGTTCTTCGGCGCGCGCGCGCCGCACGAGCTGCCGTACTTCGGCCCGCTGCTGAAGCTGCCGAAGGACTTCATCGACATCAATTTCGCGTTCTCGCGCGTGCCTGGGCAGCCGAAGCAGTACGTGCAGGACGTGATCCGCAGCCGCGCCGCCGAAGTCGCGCGGATGCTGGCCGACGACAACGCCCACGTCTACGTGTGCGGGCTGAAGGGGATGGAAGAGGGCGTGATCGCCGCCTTCCGCGACATCTGCGCGCACCAGGGCATGGACTGGGACAAGCTGCGGCCCGATCTGCTCGCCAAGGGCCGCTTCCACATCGAAACCTACTGACAAACCATTCCCTCTCCCCGATCACGGGGAGAGGGTCAGGGTGAGGGGTATCAAGTGCGTTTCTCCGAGTTCCATGCCGGACAGGTGATCGAGGCCGGGCCGGTCGGCGTGACCGAGGAAGAGATCGTCGACTTCGCGCGCCGCTACGACCCGCAATGGTTTCACACCGATGTCGAGCGCGCGAAGGCGAGTCTGTGGGGCGGCGTGATCGCCAGTGGCTGGCACACCTGCGCGCTGGCGATGCGCATGGCGGTCGACGGGCCGCTGGCCGAATCCGAATCGTTCGGCTCGCCGGGGCTGGCCTACCTGAAGTGGGGCAAGCCGGTGCGCGCCGGCGACCAGTTGCGGATGCGCGCGACGGTCATCGAGACGCGCCGCGCAAGCAGCAAGCCGACGCTGGGCATCCTGCGCTGGCGCTGGCAGATGTTCACCCAGCGGGGCGACGAGGTGCTCGACATGGAGGCGACCAGCATGTTCGATCTGACGGCCGCGTAGACTCGTTGCGCAAGCAGCGAGGTGCCGATGGACCTGAACTTCACCCCCGAGGAAGACGCGTTCCGTGCCGAGGTGCGCGAGTTCGCACGCACCGCGATGCCGGCCGACGTGCGCACCGCGGTCGAGCAGGGCGAGCATGTCGACCGCGAGCAGACGATCCGCTGGCAGAAGACCCTGAACGCGAAGGGCTGGGGCGCGCCAAGCTGGCCGCGCGAGTGGGGCGGGCCGGGCTGGGATGTCGTGCGGCAGCACATCTTCGACGAGGAGATGGCGCTCGCCTCGGCGCCGCGCCAGTTGCCGTTCGGGCTGCGCATGGTCGGACCGGTGCTGATGAAGTTCGGCAACGAGGCGCAGAAGCGCCGCTTCCTGCCGCGCATTCCGAGCATGGAAGACTGGTGGTGCCAGGGCTACTCGGAGCCCGGCGCCGGCAGCGATCTGGCGTCGCTTGCGACGCGCGCCGAGCGCAAGGGCGACCGCTACATCGTCAACGGCCAGAAGACGTGGACCACGCTGGCGCAGCACGCCGACTGGATCTTCTGCCTGGTGCGCACCGACCCGACGGTCAAGAAGCAGGAAGGCATCAGCTTCCTGCTGGTCGACATGAAGAGCAAGGGAATCACGGTGCGGCCGATTGAGCTGCTCGACGGCTCGGTCGAGGTCAACGAGGTGTGGTTCGACAACGTCGAGGTGCCGGCCGAGCAGTTCGTCGGCGCGGAGAACCAGGGCTGGACCATCGCCAAGTATCTGCTCGAGCACGAGCGCACCAACATCGCCAACGTCGGCATCAACAAGCGCGAGATGGAGCGCGCGAAGAAACTGGCGCGCACGCTGAAGCGCAACGGCAAGCTGTACGCGGAAGATCCGCTGTTCGCCGCGCGCATGGCAGAGGTCGAGATCGAGCTGATGGCGCTCGAGATGCTGAACCTGCGCGTGCTGTCCGAGGCGCGCGCGCGCGGCGCGCCGGGGCCGATGTCGTCGATGCTGAAGATCAAGGGTGCCGAGATCATCCAGAAGATCGGCGAGCTGATCGCCGACATGCAAGGCACGGCCGCGCTGCCGGCGCGTGACGGCCGCCTGCGGCCCGAGCCGGCGATGTACCTGAACCTGCGCAAGACCACGATCTACGGCGGCTCCAACGAAATCCAGCGCGGGATCATCGCCAAGCACGTGCTGGAGCTGTGAGCGTGCATCGTCTCCCTCACCCCAACCCCTCTCCCGGGGGGAGAGGGGCTTTTCATCCCTCTCCCTCCGGGAGAGGGACCGAGGGTGAGGGTCAGCACCACACAGATCGTCACTGACCTCACGAAGATGGACTTCTCCCTCACCGAAGATCAATCGCTGCTGCTCGCCACCTGCGAACGCTGGGTTCGCGAGCGCTGCGCGGTCGACGCGCGCCGCGCGCAGGCGAAGACCGATGCCGCGAACGTCCCGGCGACGTGGCGCGAGCTGGTCGAGCTCGGCCTGGCGGGGCTGCTGGTGCCGGAAGACCGCGGCGGGCTGGGCCGGCCGCTGATCGATGCAGTGCTGATCGCGCAGACGCTGGGGCGTGGCTGGCTGCTCGAGCCGTTCGTCGACAGCGCGATCGCCGCCGCGACCACGCTGGCGCGCTGCGCGCGGTCGGGCGAGCGCGATGCCGCTCTGGCCGCGATCGCGGAGGGCGAGATCGTCGTGCCGCTGCGCGAGGTGCGGGCTGAAGGCAGGCGCGCGCGCGGCTGGGCGCCGCACGCGAGCTACGCCGGCCGGCTGCTGGCGGCCGTCGGCGACCGCATCGTCGCGATCAGTGCCGCCGACTGCACCCGTCGCTCTTATCGTCAGCTCGACGGCAGTGCCGCCGCCGAGGTCGAGTTCGATGCCGGCGCGGCCGTAGTCGCCGAGGGCACGGCTGCGCGCAGCGCCTGGCAGGCGGGGACCGACGCCGCGCGCATCGGCCGGATCGCCGAAGGCATGGGGCTGGCGAAGACCGTGCTCGACCTCACCGCCGAGTACCTGCGCACGCGCAAGCAATTCGGCCAGCCGATCGGCCGCTTCCAGGCGCTGGCGCACCGGATGGCGGACCTGCTGGTGCTGTACGAGCAGGCGCAATCGTTGATGCTCGCCGCCGCGATGAAAATGGACGCGCGCACGCTCGACGCCGCGCAGGTGCTCGCGCACCGGGCGCTGCGCACCATCGCGCAGCAGTCGATCCAGTTGCACGGCGGCATCGGCATGACGGTGGAGTACGCGCTGTCGAGCTACGTGAAGCGCCTGTACGCGATCGAGGTCGAACTCGGCGACGGCGAAACCGCGCTGGCTCGCTTCGCGGCCGGAAACGCGCTCGGCTGAGTTGGGGTTCTTCCTGATCGTGAGCTGTGACGCGGGTCACAGCCGGCGTCGTGCGGCTTGGCAAGCATTAAGAACCTATCCGTGAATAATTCGTGTGTGCGACGGGCCGCTTTGGCTTGCAGTGCTAGGCGCGAGGAGCGCGGTTTGGTCAATCCAAATAAGCGACGAGCA